>CALWKG010000001.1 GCA_944381205.1 uncultured Clostridia bacterium
TACCAGCAGGAATAACCCCAGTGTATGTCAAAGGTTGGTATACTGCCACCTTTGAAGCAACGATATTTAATGCAGACCATAGTGTAGCAAAAAATGATCACGGGGTAATTTGTAGAAGTTATATCTATGATAGTACCCCAGTAACGTATGGCAGTACAAGTTACTTAATTACAAACTACAATTACAACGATGGTGTAGATGATAGCCAAGCCACTTCTCCTGATGTTACTCAAACTACTATGATGCTGTGGGCAAGTAATTTAACAAAAGAGTGGGAAAATTCGGAACTATCTGAAAAATATAAGACCGCCACAGGTGTACAAGGAGAAAATTATACTGCATACATTTATAATCTACTATATTTAGTAAAATACGCGGATAATAACTCTCAGGAAAAAGTTGGGTATGGAAATAGTTATACATTTATTCCGTACAACGACGCAATAATTGAAAATTTTATTAATGCTAATGGAATTCCGATTACCACAAAAGAAGATGCCTTTTTTGCGTCAAAAGGCGGTGGAACCATTGGTGTGTATAACAGCAATAGCGCAAATACCGCAGAATATATTTTAAATACGGAAAGTGGCGGGGAATACGAAGGAGATTACATATTAAGTCCAAGTGGTTATGATGCCGCAGGTATGAATTATGGTTATACATATAGGGATTATGTAGATAATGGTAAGCACGGGCTATATGCGACGCAATTTTTGGTATACACCAACGAAGATACAAATAATAGATATTTACTAGACGGCTACGTAGGTAGTGATAAGTACACGTCAGTATTTTGCTTAGGACAAGCAAACCCTTGGGGGAACGTATGGACTTGGATATTTGGGGTGGCAGTTGCAAGTGATAGTGTAGATTTGTGGGCATATATAAATTACGAAGACTATGACTATACTACACAAAACTGGATTACAGATAGTGTAGATGGAGGCCCAAACGGAAGCATAAATTTTGATAGATTAGAAGATGCAAATTATACAAGGCTAAGTTATGCGTTACCTGGCGAGAATGGTAATTATAATTATCTAGGAACAAGCAGTATAACGTCAGAAACAGGTATAGAAAGTCTAATTGGTATGCCTACAAAGGAAAGTGGTAAAAACAGTGGTTTAGCAGATTATTGCTGGGCATTTAATTCCGACAGCGAGTTTTTTGGCTGTATGCGTAGTGGTACCGTCGGTGATATGACAAATTCCGGTGTGTTTTGTTGCGGTTTTGATGAGACCTTTACTGCTAGTGAGGCAATTTTTGGCTTTCGTACTATGCTTATTTCTACATAGCGATAATATATGGCACGTCATTTTTTAGTATAAAAAAAACTTAAAAATATATAAATAACAGTACTCGCAAAAGTCTGTTAATTTTTTGGAGCCCTGTACGTCATATTGAGTCTGCTTACTTGATGGGCTGACGAAATATCCCCTAAGTCGCTCAGTCACGACCTTTTTGGTGCAATTCACATTTTTGCAAATGTGAAAAGTGCACCGTTTTCGGTCGGACATCGCTTCTCACCGCCAAACGAAAATTTTGTTTGAC
The DNA here is from genome assembly GCA_944381205.1 of uncultured Clostridia bacterium. Classification (GTDB taxonomy): domain Bacteria; phylum Bacillota; class Clostridia; order Christensenellales; family UBA1242; genus UBA7862. The sequence goes on from CALWKG010000001.1 coordinate 1,552, forward strand.
AATGTCAAAAAAAATTTGCGGTGACTTTTCTAAGCGGTTGTTATGAGTAAAGCAATGTGGTTATTGTAAAGGTTACACGTCTTCGAGATAGGGGATTCTTCACTTCGTTCAGAATGACGTAAAGGGTGTAATATTTTGTAGATATTTGTCATAAACATAAATGTGGATTGTGATAAAATAGAGTCAGAATATGTTTTATCAAAGTTTAAAATAAGAAAAAAAAGACACAACAAAAAGAAACTTTTTGTAATTTTATTTACGGTACTTTTTTGTGTTGTTTTAATATTTATGTATTTTAACAACATAGTAAACCCATTAATTTTAAGTTACGGAGAAGCACAGGTTAGGGAACTTTTGCTTGTTTCTAGCAACAATGCCATAAGGGACATAAATGATGTATCCTATCAAGATTTAATTACAATTAATTACGATAGTGATAATAAGTCGGTGACGTCAATTTATTGCAATAGTTTTTCTATTAACAAACTTAGTAATAATATTGCCTTAACCAATCAACAAATTTTAAACGACAATGCTTTAATAGGGATAAATATACCAATAGGAACGTTAAGCGGGATATCCTTTTTTATAGGCAAGGGGAGTGATATTAACTTTATAGTTGAGCCAAAAGGCAGGGTAAAGTGCGATTTTTTTACCACCTTTACCAGTGCTGGCATTAACCAAACTTCGCACAAGATATTTGTTAGGGTGCAAAGCGAAGCATCGCTTATTTTGCCATTTACGTCAAAGGTAATAACGCATAGTGTAGATTATTTGGTTTCCGAATTTTTAATTGTGGGTGAAGTCCCGTCTGTGTACTTTAACACTACTAATTTATCAGACCTTTATAAATAGTTGACAAATTTTATTTGTTTGGTATAATTTTTTTGTTCTAAAAAATAAAAGGCGATGATGAAAGACCAGTAGTCTTAGAGAATTTTTTATTCGCTTCTAATACAGAGAGAACTTATAAATGCTGAGATAAAGTTCATTAGATGAAATAAGGCGAATTCACTTTCTAGCCCTTTCCTTGAAAGTTTTTAGTAGGGGAAGGCGGGGTTGCCCGTTATAGCAAAAATAAGGACTTGGATTTTTCTAGGTTAAATTTAGGTGGTACAGCGGTTTTTCGCCCTAAGGTAAAACTTTGGGCTTTTTTTATTTTTTAGGGCAAAAACTTATAAAAGGATATTATTTTTATGGTAGAACTTGACGAAATTTTTAAAAAAGCAAAAGCAGAGTTAAACTCTATAAAAGACACCGCAGAACTTAACAATTTTTATCAGCAGTATCTTGGCAAAACGGGGATCATAACTCAAAGTTTAAGGAATATGAAGGATTTGCCTAACGAAGACAAAAAAACTTTTGGAATGAAGTTAAATTCGGTTAAAAATGAATTATTTATATTAATAAAAAACAAGGAAAAATCTTTTGAAATTGAAAAAATAGAGCAAAAAATAAGCAAAACAAAAGATATAGACCTTACAACACCTTGTCAAGAAAAACGGGGAAGTTTGCACCCAATAACAATTTTGCAAAATAGACTAATAGACATATTTTTAAGTATGGGCTTTACTGTTGAAGACGGCAACGAAATAGAAACCGAATATAATAACTTTGAGGCGGTAAACATACCTAAAAATCACCCTGCACGTGATATGCAGGACACTTTTTATTTAGAAAATGGTCAGGTTTTAAAGACTCACACATCTGCTGCGCAAAACAGAATTATGCGTAAATATGGCGCTCCATTAAAAGCGATTTTTCCGGGAAGGTGTTTTAGAAATGAAGAATTGGACGCGAGTCACGAAAACACATTTTTCCAGATAGAAGGTATGATGATAGACAAAGACGTTTCGGTTGCAAACCTAATTTATTTTATGGAAGAAATGCTTAAAAATGTTTTTCAAAAGGAGATAAAAGTTCGTCTAAGACCGGGATTTTTCCCGTTTGTTGAGCCGGGATTTGAACTTGATATTTCTTGCCCTTATTGCGATGGTAGGGGGTGTAGGGTTTGCAAACACGGTGGGTGGATTGAACTTTGCCCGTGCGGAATGATTCACCCAGAAGTCTTAAAAATGGGCGGAATTGACCCAGAAGAATACCAAGGCTTTGCGTTTGGGTTGGGTTTTTCTAGGTTGGCTATGATGACATACGACATAACAGAGATTAGGTTGTTAAACAGCGGAAATATAAAGGCTTTGTCGCAAGCAAAAATTAAGTAGTGGGGAGAAAAATATGAGAGTTTCGATTAATTGGATAAAAGATTTTGTAGATTTAAGCGGGGTAAACATTGACGATTTAATTTATAAATTTACAATGGGTGTTGCCGAAGTAGAAGGTGTTGAATATAAGGGTAAAGACATTAGTAATGTTGTAGTGGGGCAGATTTTGAGTGTGGAAAACGTTCCAAACAGCAAAAAGTTACATTTACTTAAAGTGGATACAAAAGACGAAATTTTGCAGATTGTTTGTGGGGCACCTAATGTTAGGGTAGGACTTAAAACTCCACTTGCAAAAATAGGTGCAAAATTGGGCGATGTTACCATTGGTAAAGCAACCCTTGCGGGTGTAGAAAGTTTTGGTATGTGTTGTGGCGGGGACGAAATTGGGATTTCTGACGACCATAGCGGGATTGTAGAACTAGATGACGATGCAGAAGTGGGTAAAGACATAAAGCAGGTTCTTGATATAGAAGACATTGTCTTTGAAATTGACAATAAGTCTTTAACTAACAGGCCCGACCTTTGGGGTCATTATGGAATTGCAAGAGAGATTGCTTCGCTTGTTAACAGACCGCTAAAATCTCTTGACTTAGAAGATGAGAGTTCTTTTAAAAATAAAAAAAATATAAATCTAGATGTAAAAAGTGATAGTTGTTATAGATATACAACCGCTTGTATGAGCAACATCACTAGAAAGAAATCTCCACTTAATATGCAGATAAGATTATATTATTGCGGTATGCGCGGTATTAATTTTTTGGCAGATATTACTAACTACATTATGTTAGAACTTGGTCAACCTATGCACGCTTTTGATGGTGATATTGTAAAGAAAATTGAAGTTTATAATCTAAATAATGACTTAAAATTTAAAACTTTAGATAGTACAGAAAGGCTACTTAAAAAGGGCTGTATGGTAATTGCTACTAATGATGAGCCTGTTGCCATCGCGGGGATAATGGGTGGTGAAAACAGTGAAATTACAGATAAAACCACAAGTGTTCTCATTGAGTCTGCAAATTTTGATTCGTACAAAGTTAGGACTACTGCTATTTCTCTTGGGCTCAGAACCGAGGCAAGCGGTAGGTACGAAAAATCTCTTGACCCAGAACTTACCAAAATTGCACTTTTAAGATATGTAAAATTGGTTAAAAAATATGATATTGGGGCGGTTGTTTCGTCGAGTATTTGCGATGTGTATAATAAAAGATATCCAAAGTTAGAAATAGAAATTAGTAAGGATTTCATAGATAAATATGTCGGAATTAGTATTTCGGAAGACACTATATTAAAAATTTTAACTAGTCTTGAATTTAAGTTGTTAGAAAACAAAAGCGGAAAGTATAAATTCGAAGTTCCGTCATTTAGGGCAACAAAGGATATTAATGGTAAGGCAGATTTAGTAGAAGAAGTAACTAGAATTTATGGCTATGACAATATCACTCCAAAATCTATAAGACAGATTATTAAACCTACTATTTTAGATAGAAATATTCAATTGGAATATGATATAAAGTATGCTTTGGCAGACAGGTTTAATTTAAACGAAACCCATTCGTATCTTTGGTATGACGAGGCTTTTAATTCTAAAATACAAATTTCTCCAACTTGTTATATTAAATGTGTTAATTCATTGAGTAAAGAAAATAGTCAAATTAGGAGCAGTATAATACCTTCCTTATTAAAAGTTATAGATGAAAATAAAACCTACTTTGATGACTTTGGCACTTTTGAAATTGGTAGGGTAGTAAAGGGGTTAAAAACTAATTCTCTTGCGGACGAAACTAAAAGTTTGGGCATCGTGCTATATTCCAAAACCAAAGAAAACACAAATCTTTTGTTTGAAGCAAAAACAATTTTAGATTATATCTTAGAGTATGTTGCTAATGTAAAATATAGTTTGAATTTAAAAACTCCAACTATTGACTACTATCACCAAAAAAATTATTATACAATTTATTGTAATAAAAAGGAGATAGGCGACATTTTCATTCTTCACCCAAAACAAAGTGACGCAATAGAAGATAATTGTTCAATTGTTGGTTTGGAAATTAATTTTACAAGTTTAGTTGATATCCAACCTAGTAGTACAAAATTTGAAAAAATTAGCAAATTTCCTATAACAAAATTAGATTTTAACTTTATTATTCCTAAGGGTAGTTTATATAAGGATATAATCACACTTGCAAATAGTTTAAAGAGTGAATTTAATTACAACGTGTCTTTACTTGATATTTACGAAAACGAAAATGGTTCTAAAAGTTATACTTTGCATTATGAATTAACGTCATTTGAAAGAAACATAACAAGTGATGATATAGATAAATTTCATTCTAATGTAATAAATACTTTTAAGCAAAAAGGAATAGAACTTAAACTATAATCTTATCTTTGCAAAAATGGGGGTAAAATATGATTTATTTTGATAATGCGGCTACGACTGAACCATATAGTGAAGTGATAGAAAATTTTTATAAAAATTCAAAAGAGCAATATTTTAATGCCTCTGCCGGATATTTGCCGTCGTTTAATTTATTTAATAATTTGAATTCATTTAGAAAACAAATTATTAAATTGTTAAATGGAAATGAATCAGATAATATTATTTTTACGTCTGGCGCAACAGAATCAGACAATCTAGCAGTTTTTGGGTCTTGCTTTAATAAACAAAAAAAATATTTATTTTCTATTGGGGAACACCCGGCAGTTTATAATTGTGCTGTTAATTTAAGAGAACGAGGATATAATGTTGAGTTTATAAATTTACAGAAAAACGGACAAATTGACTATGATGATTTGCAAAATAAGTGTGATAGTGACACTTGTTTTGTTTCCATTATGAGTGTTAACAACGAAACAGGGGCAATAAATGATTTAAAAAAAATTCGAAACATTTTGGACCAAAAGTCTCCCGATGCAGTCTTTCATGTTGATGCTGTTCAGTCCTTTTGCAAAATAAAACTTGATGTGACAAACTGCAAAATAAATTTATTGTCTGTATCTGCACATAAAATTCACGGACTAAAAGGTGTAGGGGCTTTATATATATCAAAAGGCACTAAACTAAAAAACATAAATTATGGTGGTGAGCAAGAATTTGGTTTAAGGTCTGGGACAATAAATTATCCTGGGATTTCTTCTTTTATGGAAGCAATAAAGGTATCTTCTTTAAATCAGTGTGAAAATTATAGAAAAGTTCTAGAATTAAAAAATTATCTTTTAAATAAATTAAAAAACGTAGGCAAAACGGTTAAGGTTGTTTCAGATGAGAACTGCTCCCCATATATTATAAGTCTTATTTTTGAGGGTAATAGGGGAGAAACTATTATGCGTTATTTAGAATCAAGAAATATCTTGGTTGGCACTGGTTCTGCTTGTTCTACAAATAAGATAGGTAATCGTGTTTTGCATAGTATTGGGTATTCAAAAGGCGAGATTTTAGGTGCGATTAGGGTCAGTTTTTGTGCCAATAATACTAAAAACGAAATAGACATTTTTGTTGAAAATATTAAAAAATACTTTGAAGAAGTTAATACTTAAAAGGGAAAATATGAAAGAAGTTATTTTAATTAGATTTGGGGAAATTTTTTTAAAAGGTAAAAACTATATGTTTTTTGAAAATACCCTTTTTAAAAATATACAAAGAAGACTTAGGGGGGTTAACCTAAAACTAACTCGCACAGAAGGAAGGTTTATTGTTGAGAATTTTAATTTAGATGATAAGCAACAAATTATATCTTCTATTAAAAATATTTTTGGTGTTGTGTCTATAAGTGTCGCAAGGGAGATAGAGTCTAATATTAATGGAATAGTAGACGCAATAAAAAATATTAAGATTAATAATCAAACATTTAAAGTAGAAGTAAAAAGGGCTGACAAGAAATTTCCTGTAAAATCCCCAGAACTTGAAAGAAAACTAGGAGGAATAATTTTAGATAACAACAAAACTTCCAAAGTTGATGTCCATAACCCACAGAAGGTTGTTTTTGTTGAAATTAGGCAAAATAAGAAGACCTATGTCTATTATGACAAAATAGAATGTTTAGGGGGTATGCCTGTTGGCACCGCAGGAGAAGGAATGTTGCTTTTAAGTGGTGGTATAGACAGCCCAGTTGCAGGTTTTATGATGGCAAAAAGGGGATTAAAAATTAGCGCAATACATTTTCATAGTTATCCATATACAAGCGAGCAAGCAAAACAAAAAGTAATTACACTAGCGAATATAATAAAAAATTATACCGGTGATATTAGGCTTTATATTGTGCCTTTCACCAAAATACAAGAAGAAATTCATAAAAATTGTGATGATGAATTTATGGTTACAATAGTTAGAAGATTTATGATGGAAATAGCAGATAAAGTAGCAAAAAGTAATAATTGTAATTCGCTTATAACTGGGGAGAATTTGGGGCAGGTGGCTAGTCAAACAGTAGAAGGAATAACATCTACTAACAAAATGGCACAAAATTTGGTTGTTTTTAGGCCACTTATCGCCTTTGATAAGGTAGAAATTGCTAGAATTGCAGAAAAAATAGGAACTTATGAAACATCGATTTTGCCGTATGAAGATTGTTGTAGTGTGTTTTTACCAAAAAGACCATCTACTCACCCTAGTTTAGATAAAGTTAAAAAAAATGAAGAGCATCTAAATAGAGAATTTTTAATTAATGATGCGATAAATAACATTGAAATTTTAGATATAAAACTATGAAAATACAATTTTATTTTCATTTAAGATAAAATGATTTAGTTTGTTTTTTCCTTTTTTAATAATTGTTAAAACTAATTTGGTTGACAAGTAAAAAGTATGTTGTTAAACTATTTGTAGTCAAAAATATAAGTAATATTAGTCTTTAATATAATTCTTATTGAATTTTGATAAATTAAAAAAAAGGAAGAGTAACTAGAATGGTACATTTTGTGTGGATTTTAGTTGCTGGTGTTCTTTGCTTAGGAATTGGTGGTGGAGTAACATATTATTTAATTCAAAGAAAATCTTCTCAGTCAAGAAACAATGCAACTAAAATACTAGAAAATGCCTATGCCGAGGCTAAGACGGCAAAAAAAGAGGCCATATTAGAAGCAAAAGAAGAAATTCATACTTTAAAAGAAAAATGTGATGCTGAGATTGCAGAAAGATATAACGAAATATCTAAGTCTGAAAATAGACTACTTTTAAGGGAAGAATCTTTAACAAGAAAAGAGGAGGCACTTGATAAACGAGCAGAAAATTTAGATGATACTTTTTCGCAGGTAAAAGAAAAGGAACTAGCATTAGAACACTCACAGCAAGAGTTAAATAAAGCACAAGAAAAAATTATAACAGCACTTGAAAAAGTGTCTAATATGACAAAAGAAGAGGCAAAAAAACAATTAACAGATATGTTCGTTGAACAAGCAAAGCACGATTGCGCTAGCCTTGTTAGAAAAATGGAAGACGAAGCCGTGGAAAATGCTGAGAAAAAGGCGAGAGAAATTTTAACTCTTGCCGTTCAAAGGTGTGCAACAAATATTACCTCTGAGATTACAGTCACGGTAGTACCTTTACCTAATGATGAGTTAAAGGGCAGAATTATAGGTAGAGAAGGTCGTAACATTAGAGCAATAGAAAATGCGACAGGAGTAGATTTGATTATTGATGACACTCCGGAAGCCGTAGTGCTTTCTGCTTTTGACCCATATAGAAGGGAAATTGCACGAGTGGCACTTGAAAAACTTATTATGGACGGAAGAATTCACCCTGCAAGAATAGAAGAAATTGTTGATAAAGCACAAAAAGACGTAGATGCAATGGTTAAAGAAGCAGGTGAAAATGCCGTATATGAGGCAGGTGTTATAGGACTTCACCCTGAACTAGTAAAAATTCTTGGTAGATTAAAGTTTAGAACTAGTTATGGGCAAAATGTTTTAAAACATAGTTTGGAGGTTTGCCATTTAGCAGGATTACTTGCAGAAGAACTTGGAGCAAATGTAAAAATAGCCAAACGTGGCGGTCTTTTACACGACATAGGTAAAGCATTAGACCATGAACAAGAAGGGACACATATTTCTATTGGGGTTGACCTAGCAAAAAAATATAAAGAATCACCAGATGTTATTCATTGTATAGAAGCCCATCACGGTGATGTCGAATTTCATTCGCTAGAAGCGATAATAGTCCAAACAGCAGATGCTATTTCTAGTAGTAGACCTGGTGCTAGAAGGGAATTGTTAGATGCTTATATTAAAAGGCTTGAAAATCTAGAAAAAATCGCAAATGGTTTTAAAGGTGTAGATAAATCTTATGCGATTCAAGCGGGTAGGGAAATAAGAATTATCGTGAAACCGGACGAAATCGATGACAATGCAATGGTCTTCTTGGCAAAAGATATAGCACGAAAAATTGAAGCAGAGTTGCAATATCCAGGACAAATTAAGGTAAATGTAATCAGAGAAACAAGAGCGCAAGATGTCGCAAAATAATAAACAATAAATATTTGACAATGCTAAAACATTGTTATACAATAACTTTGTTTTAGTTTTGTAGGGGAATAGTTCAATGGTAGAGCAATGGTCTCCAAAACCATCGATGGGGGTTCGAATCCCTCTTCCCCTGCCAAGAATAGGATTTAATTTGATTGTGATAATTTTAACAAAATATTTTTCTAAATCATATTAAACAGATGTGGTTAAAAACTAAAATTATTATAAAAAAAATTAAATTATTATCAAAATGTTCTTGACGAAGTTAAACTATTTTGCTATATTACAAGAGTACTTTCGAAAGTGCAAATTTTTATGGATTATGCGGGGGTGGCTCAGTGGTAGAGCGTCACCTTGCCAAGGTGAACGTCGCGGGTTCGAATCCCGTCCTCCGCTCCAACTTTTTGCGGGAGCATAGCTCAGTTGGTTAGAGCACTTGCCTTACAAGCAAGGGGTCATAGGTTCGAGTCCTATTGTTCCCACCAAAAAGTAAATATGGCACCATAGCCAAGTGGTAAGGCAGAGGTCTGCAAAACCTTTACCCCCAGTTCGAATCTGGGTGGTGCCTCCATGGTTCTTTTAGTACTTGCGTATGTTTTCAGTACTTTTTGAATTTTGTATATCAAATGACAAATTTAACTATCAGTTAAAGCATAAACAAGTATTATGGGAATTATGTGTTTTTGCATGAAGCCTTACCAAAAATACTTGTTTTATTTTAGCCGTAGTGGTGGAATGGTAGACACAAGGGACTTAAAATCCCTCGGGGGCAACTCCGTGCCGGTTCGAGTCCGGCCTTCGGCACCAGATAAATATCTCTAGAACTTGCTTTTTTAAAGATATTTATCAATTTTGACTATTTTAAGACCAGCCTACTTAAAATAGTCTTTTTTTTATATTTTTCTTAACTTTTCGTTAAAATTTTCGGTCAAAAATGAGAGTGTACATAATTAATCTGTGGATTTTTATTTATTTTCAAAATAACAAATATATACATATTTAACTCATCTTAATAATTTTTAAAAGTTCTTAATTTAAAAGAAAATATGTGAAAGCAAAAAATATAAATTAAACTTTTAAAATATTGTTGACAAAACAAAATAAATATAATAATATGTAAAGGTCAAAGAAAGTCAAACTAGTTAAACAAAGGAGGGCAAGATGGCTACAATAAGTGATGTTATAGAAAATTTTATTTTATCAACTTTGGGGCAAAATAATGACCTAAATTTATCTAGAAACGAACTTGCAGATTATTTTAATTGTGCTCCTAGTCAAATTAATTATGTCTTGACAACTCGTTTTAATCTTAATAGAGGTTTTATAATTCAAAGTCAACGCGGTGGAGGTGGCTATATAAGGATTGTTAGAATAAAAAACTTTGACAATAATTATATTCATAAAGTTATTAATTCTATTGGGACGGAGATAAATTATAATGACGCAAGATTTATTTTAGAAGATTTAAGCAATAAAAAATTTTTGAGTATTACCCAAGCAAAAGCAATTTTATATGCGATTAGCGATAAATCTTTGACTAATCCAATTAAATTAGAATCAAAACTAAGGGCAAATATATTAAAAAATGTTCTAATAAATATATTAAAGGAGAAAGAAAGTGAATAATTTTATAAAGTTTTCTGAAAGTGCACAAAGAATGTTAAATTATGCAGGCGAAATTACAAAAAAATTAAAAGGAAATCAAATAGATTCTGAACATTTGCTTTACGGGATATTATCTGTTTCTTCATCGCTTGCTTGTAGAATGTTAAAAGACCAAAATGTTACGAAAGAAAAATTAGTCGAAAAACTCACTCAGCCGGGTTATAATCCAAATTTAAGCCCAGATAAATTAGAACTTACACCGCGTAGTAAAAATATTTTGGTTACCGCATCAAATATAGCCTATAAATTGGGGCATAATTTTTTGAGTGTGGAACACTTTTTAATTGGTATATTATACAATGAAGACTGTTTTGCTTACAAATTATTAAATAACTACTTTAACGTTGATACATTGAATTTGAGAGAAAAAATATATGAGGAACTAAAAAATGCAGATATTGATAGTATTGATAAAAATTACAAAAGAGTAGATGATAATCAAAATGGTGAAAAAAGTTCGTTGCCAGAAAGTTTGCTAGAATTTGGCTATGATGTGACTTTAAAGGCAAGACAAGGAAAGATGGACCCTATTATAGGTAGGGATAAGGAAATAGAACGAGTAATCGAAATTTTGTGCAGGAAGACAAAAAACAATCCTATCTTAATAGGAGAAGCAGGGGTAGGAAAAACAGCCGTCGTAGAAGGACTTGCTCAGGCTATCGTAAAAAATCGTGTTCCGCAAGAGTTATCTAATAAGACTATCTTCGCTCTTGATATGGGTTCGCTTATGGCAGGAACAAAATTTAGGGGTGAATTAGAGCAAAGATTAAAAGATGCTATTGAAATTATTACAAAAGATAAAAATATTATTGTTTTTATAGACGAAATTCACACTCTTGCTATGGCGGGTAGTGAAAAGGGCGATATTAACCCAAGCGATATGTTGAAACCATATCTAGCAAGGGGAGAATTACAAACAATAGGGGCTACAACAACTGACGAGTACAGAAAGTTTATAGAAAAGGATAAAGCATTAGAAAGACGTTTTCAACCAATTATGGTTAATCCGCCTAGTATTGACGAAACAATTCTAATTTTGCGTGGACTTAAAGATAGTTATGAAGCCTTCCATAAAATTCAAATTACAGATGAAGCAATAGTTGCAGCGGCAAAATTGTCTGATAGGTACATTATGGACAGAAGTCTTCCTGATAAAGCAATAGACCTTATAGATGAGGCAAGTAGTAGAGTGAGAGTAAGCGGAACAATGAAGCCTAAATCCTTGCAAGAAATGGAAGATAAATTTAAGGAAATTCATAGAAATTATCAGGAAGCACTTGTCCAACATAACTATGAAAAATCTACTAAACTTGCGAGTGACTTAAATGAAATGTATGCTGAACTTAAAAAAGAACAAGATAAGTATAATTTATCAAAGCCTAAATCTGAACCAAGAATAACGGAAAAGGACATTGCAGAAGTCGTTGCTCGCTGGACGGGTATTCCTGTAAGTAAAATTACTGAGAGTGAAAAAGAAAAGTTGTTAAAACTAGAAGAAGTTATTCACAAACGTGTAGTAGGACAAGACGAAGCAGTAAGTGCTGTTTGTAAGGCAATAAGAAGGTCTAGGGTTGGGCTTCAAGACAGCAAAAGACCAATAGGCTCATTTCTTTTTTTAGGTCAAACAGGAGTCGGGAAAACAGAACTTTGTAAAGCTCTTGCCGAAGCAATGTTTGATGATGAAAATAACATAATTAGAATTGATATGAGTGAATATATGGAAAGTTATTCTGTATCAAAACTAATTGGGGCTCCTCCGGGATATGTAGGACACGATGATGGTGGGCAACTTACTGAACTTGTTAGGAGGAAACCATATTCTGTTGTTCTTTTTGATGAAATTGAAAAGGCGCACCCAGATGTATTTAATATTTTACTACAAGTTTTAGATGATGGAAGGCTTACTGATAGTCACGGTAGGACTGTTAATTTTAAAAATACAATCATCATTATGACAAGCAACTGTGGTGTTAGCGAAATTAATTCTCATACTTCACAACTAGGTTTTAATAACCTTGGCTTTACAACTGATAATCCTGATTATGAGCAGATGAAGGAAGTTATTTTAAATAGTGTAAGGAAAAAATTTAAGCCAGAATTTTTAAATAGAATTGATGTTATTACAGTTTTCCATAGCCTTACAGAAAAAGATTTAACTAATATTGCAAAAATTATGCTTAGTAATCTTAGTAAGAAACTTAAAGAACGTGATATAAACATTAAATTTACGGAAAGCGCCTTAAAGTATTTAGTGGAAAAGGGAACTAGTTCAGAATATGGTGCTAGACCACTTAAAAGACTTATCCAAACTGATATAGAAGACGAGTTGACAGATGCTCTTTTATCAGGCGAAGTTAAAAACAATAACGTGGTGGTAACTGTATCAAATGATAAATTAAAATTTCAGATGGGAAAATAGATAAAAACATTTGAGATTAAATAATTTTTTTGCTAAAATAAGGACAGAAAAAGGAGAAGAGTATGAAGATAGAAATTAATTCAAAAAATTACAATGTATCGGAAAAACTCAAAGATATTATAGAAAGAAAAGTTGGTAAACTTGATAAGTATTTTAACGATGATGCAATTGCAAAGGTTAATTGTAAAATGGAAGGGCAGACTTGTAAATTAGAATTAACAGTTAGAAGTAGGGGGCTTTTTTATAGAGCGGAAGTAACCGGGGATAATATGTATGAAAATATAGATTTGGCTTTGCCAAAAGTGGAAAGACAAATAATAAAATATGGGGATAAATTTTTTACCAGACTTAAAAAAGATTCTCTTAACAAGGATTATTTGTTTTTTGAGGAAGCGCCTGTCTTTAAAAAATCAGAAGTTGTTAGAAAAAAGAGTTTTGAATTGGAACCTATTTCCGTTGAAGATGCACAAGTATTTCTTGATACAATAGACAATAATTTTTATATTTTCTTAAATAGGGAAACGGGCAGGGTTAATATTTTATATAAAAGACAAGATGGCAACTTGGGACTTATTGAAGCAATTTATTAATAAAATAACCTTTAATAAATTAGAGATTTTATTATATTGCTTAATCACATATGTAAAATTTATAGTTAAATAACTAAAATACTTAGATTGTCAAATAAAAAGGGGGTTTGTTTTTTAAACAGACTCCTTTTTTGATTGAGATAAAAATATAAGATAGCCTTTAAAAAAAGATTAATCTGTTTACAATAATATTTTATATTTTTACTTATTTATTTTAAAATAAGACTATTTTTTGAAAATATTATTCATTAAAAAAATTATGTGAAAATACTTACATAAAAAGAAGGTACAATGTTGTACCTTCTTTTTATGGTGGTCTTAATAGGATTCGAACCTATGACCTCTTCCATGTGAAGGAAGCGCTCTAACCAACTGAGCCATAAGACCAATTTCTTGTTAAAAGTATATCATTATGCTATTTTATTGTAAATAGAAATTTATCTTTTAAGTAAATTTATTTTATATTTATTTGTTTTATAATTATTTTTTTTAGTTAAAACAGCAAAAATATCGCTAATTTTTATATGTTTTTATTTAAAAATTGTAGATTATTTTCTTAATTTTATATGATTATATGACGGCCATAACAAAAATTTCTAAACCTATAATTATTAAAACAACACCACCTAAAATTTCCGACTTACTTCCAAGAATTTTCCCAAATTTTTTCCCAAGTAAAAAACCTACTATGCACATAAAAAGTGTAACTAGCATTATAAATATAACTGAAATAATCATAAGTAATGCAGAATAATTTGCAAATGTTATACCAATAGATAAAGCATCTATTGATGTGGCAATAGCCTGTAAAATTAATTTTGGGAAGGTAATTATACTTTGAGTTTGGATAGTTGGATTTTCTTCTTTTTTTATTCCTTCTATTATCATTTTATAGCCAATAATTGTTAGTAAAAATAAGGCAATATATGGAATATAGTCTTTTATTATTCCTAAAATTGCATAGCCTATAAAAAATCCTATAATTGGCATAACGGCTTGAAAAAAAGCAAAGACAAAAGCCATTAGTATTAGTTTTTGTTTTGATAAATTAGCATTATTTAACCCATTACCCATACAAATAACACAGGCGTCCATTGCAAGCCCAACAGATAATAATATTGTTCTAAAAAAGAATTCAAAATTCATTTTACCCTTTTTATTCTTCTAATTTTTATAATATATACAAGATAATATGCTATAATAACGTGTTTAGTTGCAAAAAATATTTATATTTATATATTTTTATGCTATAATAAACCAAAATATATTACTTATAAAGGGGAGAATAAATGACAGATATTGAAATTGCAGGTAGAGTTAGGGGGAAGAAAATTCAAGATATAGCAAAATTTTTAGGGATAGAAGAATCAGATATAGAAATTTATGGTACAAAAAAAGCAAAAATAAAAAATCTAAGTGTAAATCCAAAAGCAAAACTTATATTAGTAACAGCCATTAATCCAACAAGTGCAGGAGAAGGAAAAACGACGGTTTCTATTGGATTGGCAGACGCTTTTAATATGTTACAAAAAAAGGTTTGCCTATCTCTTAGGGAACCTTCTCTTGGGCCTGTTTTTGGGTTGAAGGGTGGAGCAACTGGTGGTGGATATAGTCAAGTAATACCTATGGAAGACATAAATCTTCATTTTACAGGAGATTTTCACGCAATAACAAGTGCAAATAATTTGCTTGCTTCCTTTATTGATAACCATATTTATCAAGGAAATGCTCTTAATATTAACCCAGATAAAATTGTTTTTAATAGGTGTCTAGATTTAAATGATAGGGCTCTTAGGGATATTATAGTTGCTTGTGGAGAAAAAAATGGAATAAAAAGAGAAGAAAAATTTAACATTACAGCTGCATCAGAGATTATGGCAATTTTGTGTCTTTGTGCAGATATGGAAGATTTAAAAAAACGATTAGGAAATATCTTGGTTGCTTATGATACAAGTAATAGGCCTATTTATGCAAGAGATTTAAAAGCAGAAAATGCGATGACAATCTTATTAAAAGATGCGATAAAGCCAAATCTTGTACAAACTCTATACGGGACTCCTGCAATTATTCACGGGGGGCCTTTTGCAAATATCGCACACGGCTGTTCATCTATATTAGCAACAAAACTTGCTATGACATATTCTGACTATACAATCACAGAAGCAGGTTTTGGGGCAGACTTAGGTGCAGAAAAATTTTTTGATACAAAGTGTAGAATCGCTAATTTAGCCCCAGACGCAGTAATTCTTGTTGCAACAATTCGTGCGTTAAAATTACACGGGGGAGTTAGCAAGGACGATTTAACAAAAAAGAACATTCAAGCCCTAAAAATAGGTATGGAAAACCTTTACAAACATATTGAAAATATAAAAGATGTTTTTATTTTGCCAGTAGTTGTAGCAATAAATAGGTTTGATAGTGATTTTCAAGAAGAAGTTGACTTTGTAAAGAAGGAATTAAAAAGTAAGAGAATTAGAGTTAAGGAAACTACTACGTGGAAAGATGGGGCAAAAGGCGGGGTTGATTTAGCAAAAGAAGTAATTGATATGTGCGATAATGCCTTTTCTAATTTTGAATATTGCTATGATTTAGATGATACGATAGCAAATAAAATAAAAGCAATTTCTTATAAAATCTATGGGGCAAAAGATGTGATGTTTACGGGAAAATCTCTGCTACAGATTAAAGAGATAGAAAATCTTGGGTATGGAAATTTACCTGTTATAATTGCAAAAACTCAATATTCACTTTCTGATGACCCAAAATTAATTGGAAGGCCACAAGATTTTGTTATAAAGATTAAAGAAATTCAGTTAAGAGCAGGTGCAGGATTTATTGTAGCAATAGCCGGAAAAATTCTTCTTATGCCGGGATTACCTAAACACCCCGCAGGTGAGAGTATGATAATAGAAAATGGAAAGATATCGGGATTATTTTAAGGGTTTTATAAAGTTTTTTATTTATTATAATGCAATTAATAAAACTGCAATCTGATAGTTTTTAGTATTAGTCTATAAAAAATCAATTGTCATTAGCCATATAAAAAAACCACAGGGAATACCCTATGGTTTTTTATTACTTTATCGTCGCGTATAATTACTTTTTTAAAAGATTTAATTCTCCCATTACTTTTGCAATAATGTCAGTTGCCCTTTTTATTTGGTCATCGGTTAAGGTTGCCATATAACTTGTTCTTATTATGCTTTGTCCAACAGGAACAGCAGGGGATACAACAGGGTTTACGTATACTCCATTTTCAAATAATTTTTTGCAAGCAATAAAGGTTGTTTCGTTATCGTAAGTATTAATTGGTATTATTGGGGCTTCTGAATCTCTAATGTCAACACCTTTTTCTTTTAACAACTTTCTTGCCAAATTTGCAATGTAGTTTAGTCGTTTTATTCTTTCTGGCTCGCGTTTAATAATTTTTAGTGCAGTTCTAGCACATTCTATACTAGCAGGTGTGATTGATGCGCAAAAGACGTATGGTCTTGAATTGTGCTTTACATAGTTGCAAATATATTTTTTTGCAACCATATAACCACCAATGGAAGCAAGGCTTTTTGAAAACGTACCCATTATTATATCTACATCATCTTCCAAATTAAAATAACTTGCTGTTCCTCTGCCATTTTCGCCGATAACACCCAGAGCATGTGCATCGTCAACCATAACCCTAGCATTGTATTTTTTTGCAAGTTGTACTATTTGCGGTAATTTACAAATATCACCACCCATACTAAAAACGCCATCTGTTACAATTAATTTTCCAGCATCAAAGGGAATAGACTTTAATTGTCTTTCTAAATCTTCCATATCGCTATGATTGTACCTGAGTAATTTTTTACAATAACTTAATTTACAACCATCGTAAATACTTGCGTGATTTTCTTTATCACCAATTATGTAATCATTTCTTCCAACTATACAACTTATTATTCCAAGATTTGTTTGAAATCCTGTGCTGAATGTAACACAATCTTCTTTGTGCAAAAATTCCGCTAGTTCTTTTTCTAATTCTAAGTGTAGTTTTGTTGTTCCGTTTAAAAATCTTGACCCCGAACAACCTGAACCAAATTTTTCTAGTGCGTCTATACCTGCTTTAATTATCTCTGGGTGAGAAGTAAGTCCAAGGTAATTGTTAGACCCAAGCATAATTTCATTTTTACCTTCCATAATAACTTCTGTATCTTGTTTTGTTTCCAATGCGTGGAAATAAGGGTAGATATTTTGTTCTACTAATTTGTCAACGATTGTGAAGTCCTTACATTTGTCAAATAAATCCATATTTTCTCCTAAAAATAAATAATCAAATTAATTATAACAAATGAAAAAAAATTAGTCATTAAAAATTTAAAACTAAATTTAATTTTTTCTATTAATTTATTTTGTTTTTATGAAAAAAGTTGTATAATAATGATAATTATGGATACAATGATTTCGCTAGTAGGCGTTTATAAAAGGTATGCAAGAGAGTATTATGCAATTCAAAACATCACTTTTGAGGTTTTAAAAGGGGAAACTTTGGCATTAGTTGGCCCAAAAGAAAGTGGTAAAACTTGTATAATGCGTATTCTTGCTGGAATTGAAACACCAGACAAGGGAGAGGTTTTTATTA
The DNA here is from genome assembly GCA_944381205.1 of uncultured Clostridia bacterium. Taxonomy (GTDB): domain Bacteria; phylum Bacillota; class Clostridia; order Christensenellales; family UBA1242; genus UBA7862. The sequence goes on from CALWKG010000001.1 coordinate 19,528, forward strand.
AAAATTTTCCACTAAAAAAAGTTGATTACTCTGTAGATGTTTCAATGGGATATTTACCATATAATACACTTTTTTTTGAAAAAAAGACAGTTTATGATAATTTAAAATATGTTTTAGAAATAAGAAAAACAGATAAAGGGCAAATCGAATCAAAAATAAACGAAACTGTTATTGATTTTAGATTGGAAAGTATTTTAAATACTAAGGCAGAAAATTTATCCAAATACGAAAGATATTTAGTTAGTATAGCTAGACTTAGTTTTAGAAAGTTGGAAATCGTTTTAGTAGACGATATATTTGAAGACCTTACACAGCAAGAAACAAAAGAATTATTAAAACTTTTCAGAAAGTATTTTGTTAAGAAAAATGTTACAATTCTATTTGCAACAAGCGATGAAAAATTGGCAAAGAATTTAACAAATCATATTATTTATCTTAAATATGGTGCTATTGAAAAGGAAGAAAAATAAAAGGATTTTTGATGCTATGGGTAGAAAAAAATTAATAGTTTGCAATTTATCATTTGATGAAAACGATACAATTGAAAGTAAGATTTTAAAGATGTTTTCGCCAGAAAATCTTATTAATTGCTTTTCTGAAAAAAACTATGAATCTTATAAAAAAGTAATTGACCATCAAAATATTCAAATGGTTTTAAATGATAAAGAATTAATGGAAACAATCTATGCTTTTTTTGAGAATAACTTAAATACTTCTGTTACAAGCGCAAAAACTTTTATGCACAGGAATACTTTAAATTATAGACTTGATAAAGTAAAAAAATTAACGGGATTAAATTTAAAATTATTTGAGCACGCAATAGTTTTTAAAAATTTAATAATTATTAATGACATTATAAAATCTTTTGAAGAAATAGATTGATGAAAAAAAGGACTTATTTTATAGGTCCTTTATTTTTTTAAACTTTTCTATTTTTTTTAAATTAGTGTTACTTGTATTGCCTATGCTTGTTGTGAGATTATTTTTTAAAATATCAGATAAAAGATTGGCACTATTTTGCCCGTTATTTGACGTAAAAATACTTGTTATAGCAGATAATAGATTTGAGTTAATATCTCCTTTGTTTGATAGCAAATTTTGTAGTAAATTATTATTTTGCATTTGGAGATGATTATTGTCGGGTTGTTGGTTGTTTTGTCTGCCATCTAATAATATTTGAGGGTAACTTTGCTTTGTTAAATTATAACTATTATATTCTTCGTTCATTTCTTTACCTTGTTTTTGTTACTTAATATGAAAAATCCTTAATATTTGTTACAGGCACCATTATTGATTTTTTTGGCATATAATACAAAGACAAAAAGTAAAGGAAGTATTATGGAAAAAAATTTATTTGACTACATTGATAATCACAAATTAAAAGAAGATGTAAATAAGGAAATTAATAATTCTTTTGATGATAAGACAAAAGAAGATGTTAATAAATTATACGAAAAATATAAAGATTATAATGAGCAGGAACTATTGCAAGAATTTTTATCCACAAGCAGACAAAAAATAAAAGATGGAAGCCTAGATAAGTCAAATTTAGAAAAAACAATTAATTCACTTTCTCCATATTTATCGTCTAGCCAAAAGTCGTTTTTAGAAAATTTGATTAATAAGATAGATGAATAATTACTGTAATAAAATATGTAAAGAACTTTTAAAGGTTGTGGAATTAAAAAAAAGTGGAGAGTTAAGTAGTTGTATAATTTACGCTAACAGTTATAATAAATTAAAAGAGAAAGTTAAAAGTTTAAATACCACATATTACGAGTACCCTTTTATAAAAGCGATAGGTGTTAGTTTAAATCAAAATCAAATAATTCAATTTGCAAAAACAAGTATTGTGGGTTTTATTTCCAAACAAACAAAAGTATCAACACAGGTACATATAGCAAAAAAAATTTTAAATACTCTTAGTCTTGAAAAACAAGTAAAAGACAATAAATTTTCTATTGCAATAATAGATACTGGGATAAACCCACATATTGATTTTTGTATCCCAAGTTACAGGATAATAAAATTTATTGATTTAATAAACAATAAAGAACACCCATATGATGATAATGGGCACGGTACTTATGTTGCCAGTATTGCTTGCGGAAATGGAATTGCAAGTGCAAAAAAATATAGCGGTATAGCAAGTAAGGCAAATATAGTTTCAATAAAGGCACTTGAATCAAATGGAGAAGCAGGAGCATACAAAATTTTAGAGGCAATGCAATGGATAAGCGATAACTATAAGAAATACAATATTAAAGTTGTTTGTATGAGTTTTGGTAGTAATCCATTAGGCAAAAATGACCCACTAATTTTAGGAGCGGAAACTCTGTGGAGTATGGGAATTATTGTTGTTGCTGCGGCAGGGAATAGTGGACCTGAAAATTATACAATAAAAGCACCTGGATTTTCTAGCAGGATAATAACTGTGGGTGGGTTAGATGATAATAGAAATGAAAATGATGAGTACGATTTTAAAAACTTTAAAGTTGCAAATTTTTCTTCTCGAGGACCTGCTGGAAGATTTTTTAAACCAGATTTAATTGCTCCCGCTGTAAACATAATAGGAGCCACTTTTAATACGAAAACCCGTGAATTTTATGCCAAAATGAGTGGAACAAGTGTTGCTACACCGATGATAGCAGGGATATGTTATTTGACGTTAGAAAAAGAACCAAACCTTAGCCCAGACCAAGTAAAATTAAAGTTAATTAGAAATTGTAAATCTTTAACAAAAAATAGAAATGAAGAAGGATTCGGTATTTTAACGTTAAAAAATTAATTAGATTGATAAAGAATGGATTAGTCTTAATTTTTTAAACAAAAAACAAAAAGTTTACTTTTAAAGATTATACAGTTTCTTTATGTATGCTGTTAAATATCAAGAAATAACTTACTTACAGTTTTAAAAACAAAAGATAACTTATTTAGTTAGTTTGATGGTATTTTAATTAGAAATAAATTTTTGGCACACTTTTAGTACAAAAAGGGGCTAAAATCAAACATATAATTAAAAAATTTTTTTGATTAAATTCGTTTGACAATAAAAATTCTGCAAAATATAATATTATTATGTAATACTTGTTTAAATGGAGTTTTGTATGGCAAGTAGGGAGTTTGTAGCCTTAGATTTTGGTAGCCAAAAAATAACGTTATTAGTAGGCACAAAAGACGTAAATAACACCCTTAACATCAAATGCACCATTGCAGAAAATTACGAGGGTTTTATGGACGGCGAATTTATTGCCGCTGATAAAATAGAAAACATCATTTTTAATTGTATTAAGAAGGCAGAAAGAGTGTGTGATTTTAAAATAAGGTCCATTGTTATAGGTGTTCCAACAGAGTTTTGTTTTTGTATGTGCAAGAATATTACTAAAACTTTTTTAAAGCAAAGAAGAATTACTCAAAAAGACATTGATGACTTATTTAACAGTGCAGATATTAACATAAAAACTCATACTGTAATTAATACTGGTAGTGTTTACTATGTTTTGGGTGAAAAAAATAGGGTAAACGACCCAATAGGACAAACAGAAAGTAAAATCACCGCGTGTTTATCATTTATTCTTGCAGACAACAATTTTTTAAACAAAATTACTAAAATTATTGCAAAATGTGGTGTTGGTAATATTGATTTTGTATGTTCGGCTTTTGCTCAATCTTTGTATTTGTTTAGTGAAGAAGAAAGGGATAAATATGTTTTGATGGTGGATTGTGGGTATATTTCCACAACAGTTATGCTAGCAAGAGGGAATGGGATTTTAAATTTAACAAGTTTTTCATTAGGGGGTGGGTTTATATCCGCTGACCTATCTAAGTGCTTAAAAATTTCATTTAAAGATGCAGAACATTTGTTAAGAAAAATTGTGCTATGTATAGAACCAGAAGAACAAGATACATACGATATTGTTGTAGAACAGAAGTCTATTCCAATTTCTATGAAAATAGCAAATGCAATTGTAGAAAGTAGAATAGAAGTGATTGCAAAGACTATTCAAAAATGCTTTAATTCTTGGCAATATAATTTTCCTGATTTTATACCAATAAAACTGACCGGTGGTGGAATTTCTTTCATAAAAGGTGGTAAAGACCTGTTATCAAAAATTCTTGGTAAAAATGTCGAAATTATACAAATACCATATAATATAACATCAAAAACCAATTTTTCGTCTAGCCTAGCGGTTCTAAATTATGCTATAAATATAAAAAGTTAAAATTTTTGGAGGGATAAAATGTATAACGCAAATAGTATCAGTCACGTGGCAAACATTAAAGTTGTAGGGATTGGTGGAGGTGGCAATAATGCCGTTAATAGAATGGTTGCTGCCAATGTAACAAGTGCAGAATTTGTTGCAATAAATACGGACAAGCAAGCATTACTTATGAGCAAGGCAACTCATAGAATACAAATAGGGGAAAAGTTAACTCGTGGTTTGGGTGCTGGTGCAGACCCAGAAATTGGTCAAAAAGCAGCAGAAGAAAGCAAGGCTGTTATAAATGAAATGTTAAAAGGTTGTGACCTTGTATTTATTACCGCGGGTATGGGCGGTGGAACAGGAACAGGTGCTGCGCCTGTTGTAGCACAAATAGCAAAAGAAATGGATATTTTAACAATCGCAGTAGTAACAAAGCCTTTTGAGTTTGAAGGTAAGACTAGAATGGCAAATGCGGAAAGAGGTATTGCGAATTTGAAAAAATTTGTAGATACTCTTGTAATCATTCCAAATGATAAATTAATAAAGATTGTTCCAAAAGGGACTCCTATTGTAGAGGCATTCCGTTGTGCTGATGATGTTTTAAGGCAAGGGATACAGGGAATTTCAGATTTAATTGTAACTCCAAGTTTAATCAATCTAGATTTTGCCGATGTTAAAACAATTATGAAAGATAAAGGTCTTGCTCATATGGGTATTGGTAGAGGAAAAGGAGAAACAAAAACTATCGATGCCGTAAGACAAGCCGTACAAAGTCCTTTGCTTGAAACGAATATAGAAGGAGCAACTGGAATTTTGCTTAATGTAAAGGGCGGGCTAGATTTGCCTTTGGACGAAGTTAATGAAGCGGCTCAACTTGTAAGAGAAGTGGTTGACCCTAATTGTAATATTATTTTTGGCGCGGGAGTTGATGAATCTCTAAGTGAAGAAGTTGAAATCACAGTTATTGCAACCGGGTTTCAGCAAGGTAGAGTTCAGCAAAAAGAACAACCAGCAGAATATAATATTCCAAAAATGAATTTTGACGATTTTGTTGAAAAGGAAGAAGATGAAGATGTAGAACAAGAAGAAGCACTTGTACAAGAAGCCCCAACTTCTAGAATAAAAATAGACGAGAGAAAAGCAGGAATTCCGGCATTTCTTGACAAATTAAGAAGGAATAGATAGTTCTCTCGCTTTACTCTTTTAAAAACATCTACTAAATTGGTAGGTGTTTTTTTTTCGCCAAAAGTTTTCATTTTATATTTTTTTTATTTAATTTTTGTAATAGTTTTATAATTTATAACTGTTAAAATGGGTATATGGAAATTTACATAGAAGATGCAATTTTACAAAATTTTATTATTAACTATGTCTTACTTTCAATATCTTGTTGTATGTGTATGCTAAGGTCTAATAAATTAAGAAAAACAATCACATCTTTTTTGGGTTGTACGTTTGCAATAATATTGACTTTTTTTCAGTTTTCATCAGTTATTGACATTGTTATAAAAATTTTATGCGGGGCATTAATGTGTGCTTTTGCAATAAGTAAATTTGAATATAAAAAATATTTACTATTTACTTTTACCTTTTTATCTTTTACTTTTTTAATGGGTGGAATGATTATTGCCTTTGAGTATCTATTTAATATAGAAATTAATGGATTAATCTGTGCAATGATAATTTTTGTTTTTTACCTAATTTTGAAATCACTTATCAAGTTTTTTTATTACAAACGACAAATAAATCATTTTTATTACAAATTAAGTTTAGAAAATCAGGGCAAGAATTTTAAAATAACAGCATATCTTGATAGTGGAAATTTAATAAGAGATGATGAAACAGGTTTGCCTATACTAATTATTAATTTTGAGACTTTTGAAAAGATATTTAATAAAGTTACCATTATGGATTACCTTCAAAAAAGGTTAGATAAAAAGTTAAATGGCAGATACATATCAGTATCGACTATAAATGGGAATGGACAAATATTTGTATGTAGTATAGATAAGATTGTTGCCATTGAGAATAACCATAGTAAGCAAATTAATGTTTTATTAGGACTTTCAAACAATATGTTTAAAGATAAAGATTATGATGCCTTGCTTAGCCCACTTGCATTATAAAAAGGAGTATTTAATATGAATATAATAAAAAAAATACAAAGATTATTTAAGAAATTATTTAATTTAGACTTTTTTGCAATTAGAGAAAAATTAGTTGCGTATGTGAGTAAGAGGGAAGTATTACCGAGAGCACTAACTGAGCAAGAGGAGGAGATTTTACTCGATAAACTTCGACATAATGATAACAGTGCTAGGAGTGAATTAATAGAGCATAATCTTAGGCTTGTAGTATATATTGCTAAAAAATTCGAAAACAGTGGGGCAGAGATAGATGATTTGATTTCTGTTGGGGCTATTGGGCTTATAAAAGCTGTACAAAGTTTTGATGTTAATAAAAACATAAAACTCGCCACTTATGCTTCTCGCTGTATTGAAAATGAAATATTAATGTTCATTAGAAAAAAAACAAAACAAAATCTAGAAGTTAGCCTTGATGAACCATTAAATTATGACAAAGACGGTAATGAACTATTGTTGTCTGATATTTTAGAAAGTGAAAATGATGAAATGAATGTTGGGCTAGAAAAAGACAGTGATAATAAAATTTTATGGAATGCAATAAGAAGATTAAATAAGCGGGAACAAAAGATTATGGAACTGCGTTTTGGGTTAAATGGTGATGAAGAAAATACCCAAAAGGAAGTTGCTGATATGTTGGGAATTTCACAAAGTTATATTTCAAGAATAGAAAAAAAGATTTTATCTCGTCTAAAAAAAGACTTGATAAAATCCAATATTAATTGAAGTTTTTTCTTATTTCAGTTAAAGCATTTTTTTCTAATCGACTTACTTGTGCTTGGGATATTCCAACCTCATTGCTTATTTCAACTTGGGTTTTTCCAATAAAATATCTTAGCCACAAAATTTCTTTTTCACGGGGATTTAGTCCATTTAAGGCTTCTTTTAGTGCCACGTGTTCTATAAAATCGTCGCTATTGTTCTTCTTATCTCTTATCTGGTCCATAACCATAATTGTTTCGTTGCTATCATTATATGCGGGTTCATATAAAGATACAGGTTCTGAAATTGCATCTAAAGCATTTAATACATCTCGCTCATTTAAACCGGCTTCTTTTGCTATATCTTCAATTTTTGGGTCGTTAGGGGTATCTTGTGCCAATTTATCACGTGCTTGCAGGGCTTTATATGCTATATCTCTTAAACTTCTACTAACTCTAACACAACTGTTATCTCTTAAAAATCTTCTAATTTCGCCTATAATCATTGGCACAGCATATGTTGAAAATTTTACGTTAAAGTTTTCGTCAAAATTATCCATAGCCTTTATTAATCCAACAAAGCCAACTTGGAATATATCGTCTATATTACTTTTGCTCATATTAAATCTTTTTACGATGCTTAAAACTAATCTCATATTACAATATAGAAATGTCTGGCGAGCATCTTTATCTCCTTGTTTTAATTTTTTCATTAATTCAGATACTTCGCTAGATTTTAATTTTGGCAAATTAGTTGTGTTTATTCCACAAATATCAACTCTACTAGACATTAGTTTGACCCCTAAAAAATTATCTATTTTTAGAGTGTCCAACTAAGATTTAATTATACATATTATTTTATTATTTTTAAAAAATTTGTTTTATTTTGTAGAAATATTGAATACTTATTAATAACTATAAGTTATAAAGGAATATTTATGGAAACATCTTTTACCGAATTAAGAAACAAGGAAGTAATTAATGTTTTAAGTGGTAGGGTTTTGGGGCATATAAATGATGTTATTATAGATTTAACAAGGCATTGTGTACTAGGATTTATGGTTCCGGGGTGTAACTCTTTTTTTAATTTTTTTAAGCCAGCACAAGAAATTTTTATTCCTTTTAATAATATCTGTAAAATAGGGGAAGATGTGATTTTGGTTGAAATTATTGAAACCCCAAGAAAAAAGCAAAAAAATAAAAATGTAAAGATTTTTGATGCAGGACTAGATAGTAACGAAAATATTAATCAAAAAGAAGAAAAATAACTTGTTAGTAAAGCATATTTTTGATATACTTTTCTTGTAATAAAGGGGATAGTATATAAATGAAATGTGTTTTTTGTGGATTTGAAGACAGTAGAGTAATAGATTCTAGGTCATCGGAAGACGGTAGTTCTATTAGAAGAAGACGTGAATGTTTGAAATGTGGTAAACGTTTTACTACTTATGAAACAGTAGAAAGTACCCCAATATTAGTAATCAAAAATGATGGTTCTAGACAGGCTTTTGATGCTCAAAAGATTAAAAGGGGTATTATAAAATCTTGCGAAAAGCGCCCTGTTTCTATGAGTCAAATAGATGAACTTGTTAGAGATATTGAAAAATACATAAATAACTCGTTAGCCCAAGAGATTAAAAGTAGCGAAATTGGCGAAATGGTTATGGATAGGTTAAAGAAATTAGATGAAATTTCCTATGTGCGATTTGCTGCGGTTTATAGGAAGTTTAAAGACATAACAACTTTTATAAATTTTTTAAATTCTGTCCAATAAACTATAATACAAATAAAAGGTTGTTCATATTAATTTTATATGGACAATCTTTTTTCTTTGGATAAAGGTCAAAAAAATAAAAGTTATAAAATTATAAAAGTAACAGGTGACGACAAGATTAAACGTAGATTATTGGATTTGGGTTTTGTAAATTGTAATATTAAGATTTTAAAGACTTCTGCTTTAAGACAAGTTTTTCTTGTAGAAATTAGGGGTTTTTTATTGGCAATAAAAAGGACTGAATTGTCAAGGGTTTTGGTGTGCAATGCGTGACATAGTTTTAATAGGAAATCCAAATGTAGGTAAAACAACTTTTTATAATTTTTTAACTAAAAGTTTTGAACATACTGGTAACTGGCACGGGGTAACAGTCGATAAAAAGCAAAAGAAATTTAATTTTGAGGGAAAGACTTTTAATATAATTGATATGCCGGGGGTTTATTCACTTTCAAGTTTTAGTTTTGAAGAACAAGTGACAATAAACGAACTTTTAAATAAAGATTCTACAATTTTAAATATTTGTGATGCTAATGTACTACGCAGAAATTTGTATTTAACTGTTCAATTAATTGAAATGGGGAAAACCCCTATTTTATTTTTGAATTTTGATAAAGAAATAAAAAATAAAGGAACTATTTATGACTATGATAAGTTATCAAAACTATTAAACCTACAGATAATCTTAAATAACAAATTAGTCAAAACAAATTTAATTGATAAAATTAATCAAAATAACAAATTTTCTGGAACAAATATGGCATATTTTGATAAATTGCCTATCTGTGAAATTTTAAATATTTTGACAAAAAAACAGATAGGAAAATTTAGTTTTGTAAAAAAAGAATTTATTGCAATAAAAATTTTAGAAAACGATGAAAATATAATAAAAGAGTTAAAATTATCTGAACAACAAGAAAAAAAGATGAAATTGGTCATTTCTAGGAAAGACTATGTCCAATATATAGCGGAATTAAGATATAATTATATAGATGAAATAATTACACAAGTAACCATAAAATCTAAATCACTAATTTATGGTAAATACAAAATCGATAATATAATTTTAAATAAATTTTTTGCTATTCCAATTTTGTTTATTTTATTATTTTTAATCTTTTTTTTAACTTTTTCAAGTCTTGGGGCGTATTTGTCTGATTTGTTGAAAAATTTAATTGATGTTATAATTGGTGTGCCTATAATAAAGTTTTTAACTTATATTAATGCGCCTATATGGATAATTGATTTATTTAGCAATGGCATTATTGCAGGTGTGGGTGGGTTGTTTAGTTTTATACCGCAAATAGTAATTTTATTTCTGTTTTTATCATTGTTAGAAGAAAGTGGCTATATGTCAAGACTGGCATTTTTATTTGAAGATGTTTTTTATAAATTTGGACTGAGTGGAAAAAGTATTTTTACTATCCTTATGAGTTTTGGTTGTACAACAAGTGCGGTGTTAACATCTAGAAATATTGAAGATAAAAATACAAAAATCAAAACTGCAATGATTAGCCCTTATATGAGTTGTAGCGCAAAAATACCCATATATGCAGTTATTGGTGGTGCATTTTTTGGGAAGGGAAATATATTTGTAATAATTTTATTGTATGTTATAGGAATTATAGTTGGATTAGTTGTTGCGAATATTCTTAGTAAAACAATTTTAAAAAGCGATACAAATGCTTTTATTCTGGAATTTCCGCCATATAGAATTCCAAAATTTAAACAAATATTACTTGTTATTTATCAAAATTGTAAATCTTTCGTTATAAAAGTTTCTACGATATTACTGTCTTTTAGTATTATTGTGTGGGTTTTACAAAATTTCAGTTTTAGTTTTACCTATTTGCCGAATGATAGTTCGGGTGAAAGTATGTTAAAAACTATTGGAGAAGCCATATCAGTTATTTTTAGACCAATAGGACTAGATAACTGGGGAATTGTTGTTAGTTTAATTGTGGGTGTTATGGCAAAGGAAATGGTTGTAGGAACTATGGCTATTATCAATGGTTTGCCTAGTGGTGTTAATTTTGATAAAACTTTGGGATTAAGTCTAATTACTAGTGGATATATAATAAATTTTTCACCACTAACTGCTTTAATAATGATGATTTTTAGTTTACTTTATTTACCATGTATATCAACTATTGCAGTTTTAAAGAAAGAAATAGGTTTTAAGTATACATTAATTGCTTGTGTTATTCAATTTTTTATTGCATATTTTATTTGTTTTGTTATTTATCAAATCGCTGTTGGTAATATTGTGTCAAAAATAATAATTAGTTTGTTAGTAATAGTAGGGGTATTGATAATTTTTATTACCAGTTACAAATTAAATAAAAAAGGTTGCATATACGACTGTAAAAACTGTAAAAAACATTGCTAAAAAAATATTATTATGTTAAAATTTTTTAGCGAGGAAAGTATATGAATCCGTTAGTTGCGATAGTTGGTAGACCTAATGTTGGCAAAAGTACTTTTTTTAATAAAGTTTGTGGTAAACGAATAAGTATTGTTGACGATATAGCGGGTGTTACCAGAGATAGAATTTATGGAGATGCGGTATGGTGTGAAAACTATTTTACACTAATAGATACTGGCGGACTTGATTTTGACAGTAAAGGTGAAATTGAGCAAAATATTTTGTCACAAGCCCAAATAGCCATTGACCTTGCAGATGTAATATTGTTTTTTGTAGATGGGAAGCAAGGTTTGGTTGGGGCTGATAAGCAAGTTGCAGATTATTTAATAAAGAATACGAAAAAAGATATACTCGTCGTTGTTAACAAGTTAGATAATTTTAATTTAGATAGTTTATATGAATTTTATGAGTTAGGCTTTTCAAGAGTGTTTCCTATATCTGCGGAACAGGGTAAGGGGTTAGGTGAATTACTAGATGAAATTGTTGGTTGTTTTAAAAACAAAAATTTAGATTTAACAAAATCCCCTAATGCGACAAAAATTGCCATAGTGGGAAAACCTAATGCAGGAAAAAGCAGTTTAATTAATAAATTATTAAATGAAAATCGTCTTGTTGTTAGTAAAATTGCGGGAACTACCAGAGATGCCATTGACACTCCTTTTAAATACGATGGTGAAGATTATATTTTAATTGATACTGCTGGAATGAGAAAGAAGAGTCTAATAGATAAGGCAACTATTGAAAGATATAGTATTTTACGTACAATAGAGGCTATTAAGCGCGCTGATATTGTAATAACAATGGTAGATATAAGCGAGGGTATAACAGAACAAGATGTAAAGATTATAGGTTTTGTTCACGACCAAATGAAGCCAAATTTAGTTTTGCTTAATAAATGGGACTTAATTTCAGATAAAGATGATAGAACGATTAACAAGTTTACTAGACAACTAGACGAAGATTTAAAGTTTATGGATTATTACATTCCTTTATTCATATCTGTTAAAACTGGTCAAAGAGTAAACAAAATTATGGAGGAAGTAAAGCGAATTCGTCAAAATGCGTCAAAAAGAATAACAACAGGGCAACTTAATGACATAATTCAAGGCGCTATTAATTATAAACAACCCCCTAGCAAAAATGGGCAAAGGCTAAAAATATTTTATGCTACGCAAACAGGTGTTAATCCCCCTAATTTTGTTTTGTTTGTAAACGATAAAAACTTGATGCATTTTTCATATTTAAGATATTTAGAAAATAATATTAGAAAGGCCGTTGATTTTAGAGGGACTCCAATAAATATCGTGATTAAAAATCGTTCTGAAAAGGAAGAATAGATATATGGAGTGGTGGAAATTTTTAATTTTAATCATAGGGTCTTATTTAATAGGCAATATTTTCTTCGCAAGAATAATCAGTAAGGCAAAACATTATGATATTAACAAAAAGGGCAGCGGAAATCCGGGGACAATGAATGTTTTAAGAAATCTTGGTTTTGGTATGGGATTATTGACCCTTGTTTTAGATATGTTAAAGGGGATTATTCCTGCTATTGTAGGATTTTATTTGTTTGGTGGGCAATCCGCTGGCATAAATGCCTATATAGGATTATTTACGGGCGGGCTTTCGGCTCTTGTCGGGAATATATTTCCGATTTTTTATAGATTTAAAGGTGGTAAAGGTGCTGCGGTAGTTTATGGAATGTACTGTGTGGCTAATCCTATTCTTGGTATAATTATTTTTGTAGGTGGATTTATCTTTTTATTAATATTTGATTATGCTTCTCTTGTGTCATTTTTTATGATAACAATTTTCACTATTTTTGAGGCATATTCATTGGGAATTCTAACTGGAAATGGGAATATAATCCTTAGTTGCCTATTGTTTGCAATTTTCTTTTTAGTCTTTTTTGCTCATAGACAAAATATTTTTAGACTTCTTACGGGAAAAGAGAACAAGGTAAATTTTAAAGAAAAAATTCAAAGATTAAATAAGCGAAAATTAACAAAAGACCAAAAAAATGAGATAAAACAAAAAGAGATTGGTTAGTATTAGACAAAAATCACAAAATATTTGCAAGAATTTTGACGAAAAATCCTCATATATGCAATTTATGTTGCATATATTTTTTTTAAGTAACGCATAATGCAGGCGTTTAAAAATTTGGAGGAATAAAATGGACTCATATAAAATTTATGAAGATATTGCCGTACGTACTAATGGAGATATTTACTTGGGTGTGGTTGGCCCAGTTAGGTGCGGTAAATCAACCTTTATAACAAATTTCATTAATCAAATGGTTTTGCCTAATATAAAAAATGAATTTGATAAAACAAGAACGGTTGATGAATTGCCACAAAGTGCAGAGGGAAAAACCATTATGACTACTCAACCTAGGTTTGTCCCAAAAGATGCTGTAAGTATTAAAGTTGACAATGTGGACCTAAAAATTAGGTTAGTTGATTGTGTGGGGTATACTGTTACAGGGGCAGAGGGAATGTATGAGAATAACTCACCGAGGCTTATAAAAACTCCTTGGAGTGAAGATGCTATGCCTTTTGAAGAAGCAGCGGAACTTGGGACTAAAAAAGTTATAAAAGACCACTCTACTATTGCTGTTATGATGACAACAGATGGAAGTTTTGGGGATATTGCAAGAAAAAATTTCATTACAGCGGAAGAACAAACTATTAGAGAACTAAAAGATGCAAAAAAACCTTTTGTTGTTGTCTTAAATACCACAAAGCCAGATGATGACGATACAATAAATTTATGCAAGGAATTGGAAGAAAAATATTTATGCAGTGTTATTCCAATAAATGTTTTATTAATGAACAAAGATAACATTGTTAAGGTTTTTGACGAAATTTTAAAATCATTCCCACTAAACTCGCTAAGAATAAAAATGCCAAGATGGATTCAAGCACTTGATTTTGAAAACGAATTAATCCAAGAAATTGTAAAAGAAGCAAAAAATATTGTTAGCGAAACAAATAAAATTGGGGAAATTAACAACAACACAAAATCTTTTGTAAGTAGCAGTAATTTTGATGAAGTGACTTTAAGTAGTATAGATATGGGGAATGGCTTTGCATACTTAGAAATAGTGCCTAAGGAGAGTTTATTTTATACAGTGCTTTCAAATGAGTGCGGGCAAGAAATTAAAAGTGATTTTGATTTAATTAGTTTAGTAAAAAATTTGTCTTATGCAAAAAGTAAGTATGACAAAATTAAGGACGCGTTGGAACAGGTTGAACAAGATGGATATGGGGTGGTTAGTCCTAAAATGGAAGAAATGACGTTAGAAGAACCAGAGATAGTAAAGCAAGGTTCTAGATATGGTGTTAGATTAAAAGCAAGTGCACCTAGTTTGCATATTATGAGAGTAGATGTGGAAACAGAAATTTGTCCTGTGGTTGGCTCTGAACAACAAAGTGAAGACATTGTCAAGTATTTACTAGAAGAATTTGAAAATAATAAAAATGGAATTTGGGAAACGAATATGTTTGGAAAGAGTTTACACAATCTTGTAAATGAAGGACTTAATAAGAAAATTTTACAGATGCCAGTTGAAGCTCAGAAGAAAATGCGTAAAACTTTAAGTAGAATTGTTAATGAAGGAAAGGGCGGTATTATTTGTATATTATTATGAAAATAAACTTAGGATAAAATTTTAAAAAAAGTTCTAAATATATCTTGTTTACTTTGTATAGATTAAAAACATTTTCAATTTTTAAAGTTTATTTTCTTTGAAATATCGGATTATATTGGGACTGTTAGAAAAAAATCACACATTTAAATGTGTGATTTTTTTCTAATCTCTATTCCAAAGAGAAATTTTGCCGTGATTAATTATAGGGGCGATGATAAGCCATAAAGCACTTAAACCTACAAGAATATATATTATTGTTTCTAAAACTGGGACACCGCCAAAAATTGCTGTAACAAAATTCCAGGAAAAAATTCCTATAAGTAACCAATTTAGTCCGCCTATTAAAAGAATAATCCACGCAATAATATTAATAATCCTCATAATTTTCCTCCTTTTTTTTAGTTTGTTATTTTTTTCTTATTTTATGCTTATATTCCTATAAAATTTGTTTTAAAGTTTTTATGAATTATTTTATTTTACATATAAAAAAATAGATTTTTTATCTAATTATTTTTATTAATAAAATACTTTATTTTATTGTCAAATTGCACAAAAATACAAAAAAATATATAAAAGTGGTTAAAAGTGGTTGGAAGTGGTTAAAAATAGTGCTAAAATTACAATCGTATAAGGGAGGGGTATGTAAATTGTTCTTAGGTGAGTATGAATACAAAATAGACAATAAGAACAGGTTTAGATTACCATCAAGGTTTAAAAAAGATGTTGAGGGTAATTTGATTTTGACCAAGGGTAATGATGGTTGTATCTTTGTGCTTACTAATAACGAGTTTGATGAACTGATAAAAAAGTCAAAAGAGTTACCAATGTTTGATAGCAATCTGCAAAAACCACTTAGGTTATTGTTTGCTTCTGCTAGTGAATTGGAAGAAGACAATCAGGGGAGGTACCTTCTTCCAAATAACTTAAAATCATACGCAAACATTGATAAAGAAGTTGTCTTTGTTGGAGTTGGGACAAGGATTGAAATGTGGGCAAAAGAAAAATGGGAAAACTATTCCGAAGGAAGCAATTTTGATGAACTTTCTAAGGAGTTGAGTGACTATGGAATTTAAACATATTCCAATTATGGTCTCGCAGTGCTTAGATGGACTTAACATAAAAAAAAATGGTGTATATGTTGATGCTACTCTTGGTGGAGCAGGACATTCAAGTAAAATTGCAGATATTTTAGATAAAGATGGAATTTTAATCGGCATAGATAAGGATTTAGATGCAATACAAGCAAGCAAGATTAGATTAAAAGATAAAGTTTGCAAAGTGATTTTGATAAAAGATGATTTCAAAAATATTAAGCAAATTTTAAAAGACCTAGAAATAAAAAAAGTAGACGGAATATTGGCTGACCTTGGAGTTTCTAGTTATCAAATTGATGAGGCTTCTCGCGGGTTTAGTTATATGAAAGATGGCGACCTTGATATGCGTATGGATAAGAATAGTGTTTTAGATGCTAAGAAAGTTGTAAATAATTATTCAGAAAAAGAACTTACAAGAATTTTTTACGAGTATGGCGAAGAAAAATATTCAAAATCTATTGCAAAAAAAATTGTAGAGTACCGAAAAATCAAACCAATTGCAACAACATTAGAGTTAAGGCAAATAGTTGAACAAAGTATACCTAATGTTGTGATTAAAAAAAATGGGGCAGGAGTGTCAAAAAAAGTATTTCAGTCAATAAGAATAGAAGTAAACAATGAGTTAGGTTCTTTAAGAGATTTATTAGATGATTTTATTGATGTTCTGAAACCAAAGGGTAGGATTTGTATAATAACATTTCACTCGTTAGAAGATAGGTTAGTTAAAAATAAGTTTAATTTAGAAAGTAGAGATTGTATTTGTGATAAGTCATTACCTATATGTGTTTGCAATCACAAGGCTACAATTAAATTGATAACGAAAAAACCAATTACACCTAACGAAAGAGAGATAAAAGAAAATCCAAGAAGTAGTTCAAGTAAATTAAGAATTGCGGAAAAAATATAAAATTTAGGAGGGAAAAATGGAAACAAAATCTAGAAATGAAATTTTGTTAGAAGAAAAAGTAGATAAAATTGATGACATAAATTTTGATAAGATTTATAATATTGATGAGATTTCTAACGTAAATTTAAATAATTTTGATGACAATATTGTTGTAAATAGATCGTCTTCCGACAAAAAACAAGATGAAAGTTTTTCCATTGAAATTCAGCCTAATGAATTTTTGGATACTTTTAAAATGGGACAAGAAGCAAATGTTATGGCTAGAAAAAAAGAAAAGGTAAATAATAAGGCTTTAATTTTTACTTTTACTTCTATTATGGCATTACTTTGCATATTATTTATATATAATATGTTTGTTATAAATTCGTTGTCTTTTACAGCGGGGCAAGCATCTGCTACTAATGGGTTTATATCTTCTACTATACAGGAAACACAAGAAAATAATAATATTACTTTTGCCAATTCAAATAAAATTGAAATTGAAAGATATGATTCAGATATAAACGAAAACGATTTGCAATCAAATTGGTTTGACAATATCATTGATGGGCTTAACAAACTATTTGGAGGTAAATATTAATATAAAAGTAGAATATTCAACTATGTCATTACAAAAGAGGTTATTATCAGTTATTTTGATAATAACCTTTATTTTTTTTATATTGCTTATTAGAATTTTCACTTTACAAGTTATACAATCACAAAATCTTCAAATTAAAGCAATAGATCAATGGGTACGTATGTTGCCACTTAGTGCTAATCGGGGAAAAATTCTTGATAATAATGGTAATATTCTTGCAATAAGTTATACTACATACGATTTGTACTTTCGCTCACGTGAAATAAAAAATCCTGTTGAGGTTGCAACTTATATAAGCAACTTATTGGATTTAGATTTTCAAAAGGTTTATCAAAAAGCAATGAACACATCAGTGTCCGAAAATTTAGTAAAATTACAACTAGATGAGAGTGTTGCAAGCACAATTTTACAGAAAAACTTTGATGGTGTTTATTTTAGTGAAAATATAAAAAGATTTTATCCGTACAATAATTCTTTATCTCAGGTTTTGGGTTATTTGACAATAGATAGTGAAGGTCAAACTGGCATAGAAAGTTACTATAATAACATTTTAAAAGGAACAGACGGAAAATATCTTACCCAAAGCGATGTACGTGGTATTAAACTAAATTCATCTCTTAACTATTATACGGAAGCAATAGATGGTATAGATATAAAACTAAATATTGATATAAATATTCAGTTAATATTAGAAAATGTTTTAAATCAAATTGTAATAGACCATAATCCTAAATCAGTTAGTGCAATAGTTATGGACCCAAATACAAGTAAAATTATCGCACTTGCAATTAGTCCAAACTTTGACTTAAATGAAGTGCCAAGAGATGATGTCAGTACACTTTTAACTTTATCAAAAAACACTACAATTAGCGATATATATGAGCCAGGCTCTACTTTTAAAATTTTTACACTTGCTTGTGCTTTGAGTGAAGGGCTTACAAATGAAAATGAACATTTTTATTGCCCAGGATATAGAATTGTTGATGGTGAAAAAATCAAGTGTTGGAAAACCACAGGTCACGGTGACCAAACTTTAATTGAAGCGATACAAAACTCCTGCAATTGTTGTTTTATGGATTTGGGATTAAGGATAGGAAAAGAAAAATTCTATGATTATTTAGAGTTATTTGGTTTAGGTAGTAAAACTGGTGTAGATGCTAGTGGTGAAAGTTCTGGACTTTTATTAGATGAAAATATAGTGAAAAATGTTGACCTTGTTCGTATTGCGTTCGGGCAAACTGTTGCAGTTACTCAATTGCAGTTGCTAAATTCATTCTGTTCAATAATAAATGGCGGAACTTTAAATACACCTAGTTTTTTAGACGCATATTCAGAAAAAAATCAAAGTTTATACATAAATAATACCACCAAAAAAAATAGAACTGTTTCTAGTGAAATTTCAAACAAAATTTGTGAATTGTTGGTTCAATCACTTAGCAAAACAGGGGATATGAGTTTTATAGAAGGCTATAAAATTGCTGGAAAAACTGGAACGGCACAAAAATATGGTGAAAATGGGGCTATTTCACAAGGTAAATATGTTTCTAGTTTTTTTGGCTTTATTAATCAAGACGGTGCAAATTATGCCTTGCTTTTATGTGTTGACGAACCAAGTAGCGGGGCATATTATGGCAGTGTAGTTGCTAAACCTTATGCTAAAACAATTTTTGAGGAGATTATAAAATATAAAAATATAAAACCATTTGATAGTAGTATTAATTACAAAGACTTTATTGTTCCTAATTTTATTAATATGGACTTAAATTATGCAATGCAGATACTTGAAAAAGAAAATCTTTATTATGAAGTTGATGGTGAGGGTGATAAGGTAGTTTGGCAATTTCCAAAAGAAAACACCGAAGTAACAAGGTCAACTACAATATTATTAAAAACAAACTAATTTAGCGGAGATATGATGAAACTTTTATCTTTATTTAAAAAAAATGAAATTTTATGTATTAAGGGAAATGAAGATGTAAATATTTGTGCTTTATCTCAAAAAGCGGATAAAATTGTGAGTAATGGATTGTATTTTTGTGTCAAAGGTATTAGTGGCGATGGGCATAATTTTGTAGATATTGCTAAAAAAAATGGTTGTATAGCATTGGTTGTAGAAAGGTTTGTTGATAGCAATTTACCGCAGATTTTAGTTAAAAATGTTCGTAAAATTATGCCAATGGTATGCAATAGATTTTATAATGATGTTTTGAAAGAGTTAAAATTAATCGGAATAACTGGTACAAATGGTAAAACAACTACCACAGAGATTATTTATAATATGTTATTGCTAGATGGTAAAAAAGTGGGATTAATCGGAACTAATGGGGTTAAATTTAACGAAAATAATATAAAGACCTATATGACTACCCCTGACACTGTTGATTTGTTTTATTATTTTAATTTGATGTGTAGTTTTGGAATAGAGTATATAGTAATGGAAATTTCCGCACATGCCATTTATCTAAATAAAATATATGGGTTAAAATTTGAAATTGGGGCTTTAACAAATATATCACAAGACCATTTAGATTTTTTTAAAACAATGTCAAGTTATGCAAAAAGCAAACTAATGTTTTTAGAAAATAATTATTGCAAAAAAGTTTTAATAAATGTTGATGATAATTATGGAAATCTATTCTCTAAATTAAAAATAGTAAATTCTATTACATATGGTATAGAAATGCCTGCAACTAATTTTGCTTGTGATATAGATAAAAATTTGTATGGATATAAGTTTTTAATGAATATTTTTGATAACGTTTTTAAAATAAAATTAAATTTGTTAGGAAAGTTCAATATTTATAATATTTTACTTGCATCTTCTGTGGCAAAGTTGCTAGGGGTTTCAAATAAAAGCATAAAGAGTTGCATAGAAAACCTAACTGCTATACCGGGGCGTATGAATGTTTTTAAATTAAAAAACGGGGCTACTGCCGTTATTGATTATGCTCATAGCCCAGATAGTTTAGAAAAAATTTTAATAGAATTAAAAGAACGTTGTAAAGGCGATTTAATAACTGTTTTTGGTTGTGGTGGTAATAGAGATAAGGGGAAACGTGAGATTATGGGAATGATTGCAAGTAAATATTCCAACAAAGTAATAATAACAAACGATAACCCTAGATTTGAAAAGCCACTTAACATTGCAAAAGATATTTTAAAAGGAATAACGGGAAAATATTTTTTAGAATTAGATAGAGAAAAGGCAATAGAGTTTGCGTATAAAACGAGTACTAAACTAGACATAATTTTAATAGCGGGTAAAGGAGCAGAAGATTATATGGAAGTTAATGGTCAAAAATTGAGTTATAGCGATATTGCAACCATTAATAAGTATATTAAGACAAAAAACAAATAAACTATAAATTGTAGGGGTTAATATGTATTATACCGTTTTTTTATTAGCATTTTTTTTAAGTGTCTTTATTGCACCTTTTTATATTAAGTACGCAAGAAAGTTAAAGTTAGGGCAAAACATACTGGAATATGTTGATGAACATAAGGGAAAACAAGGCACACCGACTATGGGTGGTGTAATATTTATTATACCAACAATAATAATTAGTTTTATTTTTTTAAAGTCTAATATAACCATTCCGTTACTGTGTTTATGTGTTTTTATAGCATTTTCTATTGTTGGTTTTTTAGATGACTATATAAAAATAAAATTCAAAAGGAATTTAGGACTACGTGCATACCAAAAAGTAATCTTTCAATTATCAATAGCTATAATTTTTGCTATTTTTTTATATAAAAGTGAGATTTTTCGGGAAGTTTATGTGCCTTTTACTAATATAAAAATTGATTTAAAGTGGCTAACAATCCCTTATGCAATATTAGTTTTTTTAGCGACTACTAATAGTGTTAATTTAACTGATGGTTTAGACGGACTAGCCGGAAGTGTTAGTTGTATTTTTTTTATTTGTATTGCATTTATAAGTGTAATTTACTTAGGTTTTGTATCGGAATTTCAAACAGAATATATATATCAAATTCAAAATCTTAATACTATTAGTTTTGCTGTTGCGGGAAGTTTGCTTGGATTTTTAGTTTTTAATTTTTATCCAGCAAAAATTTTTATGGGAGATACCGGCTCGCTAGCACTTGGGGCTTTAATTTCATCTATCTGTTTGCTTAATGGGACAAGTTTATATATTCCTATACTTGGATTTTTATTTGTTTTGTCAAGTGTAAGTGTCATTATACAGGTTCTTCACTATAAAAGGACTAAAAAAAGAATATTTTTAATGGCTCCATTTCATCACCATTTGCAACATAAGGGTATGTATGAAACTAAAATTGTATTCATATATATAGTACTAACAATACTAATTGGAATTTCAATTATTGGTATTTTAGGAGTGCTATGAATTATTTAATCTATGGTTTAGAAAAAAGTGGACTAGCAAGCACAGAACTGCTTAAAGGTAAAAATAATACATTATTTTTGTATGATGATAATACAGAAAAAGTATCACAGGTAAAAAGTAAGTTCAATTATCATAATCTAATTTTTTTAACAAAATTAGATGTAAATTTATTAGAAAAAATAGATTGTATTGTCGTTAGCCCTTCAATAAGCAAATATAATAATTTTATAAAATTAGCAAAGCGAAATAAGGTAGAGATTATATCAGAGATAGAACTAGCAAGCAGATTTTTTAAAGGAAGGCTGGTTGCAATTACAGGGACCAATGGAAAAACTACTACGGTTGAATTGTTATATCATATTTTGAAAACTGCAAAAAAAGATGTAAAGAAGGTAGGGAATATTGGAATTCCGTTTTCAAGTGAAGTATTAAATAGTACAAAAAGAAGTATTTTTGTGTGCGAAGTTAGTAGTTTTCAATTAGAAAACATATCAAGTTTTCACGCAAATATTAGTGCATTGATTAATGTAACTAATGACCACTTAGATAGATATGATGATTTTGAAGATTATAAACAAACTAAATTTAAGATATTTCAAAATCAAACTAAAAAGGATTATGCAATTTTGTCAAAAGAAATATATTGTGACAGAATTTCATCAAAGATTTATAAGTTTAACGATGAGAATTCTTATGGTTGTTATATAAAAAACAATAATATATATTTTAAATCAAAACTAAAAATATCAAAAATATGTAATATTAACACAATAAAATATACTGAAAAACATAATTTAGATAATATTTGCTGTGCGGTAACTATCGCAAAAATTTTAAAAGTAAAAAATAAAGATATACAAAAAGCCTTACATACATTTTGTATGCCAAGTCATAGATTGCAGGTTGTGAAAGAAATTAATAACATTAGATTTATTGATGATAGCAAGGCTACCAATGTTGATGCTAGCATAAAGGCAATAAAAAGCCTTGAAAACAAAAATAATTTTATTTTAATTTTAGGGGGAAGTGATAAAGGATTTAATTATGATGAAATTTTTTACAATGTTCCTAACAATTTAAAAAAGATAATAGCAATGGGTGATGTTGCAAATAAAATAAGGCAGTCAAAAATTAATACAAAAAGTGTTGTGCCATTAGAAATTTGTAAAACACTTAAAGAAGCAGTCTATTTATCATGTATGGATTTAGTTTGCGGGGATACTTTGTTATTATCTCCTGCTAGCGCCAGTTATAATGAGTTTAAAGATTATGCGGAACGTGGAAGATTTTTTAAGCAATACATAGAGGATTTTTATGGCAAAAAAGTATAATTTTGATTTTTTAACATTAAAAAATAATAGCAAAGAAGGTAAAATTATCTTTTTTGTTACTATTTTTTTAGTTCTTTTTGGGGTTGTTATGGTATACAGTGCTAGTTATTATTTCGCAAGAAGGACATATAATAATCAATATTTTTATTTAATAAAACAATTAATCGGTTTTATTCTTGGCTTTTTCTTTTTAAATGTTCTACGAAATATAGATTATAATAAACTTAAAAAATTTGGACTAATTTCTGTCATAGTTAGTGCCATACTACTTATTTTAGTTTTTATTCCGGAACTAGGAGTTGAAAATTATGGGGCAAGACGTTGGATTAACTTGCCGGGCTTTACTCTACAACCAAGTGAAATTGCAAAGTTTTCATTTGTCTTATTTGCAAGCCAATATTTATCAAAAAATTATAAAGAAATAAAAAACTTTAAAAATTTACTGCCCATTTTAATTGCAGGAACAATATTTTGTCTTTTAATTATTTTAGAGCCCAATATGTCCATTACAATGTGTGTTGGGCTTATAATGCTTTTTATGCTTTTTGTTGGTGGAATATCATTTAAACATTTTTTACTATTTTGTATACCTATAATAATTTTGGTTCCAATTTTAATAATAATTGAGCCTTATAGACTAGATAGGTTACTTGCCTTTATCAATCCTTGGGTTAATCCGCAAGGGGAAGGTTATCAATTAATTCAATCTTTTTTTTCTATATCAAATGGCGGATTGTTTGGGGTTGGATTATTTAATTCTAGACAAAAATACCTTTTTTTACCATTTGCAGAGAGTGACTTTATCTTTGCAGTTATTGGGGAAGAATTTGGTTTAGTTGGCTGTATATTATTGCTTAGTATATATTTTGTATTAATTGTTTGCGGAATAAAGATTGCAATTAAGTCAAAAAATCGTTTTGGGGCTTATCTGGCTAGTGGCATTATAGGGGTAATAGTAATACAAACAACCATTAATATTGCTGTCGTTACAGGGCTAATACCACCTACTGGTTTGCCGTTACCATTTATTAGTATGGGTAGTACATCTATTGTTGTATTTATGAGTGCAATAGGAGTTTTGTTAAATATTGATAAACAAAATAACGAAAGTATAATTTTATTTAAAACTGACAAAAATTTTTTCTCAATAAAAAAAGTAAAGGCTGTCACACAAAATAATTAAAATCCATAAAATGATATGTTAAACAATAAGGAGAAAAAATGGATAAATTTTTGATAAATGGTGGCAAAAGTTTACACGGGGAAGTCGTTGTTCCAAGAGCAAAAAACTCATATCTTGCAATACTTTCTGCTTGTGTGCTGTGTAAAGGCACTGTAACTTTAAAAGAGTGTCCTAAGTTTGTTGATATTGAAAAAATGTTAAAAATCTTATCTAGTTTAGGTTGTGAAATAAAAAAAATAGATAGAGATGTGGTAATAGATTGTAATAACATATCAAATTATAATGTAGCAAAGGAACTTGCAAAGGAAGTGCGTTCCTCAATTTTTTTACTTGGGCCTATAATTGCAAGGTTAAAGAGAGCAAAAGTTTCTTATCCAGGGGGTTGCGATATTGGGCTAAGACCAATAGATTTACATTTGAAAGGGCTAAGGACTCTAAATGTTAATATAGATGAAAAATTTGGTTATATAGAGTGTAAAACAGATTGTTTAAAAGGGCAAAACATACATTTAGATTATCCTAGTGTTGGGGCAACAGAGAATATAATGATGGCGAGTGTTTATGCTAAGGGTATTACTAGAATTTTTAATCCTGCCAAAGAACCAGAAATTGTAGATTTGCAAAATTTCATTAATTCAATGGGCGGTAAAATCTTTGGCGCGGGAAGTGATGTTATAGAAATTGTCGGAGTTGATTCATTACACTCTACTACATATACCCCTATGCCTGATAGAATAATAGCCGGCACATATCTTATTGCTTGTGCAGGTTGTACCGGGGATATTTTGATAAAAAATGTCGTACCTTGCCATATTGCGTCACTTACAACAAAATTAAGGGATTCTGGCTTTGAATTAATTGAAAATGATGATAGTATAAGACTTGTTTCAAGGGGAAAAGGCAATAGTTTTGGAAAGATTGATACAATGCCTTATCCGGGCTTTCCAACAGACTTGCAACCGCAAGCATTGGTTCTGCAAACAATTAGCAAGGGAATATGTATAGTTACTGAAAATCTGTTTGAAACAAGATTTAAACACGTGCCAGAACTTATTAAAATGGGGGCAGATATTAAAGTTAAGGACAGAAGTGCAATAGTAACTGGAATAAATAACTTGTATGGAGCAGAAGTCTGCGCTACGGATTTGCGGGCAGGAGCATCACTTGTAATCGCTGGACTTATGGCGAAAGGTCAAACTATTATAAGTGATATACATAATATTGATAGGGGATATGAAAATTTAGAAGATGTCTTTAAATCTCTTGGAGCGGATATAAAAAGAATTTAGCAAGTGGAGATAAAAAAATGAAAAAAAGTCATTTATTTATAATAATTTTATCTATGGTTATTATTACTTTTTTATTGCTTTTTTCTTCTGTTATTTTTGAATTAAAGTATGTTGAAGTTCGTTTTATAAATAATTATGGACAAGAAATAAATTTAGCAGATAATAAAATTTATACTACAAAAACAAAATTAAATGAAGTCATATCTTCTACACATTTTGATTATGGTAAATTGATGTTTTTAATAAATAAAGATGAATATGCCAGTGAATTAGAAAGGAAAAATCCTTATATAAAAGTAGTTTCGATTGAAGCAATTTTTCCTAATAAATTGATTATTAATGCAAAAGAGCGACAGCCAGTTTTTTATTTTGAGTTAAATGATAAATTTTATTTATTAGACGAAGATTTTAAAATTTTAAATATAGTTTCAAACAATTTATCCAATCCGTTAATTTGTTTTGATTTTATTAATCAAAATGAAATCAAAACTGATTTCTTTTCTTTTTTTAATCTTTCTAGCAAAATATACACGGTAGGTGATTTTGTAAGTTATAACAATTTAATTTTTTCTTCGATGTTAGATTTTTATACAATATTAGATACGTTATTAGACCGTGATTTTTTACTTAATATTTCTAATTTAACACTTTCAAATAAGGGAAATGATAGTATAAACTTAACAATAAAAACCATTTCTCCTTATGGGATAGAATTAGAAATTAGTGATTTAACTAATAATTTTAACGATAAATTTAAAAAGATAATTAATGCTTTTAAGACATTACTTAATAAAGAAAAAGTAAAAACAACATATGGCAAGTTATTGATAGATAAAAATAATAATTGTTTTTGGTATGAATAATTTATAAAAAGGTTGCAAAAAATACTTTTACTAAGATTTTAATTCTTAGTGATATGAAGGAGGTACTTTTTATGTCAAGTAAGTC
Source organism: uncultured Clostridia bacterium (assembly GCA_944381205.1). Lineage (GTDB taxonomy): Bacteria > Bacillota > Clostridia > Christensenellales > UBA1242 > UBA7862. Next base: position 46,128 of record CALWKG010000001.1, read on the forward strand.
AAACAAGGCTGAAAAAAGCAAAGCAAAAGAATCTAACTGCAAAGACACTAAAAATTGCAGTAAATAGTAATCAAATTTGTTTTGCTTATGAAGAATGTAACTTCTTCTTAAAAAAAGAGCGGGAAAGAAATAATTTTCCCACTCTTTTTTTTTATAATTTTTAAAATTAGTTTTAGTAAAAATTAATTAAATTTTTAGATAAAGGTGAGTTAATAAAAGAAATTAGAATGTTTCTTTTCAAATAAAAAAATAGTTTTTATTTTATATGTCTGATAAGCCCTATTACTTTACCTAAAATAGTTACGTTTTTTGCATATATTGGCTTCATAAGGTCATTTTCTGGTTGTAGTCTGATAGTATCTTTTTCTTTAAAAAACCTTTTAACTGTTGCAGAGTCATCAATTAGAGCAACAACTATCTCTCGATTTTCCGCCGTATTTTGCTTTCTCACAACTACTATATCTTTATCAAAAATACCTACGTTAATCATACTATCGCCATTAATAGTAAGCATGAAGATGTCTTGATTTGTATTATCAAATAAATTATTTGATACTTCATAAACGTCATTAACATTGGAATTAGCCAGTATTGGAATACCTGCCGCGACATCACCTAATAGTGGAATTTCATTGAGATATGTATTGCTACTTTTTTTATAATCAACAAGTTCAATGCTTCTACTTTTATTATTAGTGCGTTTTATTAGGTTTCGTCTTTCTAATTTATCCAAATAATAACTAACGGTAGAGGTAGATGACACGGATAATAATTTCATCAAATCTCTAACACTTGGAGGGTATTTATTAGACAAAATGTACTCCTTTATAGCATCATAGGCTTTTGTTAAATTATACTCTGAATTATAATTTTTTTTCATCTGTATATTAAATAGATATAAAAAAATTTATTATATCTATTTTCTCCTATGCAAACTATAACAAATTTGTAGAATTTTGTCAAACATTTGTTCGATAAATTAATTATCTCTTAACTTAATAACATTTGCTACACTCCGTCTTGTATCTTCTGAAATGGCGGCATAATGTTTTTTTGTAGTATTTACATCTTTATGTCCTAAGACGTCTGCAACTATATAAATATCTCTTGTTTCCCTATATAAATTAGTTCCATAAGTGCTACGAAGTTTGTGAGGAGTAATATGTTTTAAAGGGATACAAACTTCGCTATATTTTTTTACAAGTTTTTCTACCGCACGTACAGATATTCGTTTGTTTTGGATTGATAGAAAAAGAGCCTTTTCATTTTTATCAACTTTATCATTTTTTTCTCGTTGTGAGATATAATCAAGTAGAGCAGAGGCAACTTCGTCTGAAAAATAAAGTATAACTTGATTGCCACCTTTTCTGGTAATTTTAAAACCATTTATTTCAAAGTCTATATCATCTACATTCAATCCAACACATTCACTTACACGAATTCCTGTGCCTAATAAAAGGGTTAGTATGGCAATATCTCTTTTTTTTGTAATTTGATTATACGATTGTTGTCTTTTAGTAAAGCCCTCAGGCGACTCTGCCTCATTAATGAGTTTTACAATTTCATCAATTTCTAACCTTACAATTTCCTTTTCTCTTATTTTTGGATTAGAAACTTTACTAGAAACATTGTAAGGGATTTTTTCATTTTTGTAGAAAAAACTTAGCAAAGTTCTTATAGCAGATAACTTGCGAGATTTTGACGCGTTATCATTAGATTGTATTTTGTTTTTATCTTTATATGAGGATAGAAAACTCAGGTAATATTCTATATGGGAAGATGTTATTTTTGAAAGGTCGTTAAAATCAAAATGTATTATATTTTTTCCATAAAACTCTTTAATTTGAGTTGTTAAAAATATAAAAAAATTCTTTAAATCTCTTAAATATCCAAGTTGAGTTAAAGGAGTTGTTCTATTTTCTATTCCAATCAAAAAATCCGAACAAAAAGACGGGAGAGTACGTAATAACTCACTAATTTTATCTTTATTTATAGCATCACGTTGTTTAAAAAAATTTTCTTCTCTCATATTAGATTAATTTTAACAATAATATAAAAAAAAGTAAAACAAAAGTTGACTTGAAGATTTAATAAAACTATAATTAAATAGTTTAAGGAGTAAATTAAATGATTTCGATAGAGTTAATAAAAAATGAAACTAAAAAAGTTCAGGAATTACTACAAAAAAAAGGTTGTAATGTTGATTTCTCTGACCTATTAAAATATGATGAAGAACGCAGAAAAACAATTCAAGAAGTAGAAGAATTAAAATCAAAAAAGAACAAAGTTAGTTCTGAGATACCAAAGTACAAAAAAGAAGGACGTGACACAAAAGAAATTTTTGAAGAAATGAAAGTGCTTGGTAATAAAATAGAAGAACTCGACATAATTGTTGATAATTTAAACGAAAAAATTAAGAATTTTATTGCCGTTCTACCAAATATTCCTGACGAAGATTTATTGCCTGGTGGTAAAGAAAATAATAAGGTTTTAAGACAAGGGAACCCTAAGCCAGAGTTTAATTTTAAAATAAAAAATCATGTTGATTTATGCACGGACTTACACTTAATTGATTATGATAGGGGGGTAAAGTTATCTGGTAATGGCGCTTGGGTTTATCGCGGAATGGGTGCAAGATTAGAATGGGCTTTGCTTAACTATTTTGTAGAGGAGCATTTAAAAGACGGCTATGAATTTATATTGCCACCACATATGTTAAATTACGATTGTGGATTTGGGGCAGGGCAATTTCCAAAATTTTCTGATGAAGTTTATTGGATAGATAGTAAAGATGAAAAATCAAAGTTTTTGTTACCAACGGCAGAAACCGCTCTTGTCAATATGTATAAAGGAGAGATTATTCCAGAAGAAAATCTTCCTATGAAATTTTTTGCGTACACACCTTGTTATAGAAGGGAAGCGGGAAGTTATAGGCAGGAAGAACGCGGTATGATTAGAGGACATCAATTTAATAAAATTGAAATGGTGCAATATACCACGCCGGAAAAAAGTAATGAAGCCTTTGAAGAACTTGTTTTTAAGGCGGAAAATTTAGTAAAAAAATTAGGGCTTCATTATCAGGTTTCAAAACTCGCTGCTGGTGATTGTTCGGCTTCTATGAAAAGAACGTATGATATTGAGGTTTGGATTCCTAGTATGCAAATATACAAAGAAGTTTCTTCTGCATCTAATGCTGGTGATTATCAAGCAAGACGAAATAACACAAAATATAGGCGAAATGATACTAAAAAGACCGATTATGTGCATACTCTTAATGCTAGTGGACTTGCAACATCTAGATTATTACCAGCAATTGTTGAACAATTTCAAAATGAAGATGGAAGTGTTACCGTACCCGAAGTCTTACGTAAATATTTAGGTGGTATTAGTATCATTAGATAGGGGAAATAATAATAGTTAATTATGAATGATGAAATAATTAGAGATTTTTCAGTAAGAAAAGATAAAAAAAATGTTCAAGAGTTTTACCACAAAGCCCTTGATATTATTGTGTCTGCAATTGAAGAACTTAAATTAACTTCATCAAATACTATTAATTTGAATGAAGAAACAACTAGAATTTTTCCAATGGGAGATTATACCAACGATACTTTTATTGATAAAACGGGTGAATTGGAAATAGTTATTGCGACATTTGACCCCCAAATAATTTTAAACAATAAAACATTTATTAATGCTAGAAAAAGTGTGCGAAGAAAAAAAGATTTGAGTAAAATTTCTAGTAACGGGACAATAGACCAAATTTTGTTTTTGTTATTAAAAAAACTCACAGAATTTTTTGATGAAACTACAACACTTTTTGCCACCAATGATGGCATAAAAATTTTATGTTTTCAAGAGTATGGTTTTAAACTTCTAATTAGATTTGCAACCTATAATGTAGACGATAAAGATGCGGTTTTGTATTTTTGGGACCCTGTTATAAAAAATGAGCGCGCTGTTAATTTGTTTTTATATAATGAAGAAATAGATAAAAAAGATAAGCAAACTAATGGAAATTATAAGAAAATTATTAGAATATACAAAAATATAAGAAAAACTATTTTAGTAAATAAATGGTCTATTAGTAGCGATTTGAATAAATACTTTATAGAACTCATAGTATACAATATCCCAGATTTGCTTATGATGGAAAATGATATTGTAAAGTGTTTTTATAAATCATATAATTATCTAATAAATTCTAATATTTTAAATTTTAAATCGTTTGATGGTAAAAACATTCAATCGTTTAATCTTGCAAAAATTAGTTACTATAAAATCCATAACTTTATTAGATTAATAAAAAAATTGGTTTAAAAAAACAATTAGGGAAGTAAGTGTTTATTTGTATTAATTGAAGCCTTTTTATTATATTAAAAAACTTTTTATTTCAATATAAAATATTAGTGTAGTTTTTAAATTAAAGTTTATTGTACATAGTTTTGTATAAAATAAAAATCAAAAAAAATTTATATTATTATAAATAAACACATTAGGTACTATGCAAACTACCTATAATATAAAGTTACAAATAGGTACTATGCAAACTTATTGTTATTTAACAAAATTAATATATAAGAAATTGGTGTGTAATATCTATAACTTCTTTGTTTTTGATAGAATAGGAGTACTATGCAAACTTATAGTACTATGCAAAGTGAAATAGAATTTTTAATTTTTTAAAATTTAAAAATCCTTTTTATTTATCTGGAAAAATAAATATTTTATTTTTTTACATAAAAGCCCCTAATTAATGCTAATTAAAAAAATATATTAAAAATGCAATGAGTATTTACTTGTGTAAAAAATAAAATTCTGACTCACAACGTTGTCTGTGTCGTCTGAGAGAGAATTTTTATTTAAGTATGATATTTTATTCAGAGTAATCTGAGACAGAATTTTTAGTTAAATACAATAAAGGATTTTTCTATAAATTTTTTTAATTATGTAACAATTTATAATTAGAAAATAAATAAAATGATTTATGGTAAAAATATTATAAAAATTTACTAAAAAATTAGTATAAAAACATTTTTAAAAAACTAAAAATTAAACAAATCTTCGAATTTTCACCATATCTATTCGTAAAACCTGTATTTTGCGAATAGTTTAAACCTGTAAAGAAACATATAATTTATTAAATTTTTAATGGTTATAAACAGTATTACATTGTTATAATTTATTATATTCCCTAACAAAATGATGTGGTTAATTATTTTTTTATATTATTTTATTTAGAAGAAATGATTTTTCATTAATTCTTTATAGATAAATAATCTTGTCTATTTCTATTATTAATATTAAAATTTTATAAATTCTTTTATTAAAAATTATGTTTATATTTTTATTTTATAACAGAATTTATCGATAAATATTTGTTATTTGATAAAAATTTTTTATAAATTATTAATACAATTCTAGTAAAAATGAATAATTTTTTAGTTCTGCCCTATTTTTTTTGTAGGCAGGACAAATTTTTTCTAATTCTTGATAAAATTTTTGAGAGTGGTTTAATTCTTTTAGATGTGTAAGTTCGTGGTAAATTACGAAATCAATTAAATTAGGGCTAACACAAGCAAGTCGCCAGTTGAGTTTTATTACACCAAACTTATCGCAACTACCCCACTTTGCTCTGTAACTACCTATTATAACTTTACTTACATCAAACTTGTAGCAAGCAAGAATATCGTTTATTCTTTTTGTTAAAACATTATCTGCAATATTCTTTATAGTTTTTTTTATGCAAAAATTTACTTTATCCTGAGTATTATATTTTTTTGGAAGCAAAAAATATTCTTCCGTAAAAGCAGGTTTTGAAACCTTAGTTGTTGGTACTATTATATATTCTTTTCCAAAAAGTAGAATATTTTCTTTACTAATAATTTTTGAAAATTTACTAGATAGTGCCTTAATTTTTAAAATTTTTCTTTCTAATAATTGTTCTTTATCTCGTAGAATGTCATCTATTTTGCTAAGAGGCAACTTTAAAGGACAATAAACAGTTATTTCTCCTTGTTTATTTATGCAAATTTTTACAGTTTTTCTTTGTTCTCTAATTATGCTTGTTTTCTCTACCATATTACTTAGATATTTTATCATATATCACCTTATAAAAAAAGCATTTAAACGTGTTTTTTGTTGACTAAAAAAGAACTATTTTGTAATATATAATTATTAACTGTAAAAGAATTTTTAATCATTGTTTTTGTATCCTCTGCCCTATTTATGATTGCTTTTAAATAAAATTTTTAGTTAAAAATTATCACATTTTTATATTTAGAAGGTGAAAATATGTCTGATTTGTCTGAAAATAAAGCATCAAGAGGTAGCATTGCTCCAATTATTATAACCGCATTAAGTAGCGGAGATAAATATGGCTATGAAATTTGCAAAGAAATAGAACGTCTTTCGAATGGTGTTTTAATATTAAAGCAACCTAGTTTATATAGTAGCCTAAGAAGAATGGAAGAACAAGATTTAATTTCTTCTTATTGGCAGGATAGTGAAATTGGTGGAAAAAGACACTATTATAAGTTAACTGAAAAAGGAGAGCAACTTTACAACGAAAATAAAGATAGTTTAAATATGGAAGATTTAATAAATAACCTACCTTTAAACGAGTTTGACATTGAAAAAAGTCCTAACAATGCACCATCTGTTGCTAGCCAAGAAAATCTTTTCAATTTGGTTAATAAAAAAAATGAAATAAAACTAATAAAAGAAGATGATTTGGAAAAAGAAGACAATTCTTCTTTTGTGCAATTTGATTTATTTGACCAAAAAGTTAATTTTATAAAGGACGAATCCAAAAATACTGAAAAAGTGAGTTTATACTCTAATAAATATGAACAATTAGACCAGCACACAAAAGAAATCGAGCCGATAAGGGAAAAACAAGATATCAAGCCAATAACCAGAGATTCTATTTTTAAACCGCAAGATATTAAACAGAAAGATATTGTAAGTGATAGTTCTTTTTTAGAAAATAAATGCGAAGATATATCATTAAAAGATAGTTATAAATCGCAAATTAATGAAATTTCTTCATTTAATGAGCCAGAAAAAGCATCTGTTGATGCTGTTAATTTAGAGCAAAAAACTAGTGATGCAACTTATGATTCTTCTAAAATAGTTTGGAATATGCCTATTAGTGAAGATAACGATTTAAAGGAAAAATCCAATGATTATAAATTAGTTATTAGTGAGTTGTATAATAGTTCTAAATTAAAAGACCCTTATGAAGAAACTAAATATAGCAATTTTAAGGAAATCTTCCCTACTGCACAAGTTAATAAGCCAGAAAAAAATTACAAAAAACGAAGCGAAATTGATGACTATATAAAAGAAAAATCAAAAAATGCTTTTGTTTTAGATAATCTAAATAATTTGAAAGAACAGTTTTCTTATCAAGGGTTAAAAATAAAAATACACAATAATGATAATAACAAAAACAATATAAGATTATATTCAGATATAAATAGATTAAATATGACTACATCGTGGTATGTTTCTCTGATTATGATTTTAGAGGTTATTTTGTTATATATAACATTAAATAGTTATGATTTAATATTACGTAGACAAACCCTTATGTATTTTTTAGGCGGTTCTTTGGCTGTTAGTTTATTTGTGATAGCCACATTGGAAAATTATTTTGATAGGTATAAACTTTTGATTATAAAACGGCAATTAAAATATGATTTTGTAAAGGCATTTTTAATTTTTATTTTTGCTTGCGTAATTACTTTTGCAGTATGTCTTGTTTGCGGAATGCAAAGTCTAGGACAAATTGAATTCCTTTCATATTGGTTAGTCCCTGTTCTTTTATCGTCTAATATTTTAACCTACTGTTTAATATTCCATTCCCTACTTAAATCAAAACATTATAATAATTAAATTTCTTTTTGTTTTTTTTATAAAATAATATATAATAATCTATGTAGAGTTTGTTTATCTTTTAACATAAAAACATTTTTGGAGTTTAAAACATTGGATAGAGTTGTTTTAAAAGTAAAAAATTTAACAAAAAAATTTAACGAGAGAGTTGCCGTAAACAACCTCACCCTTGAAATTCACGAGGGTGAGATTTTTGGCTTTTTGGGACCAAATGGTGCTGGTAAAACAACTGCAATAAGAATGATTACAGGTCTGGCAAAAATGGATAGTGGAGATGTTTTTATATGCGGTAAATCAATAAGTAAAGATTACGAAAAAGCCATTGTCAATGTAGGTGGTATAATCGAAAATCCGGAAATGTATAAAAATTTTTCGGGATTAGACAATTTAAAATATTATGCTAGTTTGTATGATAATATTTCAAAAGAAAGAATTAAGGATATTGTCGCATTAGTCGGACTTTCGGATAGAATAAAGGATAAAGTTAAAACGTATTCGTTAGGTATGAAGCAACGTTTGGGAATAGCCCAAGCATTATTACATTATCCTAAACTTTTAATTTTAGACGAACCTACTAATGGGCTTGACCCAGAAGGTATAATTGATTTAAGAAGATTTTTAAAAAAAATATCGCAAAAAAACAAAATGGCAATATTAATAAGTAGTCATAATTTAAATGAAATGGAACTTTTATGTGATACAATTGGAATTATAAATCACGGGAAATTGGAAGGGATTAAAACTCTTGACCAACTAAAATCTTATAATGAAAATGGACAAATTATTCTTAAAGTAAACTTCCCTAACTATGCGGGTAAATTAATATCAAAAAAATATAGTACTGATAAAATTTCAATTTACAAAAATACTTTGACAGTAGAATTGGATAAAAACGTAATACCAGAACTTACTACCTACCTTATTACAAACGGTATTTCGATATATTCTATTTCAAGCCAATCTAGAACATTAGAAGATGTTTTTCTTGATACAGTTAATCAACGAGCGCTTCCTGTCCCAAAAGGAGTAAATAATGTTTAAAATTTCAAAACTTTTTAAAGGGGAAATTAAAAAAATATTTTTTGGGCCAAGTATGATTATTATGGCTGGTATATTTCTTTTGGCTCTTTCATTGTGCCCTGCCCTTTTTTCTCCTACTGATAGAAAAATAACATCACCACAAATTGAATTGAACACAACCAATGTAAGTGAAACTTATTCTTCATTTTTATCCAATAAAGATTATATTCAAAACGAACTTACTTCTACTAAAAGTGAAATCAATACATTAATTGATTACAATGATAATTTTAAAGGGAATTTAATAGGTCTTAGTGATGATTTGTATTCATTAAGATTAGAATTTGCCAGTGCAACAAATCTTGATAACGAAATTGAGTGCTATAAGATACATCAGCAAATGATAGAAAAAGTTAAAGAAATAAAAGTGCTTTATACCTCATATATGAATGACTATTTTATTCCACTCTTACTTGTAGATGAGGAATTAGATTTTGATATTATAACAGAATTAGACTTATTAAATAACATTTTAACCGAAAATCCTGATGGTACTAGTTTAGGTTCTATGTTTTATAATAATATAAACCTAACTCTTACTCAAAATGGAAATGTTTCTAGAATAAAAGATTATTTATCTAAAATAAATTCACTAACATATTCTAGTGAAAATTTAGCAGAATATTTAGAAAAATATTCTAATTTAAAAACAGATTATTTCTCATCGATTGAAACAGAAATGCAAAATTTATTAAAAATTTGTGAACAAGACCCCCAAGAAAGTGCTAGTAAAAATAATATAAATTCTATGAAAAATTTAGCATTAAAATATTTGTATTCTCAAAATTATATTTTAATTTCTATAAAAGACTCGGCATTATTAGAGATTTCTTCTAATTATAAAGACGGAGAATTATCTAAATATATTGGCTTTGAAAATTTTAACTCTTATGAACTTAAAGAAGAACTTACAAAAACAAATTATTATTTAGATAATAATATAATAGAAACAAATGTTGCAAATGCGTTTATGTACAACACTAATTCACAAGATAAAACAAATGCTTTTGACTATATGTTTTTTTCACTAGAAACAATAAGTATATTTATTGTTGCTTTTACTGTAATTATTGGTGCAGGAATGGTTGCAAAAGAATACTCTGACGGTACAATGAAATTACTTGCTATTAGACCATATAGCAGAAGCAAAATTATTTTATCAAAAATATTGGCAACTTTATTTGTATCTTTTATATTTGTTTTAATCGCAGTTGTTATGTCAACTATAATAGGTATTATTATCTATGGTATATCCTTCCCTTCTATGTTGCTTGTTTTTAATGCAAGTTATGCTTTTACTGTACCTGTTTGGGTTGCATTTTTAATATATATAGTTTGTCTTATGATAAAAATTTCTGTTTATGCCCTTCTTTCGATAGCGATTTCCACAATTTTTAAATCTTATATTGTTTCTGTTTGTGTAAGTCTTGGAATATATTTATTAAATATAATACTTACTTTTGTGTCAAGTGGGGCCAGTTGGTTAAAGTTTAATCCATTTGCAAATCTAGACCTTTTTAAATACTTTGGTGGTAGTTTTATTGTAAATAATGTTGGAAATAATATTACGAACTTATTTTATTCCCCCGTATTTGCTGACACAAGTATTTGGCTTACTGTTTCAGTTATAGTTGTATCGTGTATTGTTTTAAACTTAGTTATATTCTCTATCTTCAAAAATCGTGATATAACTTAAAAATACTATAAAAAATAGTAATAGATAAATAGTAAATATTTGTTTAAATTTAATTGAAGTTAATTACATTAATAAAAAAACTTTACAATTATTGGGTGAATATTCAAATTATTTTTTTGAAATTCATCTTAAATTGTAAAGTTTTTTATTTTAATAATTAAATATTGTTTAAAGTGTTTTTAAAATTAGTTTAAAATTATATTAAACTTTCAAGTTCAATACCTTCTTTAAATCCACACGGTGAAGCACAGTTGTATCCCGATGTGCATCTTGCTCCCTGAGTATAAGGTGTTATTTCTTCAATTAGTTTTTCTGTTAAAGATACTTGTTTTTGACTTGTGGCACGAACCTCTCGCTTAATATATTCACTTGAAGCGATAGTTTTAAATCTATCTTTTGTGTCTTCAAGTGCGCTTTTATATTTTTTTGCGGTAGATAAAGTACAATCTCGTACCTCTTTTTGTGCCTGAGAACATAACCTTTCTTTTGCCTTTAAAACAAAATTTTCTATATTACCTCTTTCCACACATTCAACTAAACTGCCCTGTGGGACAGAATCTTTAACTGATAAAAAATCTCTTATAAATTCATTTTTAATTGAATTTTTATCATTAATTATTGGAGGAATATAGCATCGCAGTTTATCTTTTATATATGTTTCATTTACAATATTGTAACTTATTGTTCTATGTCTTTGACTTTGAGCAAGGCAAGCAAAAGACATAGGATATTTTGTTTGATAAACATTTGAAAAATAATCTTCTGCGATATCATCGCCAAAAAGACTGAGTTTTCTATCTTTATTATCTTGCAACTCAGGAATATATAAGTTTAATTTCTTTATTTGTGATACAAAATCCGCCATATCCATTGTCAAATCCTTATAAAACTGATTGCTAGGATTTGAAATTTCTTGTTCAAACATATGACATAAATAATTTAGTTGTCTAAAAGACGTTGTATATACCATATTTGTAGGAGTTGAAACTGGAATTAGATATCTCGCATTTTCTTGGCTTAATTTCTTTATTTTTGTGCCCTTTTCATCAAAAAACATAGGGGCTTTTATATCTGCATATTTTTCTGTAATGATTTTATTAAAGATTTCTATCCACTTTTCATATAATTCGCTATTTTGAGGTGGGATATCATGCATTATAGTATATCTGGCAGACTTTTCAGAAGTGTTGTATTCCTTTTCATTGTTAATTACCATTGCTAGTGATTTTGGAATATTTGAGATTTGAAGTGTAAGGTGTGCGTGCCCAAAAGTAGAGTGATGACCATTTACTAACACGGTATTTGCTATTCGTAAAATTTGTTCTTTTGTTCTACTATGTAATTTTTCAAAGTTATCCTTCATATAACAAGTAGAACCCATAAGTCCTGCTACAATCATATTAAAATTATCGTCAAATTTTGTATAACAATTAATGTCTTTTTGATTTCGCATTGACTTAACTATATCACAAACAATTCTGGCAGTTTTTAAATCAATATTCAAACTATGATTTTTTTCTTCTAATTTTAAGTTTTCATATATTCGGCTAGTTAATTCATCACTACTTATCTCACCCAAAACTCCATTAAGCACACTTTCCATAACAACTTCAATCTTCATTTGTTCCTTCCCCTTTTTTAATCTTCGCCATAAATTTTTTCAATTAAATATTTCTTTAAATCGTCAATTTTTATACGTTCTTGTTGCATTGTATCCCTATCTCTAACAGTAACAGTATTATCGTCTAGTGTATCAAAATCTATTGTTACGCAGTATGGTGTTCCTATTTCATCGTGCCTGCGATATCTTTTACCAATACTACCGGATTCATCATAATCACAATTAAATTTCTTTTGAAGCATTTTATATACTTCTTTTGCTTTGTCACTTAAATTTTTTTGCAAAGGCAATACTGCAACTTTAATTGGAGCCAAACTTGGTAAAATTTTAAGGACAACTCTTGTTTCGTTATCTGGCAATTTTTCTTCTGTATAAGCATTGGCTATTAATGTCAAAAATAGCCTATCTGCACCAACAGAAAATTCTATAATATAAGGAATATACTTTTCATTGGTTATGGGGTCCATATACATTAAATTCTTTCCAGAATATTCTTGATGTCTAGATAAGTCATAATTTGTTCTATTATGAATTCCGTTTAACTCTTCCCAACCAAAAGGGAATTGAAACAAAATATCGGTTGCTGATTTGGCATAAAATGCAAGTTTATCGTGATCTTTAAACTTTAATTTTTCTGCTGGAAGTCCAAGCGATTTATAGAAATCCATAACTTTGTGTTTGTATTCTTCAAAATGTTTTTCATCTTCCCCTTCTTTACAGAAAAGTTGGTATTCCATTTGCTCAAATTCTATTGTTCTAAAAATAAAATTTCCAGGAGTAATTTCATTTCTGAAAGATTTTCCTATTTGCCCTATGCCAAATGGAAGTTTTGCACGCATTGTTCTTTGAACATTTAAAAAGTTTACATATTCGCCTTGACAAGTTTCAGGCCTTAGATAAATAACATCACTATTGTCTTCGGTTACTCCCCTTTTAGTCTGAAACATTAAGTTAAAGTTTTTAATTTCAGTAAAATCGCACTTACCACAATTTGGGCATTTAATATCGTGCTCTTTAATATAGTTTGACATTTCTTCTTTGCTCATAAGGTCAACTGCCATTTCTATATTATGTTTTTTGTTGTATTCTTCAATTAAATTATCTGCCCTGTGTCTAGTTTTGCAATTTTTACAATCCATTTTAGGGTCCGAAAAAGATGCGACGTGCCCGCTTGCCTCCCAAACCCTTGGGTTCATAAGAATAGCACAGTCTACGCCATAACTATTATCATTTTTCGTTACAAAATAATCCCACCAAGCACGTTTTATGTTGTTTTTTAATTCTACACCTAACGGACCATAATCCCAGGTGTTCGCCAACCCACCATAAATTTCACTGCCCGGGAAAACAAAACCTCTATTTTTGCAGTATGCAACTAATTTTTGCATTGTAATATTTTCCATTTTAAAACCTCTTTTTAATTGTTCGCAACTAATTCTTTTGTCTGTCTTGCTATACTCATTTCTTCATCGGTAGGTATAACATAAACCGCCACCTTAGATGAGTCTTTGGATATTTTATAATTAATCCCTCTAACAAAGTTTCTATTTGCATCTTTATCAAAATCTATACCTAAAAAGTCAAGCCCAGACATAATCTGTTCCCTAATATCGTCCCTGTTTTCTCCTGTTCCTGCGCTAAATGCTATTGCATCTACTCCGCCCATAATCGTCGCATAAGCACCTATGTATTTTTTTACAGAATAAACAAATTTATCTAATGCTAATTTAGCCCTAGCATTTCCTTGATTTGCTTCTTTTATGACATCTCTTATGTCGTTACTTATTCCACTTATGCCATAAAGTCCACTTTCTTTATTAAATATTTTTAGAATTTCGTGAACGTCCTTTCCTGTTTTATCGACCATATATTCTACAACTGCTGGGTCGATATCTCCACACCTAGTGCCCATAACTAAGCCTTCTAGTGGGGTAAATCCCATAGATGTGTCTACACACTTACCATTTTGTACTGCGCAAAGGCTAGCCCCGTTACCCAAATGGCAGGAAATAATTTTTAGTTGTTTAATGTCTTTGTTTAGAACTCTGGCTAATTCGTTGGCAATAAATTCGTGGCTTGTCCCGTGAAAGCCATATTTTCTAACCCCATATTTTTCACACCATTCATAAGGTGTTGCGTACATATAAGCATATTCAGGCATTGTAGCATGAAATGCTGTATCAAATACTCCAACATTAATTTTACTCTTCATAACTTTTTGACAGGCTTCTATCCCAAGTATGTTTGCAGGCATATGTAAAGGACCTAACGGGATATAAGACTTTAAATCTTTTATAACCTCGTCATTTATAACGACTGCTTTATTGTATTTACCGCCACCGTGCAAAATTCTGTGCCCTATGGCTGAAATCTCGTCTAATGATTTTATAACTCCTATTTCTTTATCTACCAAAACTTTTAAAACTAAGTCTAATCCTTCTGCGTGGTCATTAAGTCTTTGCTTAATTTCGGTTGCTTTACCGTTAGCCTTATGAGTTATCTGTGAATCATTTAAACCAATTTTTTCTACCAATCCTTTTGCGATTAGTTCTTCCTTTTCCATATCAATTAGTTGGTATTTAATGGAACTACTACCTGCATTAATAACTAAAATTTTCATTATAATAATCCTTTTAAATTTTATATTTACAAAAAATAATTTTGCTAAGACAATTATACTAATTCTTTATAATTTTTTCAAGTTGATTTTAATTGTTTGTATTAATTATTGCTTCTAATTACTTGTAGAATAATTTTTATTTAAAACATTCACCTATAATTTGTTCTTTATATATGTAAACAGTTATCTTTAATAATTTGCTTGAATTGCTGTTATTGCACACATAACAACTATGTCTTTTACATTGCAACCCCTTGACAAATCATTAATTGGCTTATTAAAGCCTTGCATTATGACTCCTATTGCCTGTAATTTACCAAATCTTTCTATTAATTTGTAGCCAATATTTCCAGAGTTTAAATCAGGAAAAATCAAAACATTTGCGTTGCCTGCAACTTTTGATTTTTTTGCTTTAAGTTTAGCAACACTGGGAATTATTGAGCAATCTAGTTGCATCTCTCCATCAATAAGCAAATCCTTATTTTCCTGCCTAACAAGGTTTATTGCTTGTCTAATTTTTACTATATCTGGGTCATTATCTCCACCGCTACCAAAACTAGAAAAAGACAACATTGCAACCTTAGGCTGTATATCTGAAAACTTTTGAGCGGTGTTAATTGTAGCAAAAACAATATCTTTTAATTGTTCAGCATTAGGATTAATGTTTAAGGCACAATCTGCCACAAATATCACGTTATTTTGTCCGATATTTAATTTTTTTGTACCAACTATCATAAAACACGAAGAAGCGGTTTTTAAACCTTCTCTCGTTTTAATTATTTGTAATGCTGGACGTAATACATCTGCGGTGGGGGTTTCCGCTCCACCTAAATAACCATCAGCATACCCCATCTCTACTAACATTGAAGCAAAATAAAAATTGTTCTTTAATAACTCGGTTGCTTTTAGTTTGTCTACTCCCTTATGTTTTCTAAGTTCAACCAACCTTTCAATAAATTCAGGCATTAGTTCAGAATTTTGTGGGTCAATTATAACTGCATTTTTTAGTTTTTTAGATTTTTGTAAAATGTTTTTTGCATTACCGAGCAAAATTACTTTTGCAATTTTCTTTTTTAAAATTATTTCGACTGCTTGTAAAACTCTATCGCTATTTTCTGCTTCGGGAAATACAATAGTTTTTTGTAACTCTTTTGCTTTTTTTAATAAACTATTAATTTTAAACATAAAAAAACCTCTTATAAAATATACCACCTAAATTATTTCGTTGTCTAGTATATTTTAATAAGAGATTTTTAGGTAATTTAAAAACTAAAATCGGATACCATTTTAGTTGCTGTAAAAAATTTTTTATGAGTATTTATGTACTAATAATGGTTATAACCCACTGTTTTTATCCTAATTTGATTTACTTATATTTTGTTCTGTGTTTTGCTCACAATCATTAATTGCTTCCAAAATCTTTGGCAACATTTTCTTTGCCATTTTTTCACCATTTTTTATAGATTTTATGGCATCTTCATAAGAAAATTTTAAAAACGCAACATCAGGTTGGTCGATTTTTATATAAACATCACCCTTATCGTTAGTTGATTTAATCCAATTAGATAGTGTAAGATTGCAAGCACTTATTATGATATCAAAGGCACTTTTTAGTTTATTTTCCTTTTTGTAGTGAGAACATACATCAACTGCGATAACAACATTAGCGCCCATTTTCCTTGCGTCTGCAACGGGTAAGTTATCACAAATTCCCCCGTCAACTAGGCACATTCCGTCCTTTTTTACAGGTTTAAAAACTCCCGGGACAGACATACTAGCCCTTATGGCATCTACCATATTACCTTTGTTAAAAACAACTTTTTTGCCTTTCTCCAAATCTGCGGAGATACAAAAAAATTTAGGATTACAATCTTCTATTTGTTTATTTTCTAAAAGTTTATTTAAAAAACTCGTAACCTTTTTACCAAATAGAAGGCCATCGTCTGTTAAAACAAAAGGGTTAATATCCATAATTTTTCTTCTAGAAAACCCAACGAGAGTTTCTTCCATTTTTTTAACACTCATTCCCGCAGAGTAACAACCCCCTACAATCGCACCCATAGATGTGCCACCTACTATATCCACCTTAATGTTGTTTTTTTCTAAAACTTTTAAAACTCCTATATGAGCAAATCCATAGGCTGAACCACCACTTAAAATCAACGCAATTTTTTTCTTCATTTTTATTATTTCCTTAAATTTATTATACGCATTATAATATAGTTTTTGCAATAAAGAAAGTTAATTTTTACCTTTTTAGTCAAATATTTGAATTTAATAGTAAATTTATCAACTATTTTTTTTAAAGTATTGTTAAAGAATTTTACAGTAATAAAATTAACTTTGTTTTTAACAAATCTAGTAACTTTTTTTTATAAAGCCGGAAAAACAATCATATAATAATAATCTAAAAAATACAATTTAATATGATAAAACTCATAAAGAAAAACTACGAATTTATATTTTGTCTAATATTGTTTGCCATAATTTTGTTAATAGCATTTAATCCAAAGCCGTACATAAATTCTACATTTTTAGGCATAAGAGTTTGGGCTACTATTGTTTTGCCTAGTTTATTTGTTTTCTTTATATTAACCAAATTATTTATGACATTTAATTCTTCTTTAAAAATATTTTCTAATTTGGACAAATTTTTTTTTAAATTATATAAAGTAAAACATACTGGTGGATATATATTTTTTATGAGTGCTATTTCAGGCTATCCTATCGGGGCAAAATTAATAAGTGAATTTTATTTACAGGGAACAATTTCAAAAGACGAGGCTATGCGTCTTATATCTTTTGCATCTACAAGTGGACCAATGTTTATAATTGGAAGTGTAGCCGTAGCCCTATTTAAAAACTATAAACTAGGGCTAGTTGTACTAATTTCTCATATACTATCCAGCCTAATCAATGGTTTAATATATAAAAATATTGGCACAGAAAATAGTAATTTTGATACTAAAATCGCGCCTAAAAACACTAAAAAAACAATCAACGATATAATGTATGATACAATTATTTCACTACTTATGGTTGGAGGCTTTGTAACGATTTCATTTGCTATAATGGAGTTTATTTTGTCATTACCGATTATAAATTTAATAACAAATAACTCTATTTTATCTTCTATAATTAAAGGGATAATTGAAGTAACTAACGGCTGTGTAAGTTTAGCCAATGCAGGCATATCTCCTAAAATTATAGCGATAATTTTAAGTGGTTTAATAAGTTTTGGTGGACTTTCAATACACTTACAGTCACAATTATTTTTATCAAAAGTAGGAATAAAATATAGATATTTTTTACTTACAAAAGTAACTCAAACAATTATATCTTTAATTATAAGTGGGGTTATTGCTGGATTTTTGTTTTAAAGACGAAAAAAAAATTTGTATTAAAATTATGAACTTTTAATACAATAGATTGATATACTTAAAGTTTATAACGATATAGTTATTCATATTATTCTATATGTAAAAATTTCTATTAGATAAATTCGCATAGTACTTATAAGTCTTAATTTTAGGTCAAAAATGTGTGAATTTTGTGCCTAATTGTAAAATTCCATACATATATTATTAATTTCGTCTAACTCTTTGCGCAGTTTTCTTTCCTTGTATGCTATTTCATTTAAAGCCATAACTATTGCTATTAAGATAGTTAAATTTCTTAATTTGCAGGCTTCACTAAGTGCATTAACTAGGATTTCTATATTAGAACGTCTTAATTGTTTATTTACAAAAATCAATTTGTCATTTATTATACTCCCCATTCTTGCAACTCTATCAAAAAGGAGTCCTTCTTCATTTTCTTCATAATCTTCATATTGTGATGAGTCTTCTTCTAAATTATCTACCCTTTCATTTTCCATTTGGACGAGCGATGCGACATCTTCGTTGCTGGTTGTATCTTCTTCATCTTCATAGCCTAGTTCTTTCCTTATTGAATTTTTAAAAGGCAAAATTATCCTACTAGCAAAGACCTCATATTCTTCTTTTTGTGAATTTACATTGGGAAATTCATTTGTTAAAAACTCATTGAAATTAATTTTTTTACTATCAATATCAACTAGAAGCGAAAATACAAAAGGAATAACTATATTTGCATCATTAGGCAAAGTGAGAATTCCGTTATGATGCTCCAAACTATCGTTGTGCAATAGTTCATACTCCTTATCAAAATCATAATTAATAAGACTTTCCGCAATAATATTATATATTATCCCTGACTCAGATACAGCCCGTAAAATTTTTGCTATTTTTATATCTGCCAAAATAAATTTGCCTTCAATAAATTCATCACAAGCAGAAAAGAATCTTTCTAATTCGTTATCTTTATTAATTTCTTCCATCGTTTACCCCTTTTAAATTTAAACTTATAATAACACAAAAATAAATTTTAAAAAACAATTTTTATCAAATATATTTATTTGTTTGCTTTTTTTTGTACAATTTGTTATATTAATAGCGAATTATTTAACTAGGAGTGGTTGCTTTTAATGGATATAGTTCTTGATGATACGGTTAAAAAACTTATTTTGCTGTTTGTTTTGGACCAGATGGAAATTCCGTTGACAGAAAATTCTATTATTGACATCTGCACAAGCCGAAATGATTGGTTAAAGTACATTGACTGTAAAGAGGCATTATCGCAACTAGTGGAGGTTAAATTTATTTCAAAACTAGCAACTAGTGATGATATAGAGGTCGCCCCAAAAGATATTAGATATGCCATTACCATCGAAGGACGTAATTGCTTGGCACATTTTTTTAATAGAATTAGACAGCACACAAGAGAAGAAATTGTCAATTATGCCAAACAAAACAGAATGGTTTTTAAAAGAAATCAAGAATATGTCTATGAGTACTTCAAAAATAGTGATAGTTCACACACTGTGGTTTTTAGGATTAAAGAACCTTCCCTTGCTCAAACTATATTTGAAATTAGGCTTAAAACTTCTACTAGAAATTCTGCCGTTCAAGCGGGAAAAAAATGGAGTAAAAAAGCCGCTCAAATATATGAGTATGTGTTTGAGAATTTAATTTCTGAAAACTAAAAAAAGTTGTTTTAAAATTTTTATAAAAAGGAGAAAAATTATGCACTTTTCAATTAAAAGAGATTTTATTATGGTTTTCTTGTTTAATGCGCTTTTTGTTTTTTTACTTATTATTTTAGGTATTTTATCTGGGACTAGTTTCTTCTGGTGGGTGTTCTTTGGCATTGTGTTTTTACTTATGGTAATTTACGACACATCTGTTATTTTTGCTTCGTGTGACTTAGGCGAAGAAACACTTGTCTTTAAAACTGGTATGTTTAGGTATGATATTCCTGTCAACCAAATAGAAAAGGTTGAAAAATCAAAAAATTTCTATTCATCTTTGGCTCATTCTATTGATAGGATTAGAATTTTGACAATAGATGAAAAAGGAAAACAACGCGTATATTACATAGCCGTTGACGACAATGATAAGTTGATGGACTTACTAAATTTAAGAATTAACAAAAGAAAAGGAATAGAACAACAAACAACAACACAAGAAAACATCATAAAAAATGAGGTTACAAGCAACGAAAATGTTGTAGTAGAAAGCCCAAGTGAAGAAACATCAAAAGTAGAAAAAAAAGCAACTGCTAAAAAAACAACTGCTAAAAAATCTACTAGTGGTGCAACTAAAAAGAAATCCGCCACCGCTAAAAAGACTACTACAAAAAAATCAACTGCTTCTAGTAAAAAAACTGCAAAAAAAGAATAAGACAACTTTTAATATTAAATCTAGGGTTATTCCCTAGATTTTTTATGTTATAAGAGTTTAAATAAATTTTAGACCAATAACTTAAAATTTTTTTAAATAAACAGATAACAAAAACTATTTGACCAAAGATATAAAAATTCTTATTATAAACTAAGAGGTATTTATTATGAAAGTTTTCGGAACAATTTCACGTGGGGTTAGGACTCCAATAATAAAAGAAGGCGATGATTTGGCAAAAATTGTGTGTGATAGTGTTTTAAATGCAGTAAAAAAAGAAAAAGTTGATTTAAATGATAGAGATGTAATTGCCATAACCGAGGCGGTTGTTGGTATCTCACAAGGAAACTATGCCACAATAGACCAAATTGCAAAAGACGTAAATAGTAAATTTGGTGACGAAACTGTTGGGCTTGTATTCCCTATTTTAAGTAGAAATAGATTTTCGATGTTGCTAAAAGGCATTGCAAAAGGGGTAAAGAAGTTAATTATCCAACTATCTTACCCTAGCGACGAAGTTGGAAATTCTCTTGTGGATTTAGAAACTTTTTATGAATCTAACATTAATCCTTACAGCGACGTATTTACCGGTGACGAATTTAACGCAAAATTTAATTACCCTGTACACACATTTACAGGCATTAATTACATTGATTTGTTTAAAGAATATGGTGGAAAAAACACGGAAATTATATTATCTAATGACCCAAAAACAATATTAAATTACACTAAAAATGTTATTTGTGCGGATATTCACACAAGAAATAGGACTCAAAAAATAATAAAAAATGCCGGTGGTGAAAAAGTTTTAACCCTTTGCGATATTATGAATAAAAGTATTGATGGTAGTGGTTATAACTCTAAATATGGCTTACTTGGCTCTAACAAATCTACCGAAGACAAAGTAAAATTATTTCCTGAAAACGGACAAGAACTGGTTGATAAAGTGCAAAAAATGATTTTTGAACAAACAGGAAAAAAGTTAGAGATTATGGTTTATGGAGATGGGGCTTTTAAAGACCCGGTTGGTGGAATTTGGGAACTTGCAGACCCAATTGTTTCCCCTGCCTATACAAGCGGACTAGTTGGCACCCCTAACGAACTAAAATTAAAGTTTTTGTCGGATAATAAATTTAGAGATTTGCGTGGCGAAGAATTAATGCTTGCAATGAAGAATGAAATTAAAAATAAAAGTAAAAATCTAAAAGGCAGTATGGAAACACAAGGCACTACTCCTAGAAGATATATTGACCTTTTGGGTTCACTTGCTGACCTTACAAGCGGGAGTGGCGATAAAGGTACACCAGTTGTTTTGATACAGAATTATTTTTCAAATTACGCAGAAGATTAATTTTTTTAGTTTATTATTATAAATTTTTAACAATGAAGTACTTATAAAGATGATAAAATTTATAGTAATAAAATTTTATGTTAAAATATTTTTTCGTTTTGAAATGTTATAATTTTTCTTTAAATTCTATTAATAGTAAATAAAATAATCGCGTTGTAAATCAATATATGCCCTATTTTAATTTAGTTATTTTTTGACATTATATCGCTCAATAAGTTTTGATAGATATAGATATTTACATAAAGAATCTAAAATAATTAAATGTTGAGCAAATATATAGTATTCCCTTTAAGGTTATATTGATTTTCCAAATCATACATATTTAATATTTTTTTTGAAAGCATTGCAAGTTCTTTACTATTTTCAAAAAAATTTGCCCTTGGAAAAATTTTTTTTAAAAGACAGATTATATAATTGTAGTGTGTGCAACCTACAATTATATTTTTTATTTTTAAATTATTATACTTATTAAAATAATCACGCAATGGGGTTTCTAAAATTTCTATGTTATTTATGTTGTCATCAATTTTTTTCGCCAAATCTTTAAACCCTACTACGATTAGATTTTTATTACTTTTGTATCGCTTTATAAGTTTACTATGTTTCACTGTGTTTTTAGTTGCGATTAGTAGTGTTTTGTTTTGCAAAATTTTATTATTAATTTTAGGATTTACAAATAACAATATATATTTGCTATATCTCTTTATTATTAAATTTTTAAACATAGAACTAATTGTATTGCAAGCGATAACTATCATTTTAATTTTGTATTTTTGAGTTAGTTTATCGAGTACTTTTACTATATTTTTCTTTAAATCATTTGATTTTTTATCCCCGTAGGGACAAAAATTTTGGTCTTTAAATAAAATATAATTTTCATTTGGCAAATAATATTTTAGTTTTTTCAAAACAAATTGCCCACCATTACCACTATCAAAAACTAAAATATAATCATTATTTTTCATATAGTATTATTTTATGATAAACTTGTAAAAGAGGTTTTTGTCATTGATAACTTTTTTTAATTTTAAAGTTCACTTTTATCGATTTTAGTCTATTTTATCTAAAATTTTCAGGTCAAAAATATCGTCGAAATTAATTTTTTTATCTTCTATACTTAAAATTTTTTTATTTACATCAATATTTTTTACGGTGAAATTGCCATCTTTGTAGTATCCTTTTTCAAAATACTTTATATAAATTTGATTATTTTTTTTAATGTTTTTTAAAACTTCTGAAATTTTTAAAATTGTTTCGTCATCTAAATCTCCTTTTGTACTTCTATCGTGTTCGTATTCTTTAAGTCTAAGGGCTTTTTGCAAACCTTTTAAGGCATCAAAGGGGGCAAACTGCTTTGCTCGTTCACTATTTGGCATTTTAATTCTCTCCACTTTTATGCCCTCCTATCATTGAATTTCTGTTCCGTTGAGTTGCTTTTTTATTTAGATCTAGCGCTTTTACAACTGAATTTTTTCCGTATTTGTCTTTAACATTGATAATTGTTTTTGTCACTTTACTTTCCTTTTCTATATTTTTTTGGACTGAAAAAAGGTCGTATTGTTCCCTATCTTCTTTTTGTAAGTCAGCAAAATCAAATCCAATTTTTCTAATAAATTTATGTTTATTTGCAACTTTTTCAAATAATTTTAGGGCGTATTTTATAATAACAGAATACAGGTTAGTTATAACAGGAATTCTAACTGTGCCCTTATCTCCATCTCCTTTACTATCGCCATAACCAATAAAAATATGGATAAGTCCTGTATAGTAATTTTGACGGGATAAATCATAGCAACCATTTTGAATCATTTCTCTAAAAATCAATTTTGCTTCGTCGTAGGTATAATTAGTTGGGAGAATTTGCGACGATGATATAGACCTAGACTTTCCCTTATAATTTTTAATATTTGCTATTGTACAAGTTTCCCTTCCCCAAGCGTGGTCAATTATAAGTTCTGCGTTTATGCCGAACTCGTTGTATAAAATTTCTTCATTAAAATTGGCAAGTTGTCGCATAGTGTATATTCCGTATTTTGCAAGTCTTGTAGAAATTCCCTTTGAAATTTGCCAAAAATCTGTAAGTGGCTTATAATCCCACAACGTTTTTTTATAAATATTTTCGTCTAAAATACCAATTTTATCTTTGGAATTTTTTGCAGTAATATCAAGTGCAATTTTTGCCAGATACATATTTGTACCAATACCTATACTAGCCGGGATATTTAAAGTAGAAGATATTTCATTAAGTAATTTTAAGGCAAAATCTTTTTTTGAAATTGAATACAGTGACAAGTAATCTGTAACGTCCAAAAAACACTCGTCAATAGAGTAAACGTGAATATCACTTTTATCAATATATTTGAGATAAATAGCATAAATATCTGCGGCATACTCTATATATCGTTTCATTCTAGGCGGGACCAAGATATAATCAATAGTTTTGGGAATTTCAAAAAGTCGGCACCTGTTTTTTATATTTAACTTTTTTAAAGCAGGGGTAATTGCTAAGCAGACCGTCTGTTCGGTTCGAGAATAATCTGCGACCACTAGTTTTGCTCGCATAGGGTCAAGTCCCCTATCAGCACACTCACAGGACGCAAAAAAAGATTTCATATCAATTACAAAATAGCATCTACTTTTCATTATAAATAGTATATACCCATATTGGTAAAATTAAAAATTTAATTTTAGACAATCTAAAAATATTTTGTCTTAAAATAATAATATATAAAATTCAATTTATAAAAAAATTATCTATTAAAGACAAAAACTATTTATAAAAAGATATGTCTGTATATTTCCAAATCTACCTTATTGTCGTCACTTACTTTAACTCCCTCTTGTTCTAACATTTGTTTTTGGGCATTTATTTTACCAAATGCAAAATTAGGGGCAAGTCTTCCATTTCTATTTACAACTCTATGACACGGGACTTCTAAAAAATAAGGGTTTTTATGCAAGGCATAACCTACAACTCGTGATAACTTTTTATTGCCAAGTACTATCGCTATATCGCCATAAGTTGAAACCTTTCCTTTGGGAATGTGTTTAACAATTTTATAAATTTCTTCATAAAGTAAACTAGACATTATTAACTACTCCTCTTAAAATCAAAAATCTTTAAATTACGAAATGCTTTATTTATAATGAAAACGATTAAACATATTGTTTTTATTAGGTAAAATCGTATTTACTACAAAAATTTATTAAATAAATACTAAAATGATAAAGTTGTTTTATATAATTAAAATCTAAAATCAAATTTCTTATTAAAAAATAAAAACCCTTAAAGAAGATTTGACTTTTTAAAGGTTTAACTATTTCGTATGGTGCGGACGAGAGGACTTGAACCCCCACGGTTTCCCACTAGATCCTAAGTCTAGCGCGTCTACCAATTCCGCCACATCCGCATATTATTTGGTGATCCACCCGAGGTTCGAACTCGGGACCCCTTGATTAAAAGTCAAGTGCTCTACCGACTGAGCTAGTGAATCATATTTATGGCTGGGGTGGCAGGATTTGAACCTACGCAATGCAAGAGTCAAAGTCTTGTGCCTTACCGCTTGGCTACACCCCAAAACTCACTACCACAATATTATAATAGTATATTAAAAAATAATCAAGTATTTTTTTTATTTTTAACAATAATTTTTTATAAAATTTTATATAAAATTTAAAAAGCAATTATTTATAAAAATTTTTATTTTTATCAAATTGAACTTATTCTAATTTTTTTTCTATATAAATTTTAGTAAATAGATTAAAGTCTATAACTAAAAAATTTTAATCAATAAATTTTGATATTTTTTTAAAGTCTAAAAATTTACAACTCTTTTTCTATATCAATTTGTTTTTTACCTAAGATAAATTTTGTATTGAATAGTAATTGTTCTATATTAGGCTTTGGTTTAAAGGTTGTGGAGTTATAGTTTTTTAGACTATTTTGTACAGATAAAATTAGTAAATTTTGTGCCAAGGTAAAAATATTAGGTGCATTTATACTACTATCTACTTCTGGACTTCCCATTTTGGTTAACACTTTGAGCATATGGTCATTAGTTTTGGGATTATTTGTCATATTAGTGGTAAAAACACTAATAGTATTTTCGTCGCTTTTCATTGCCCCATTGCCTTGTTTTTCCTTAGTTGTTACATTTTGAAATCTTGAAAAATATACATTGCGAGTTTTTTTATTTGTATTCATAGGAACGTCATATCCATCACAACCAGATATTATTTGGATATTAGAGGCACCAATAATTGTTCCCCTAGGGGCATAACTAACACTTATAATTTGTGAAAAAATTTCTCTTGTATCATCGTAGGTAAAACCTAAGTTTATCATTTCGTTATAGACGCAATTTATTATATTATTTACGGCAATAGACCCATAACTATGTGAAAAAATAGTAAGCAAATTAAAATTTTTTATGGCGGTTTGTTTATCTAACCTATTTCCGTTTTTATCCTTAAATAAAGGGTAAAACAAACTTTCTGCAATGGTTTTAATTTCACTGTCAGTTAAATGAGATGTTTCTATACCATTAAAACTGCAATATTTATTATTTTTGAACTTTCCGTAAGAAACTCCTATAAAATCTATTTGGCTTCTTTCAATAACTCCAAATAATTGTTCAAAATTAAGTAATTTTTCGGCAGATTTACAAAAAGCATTGGCATCTCGTTCGCCTAAACTTCTATTTCCACCAAGACACAAAACTGTGGGCTTAGTTATTTTTGCTTCGTTTAGGTTAAGTTCTTTCCAATGATTTTTGCAATTCAAGTCCCTTATTCCAAGTTTTGCGGGCAAAACCTTTTCATCAGAAGAATCCATTGTTTATCCTTTTAAATTGGCTGGGGTGGTAGGATTCGAACCTACGCAATGTTGGAGTCAGAGTCCAATGCCTTACCGCTTGGCGACACCCCATTAAAATCTAAACTAAACTATAATATTATGTAATAATTTTACACAAAAATCAATAGTTTTTTATAAAAATTTTAAAATAAATAAACAATTTTTTTGCTTTTAACTTGTATAAAAAGATTGACAACAAAAACTAATTATGATATTTTATATAGGTACAATATGCGGGTGTAACTCAATGGTAGAGTTCCAGCCTTCCAAGCTGGCTACGAGGGTCCGATTCCCTTCACCCGCTCCAATATATTTTATGTTTCAGTAGCTCAGTTGGATAGAGCACCGCCCTTCTAAGGCGGGTGTCGGGGGTTCGAATCCCTCCTGGAACACCATTTTTTTGTGTGGTGAATGTAGTTCAGTTGGCTAGAACGCCAGATTGTGGCTCTGGAGGTCGTGGGTTCGAGTCCCATCTTTCACCCCAGAAATTAAAAAAATCGCCATTAATATATGGTGATTTTTTTGTTTATAAAAAGTTTCAAAATTTTAAAAATAATATTTATCCATTAAATATTTAAAATCGTAGTCTATATTTTTTAGCATAGTTAAAAAAATTTTTATTAGTAAAAATTTAAAGGTTTTTTTGCCGATTTTAAAATGATTACCATATTGATTTTTTCTTAAAATTAATTTTAATTATCTTTAATTAAGCAATGATTTAAACTTTTATTATATATTTTTATTTGTTTAATACTTTTTAGAGCTTTTTTTGCCCGTTTTTTACTAGTATTAATCTTTTTTATAGGTTTTAAATAGGTTAATAGAAGATTATTGACTATGTTATTGCTGGATTTTGATGAGTTTTTGGTATTTTTTATTGAATTTTTGCTAATTTTTATTTCTTTATGTGATTTCGACTAATTTATTGTCTAAGACATCACAGGAAGTTAAAAAATATTTTGTACTATTGTGTAAAATAATTTTTGGCGCATTTTTATTAGATGGCAAATGAAGATGCCCGTAAACTACAAAATCTACGTTATATTTTTCTATTATTTTGGAAAAAACTGTTTCCTTATAATTTTTATCAAATGGTGGATAGTGCAAAAGGCATATTATTTTTTCATCATTTGTTTTTTTAGAAAATGCATCTTTTAATGACATTTCTAGACGAATTAGTTCTCTATTTACAAGTTTTTCATCGTCTAAACTCCAACCACGTGTACCACA
This sequence comes from uncultured Clostridia bacterium, assembly GCA_944381205.1. Lineage (GTDB taxonomy): Bacteria > Bacillota > Clostridia > Christensenellales > UBA1242 > UBA7862. The sequence goes on from CALWKG010000001.1 coordinate 74,236, forward strand.
AAAAATATAATTACCAATTTTTAGGCTGTCATTTTGTAGGGCGAAAATATTAGGTGGTAAGACATTCCTTACCTTACCTATTGCGCTCCACCAATAATCGTGATTACCGCGAATAATAATTTTTTTCCCCGGGAGATTAGAAATAAACTTTAAGTCTTCGACTGAGTCTTCTAATTTCATTGCCCAACTAATATCGCCTGCAAGCAAAACGATGTCGTCCTGGGTTACTTTTTTAGTCCAATCTGCAATTAATTTATCTAAATAATTTTCCCAAACGGGACCAAAGATATTCATTGGTTTTTTGTTATTTATTGACAAATGCAAATCAGAAATTGCATATACTTTCATTTTTGACACCTTTTTGAAATAATTATTGATAAAAAACTAAAAAGTACCTTTTAAAAACAGAGATGAAAGGTCTTAATTTTTTAATTTGATAAGCATTGTACTTTATACTTATTTATAAATAAAACCTTATTAATAGCATAAGACAATGGTTTGTTAACGTTAATAATATAGCACACAAGCATTAAATTGTAAAATATTTAACCATTTATGAACAATTACATTTTATATTAAAGAAACAATTAGAGTATTTTTATAAAAATTTATAAAAGTAAAAAAAGACCTGAGATTTTAAAGTAAATTTTTAAAATAACAAACTAAAAAGTTTACTTTTTGTATCAGGTCTTTAAGTTTTAAGTAAAATAAGATACTAATTTGCTAAAATTTTGTTTTTAGGTAAAAAAGTTATATTCGTTGATTTTGTATTGCTGTTGGGAAGATTGGTAATTCAAACACGCCACTGCAAAGTTCTTGTGTAAACTCTTGTGCTGGTGGTGGAGCGCAATAGCCATAACTTGGAACTAGAATTTCCGACCTGACAAGAACTCTTGTAATTAATGTTACGCAAGCACTTATAGAAAATGTGGAGCCGGAAACATAAGTCCCGATTGGGCTAGACATAGCACCAAAGACTTCTATCCTATAAGGGACAATAGATGGCTGTGGGATAAACAAAATAATATCATTAGGAATAACAATGGTTGCTTCCCCACTTCCAGCAACACCATTGGCATCTGTGTAATTTACAATAACAGGTACTGTTGCTTCAAAACTAACCCGTGCAAAATTTGGTTTATCGGTAAGTCTTTCTACCACTAGATTAGAAATTGTTGTATCTCCGTTTGTAGTAGCACTTACGAAGGTAAGCGGAGTGGTTGGGCTGGCAGGATTTTGATTAGTTAAAGTAACTTGAACATTACTTTCCTGAATTTGCCTCATACCAGCATCTAAAACCTTATCCACTTGGATACACGCTTTTTCACAAATACCATTTAATGGGTTACCTGACATAACCCCCGGGCAAACTCCCGTACGATTACAAGTATAATATGACATAAAAATAACACTCTCCTTTCTTTAATTTTTGTTGTTTTTTAGTCAAAACGTTAAAGTACTATCCTTTAACAAAAAGGTTATGTAATAACTTTAACTAAAAAATAATATGAGAGTAATATTTTTTTTGTGAAAAAAGGCAAATGACTATGTAAATATTAAGTAATGATTAGGAGGGGATTCTTCGAGTCGCTCAGCCACGACCTTTTAGGTGCTGGCTCCCTTTTTAACAAAAGTGAGAAATGCACCGCTTTCGGTCGGGCTTCGCTTCTCACCGCCAAACGAAAATGTTTTTTAACTGACGTTAAAAAAATTTTGCGGTGACTTTCTAATAGGTCAAATTAAGTTTAGTAGTATACGTCGTACAATGAGTTATTCGCCTTCGAAATAGGGGATTCTTCGTTAGCCGGTTAGGATTGCCCATCTCAGAATGACGGGAAAACGTCATATTGAGCCCGCTTACTTGATGGACTTACGAAATATCCCCTAAGTAGTGGTATACAATTAGTAATAATACAAGTTGTACGTCTTTGAGATATGAGATTCTTCGAGAGCCGAGCCTGATAGTCCATCTCAGAATGACGGAATAATACAAGGGCTGTCGCTCAGAATGACACGTCACCCTGAGAGTTGCCTACCTTGATGGACTAACGAAGGGTCCCCTAAGCGAAGAGATACAATTAGTAACACAACGTATACTACTAAATTTAATCTGACCTATTAGAAAGTCACCGCAAAATTTTTTTGACAATGTCAAACAAAATTTTCGTTTGGCGGTGAGAAGCGAATACCAACCGTAAATGGTGCGTTTTTCACATTTGTAAAAATGTGAATTGCACCCAAAAGGTTGAGTATGAGCGACGGGGGATTCTTCGAGAGTCCATCGTTGCGGGTCGACACTCAGAATGACGGAATAATACTTAGAATGACAGAAAAAGGTGGGTTGAAATGGCATTATTGGTTTAGGGAGATAGTGTTGCATAAGTCGTGTTATTATATATTTACAATTTATAGACTTATTAGAAATATGGGTAAAAAAAGCCCGCCTTATAATGACGGGTTGAATATCGCTGAGATGGGACGCAGTTAAGTAGGTGCTAGGAATTTACGTAGTGTTCTATATTTTCCAGTAGTTCCTTATGCCCTTTTTTATCCGCGGAAGATGTTATGATTATATCTTCCCTATTTAGACCTAATTTATTACAAATGATTATTAATTGGTTATTTACTTGCGAGCGCGATAAAGTATCAATTTTGGTAACAATTACTTTGCAAGGTATCCTATTATAGTACAAAAATTGCAACATTTGCTCGTCCTGATTTGTAGGAGTTCTACGAATATCTAGTAATAGATAAACACATTTTAAGTTTTGAGATGTTTTTAGGTAAGTTTCTAGATACTCTGCCCAATTGGTTTTTTCCTTTTTACTAACTTCGGCATATCCGTAGCCCGGCAAATCTACAAGCAGAAAGGACTTATTAACTAGATAATAATTAATAAGTCTTGTTTTGCCCGGGGTAGAAGATGTATGGGCTAGTTTTCTTCTATTAGTAATAAAGTTAATAAGAGAAGATTTTCCGACGTTGCTTCTACCCACCAAGGCGATTTCACTCATATTGCTTTGATAAAAATTTGTATCGGCTACACTTTTTAAAAATTCTGCGGACTTTATAAGCATAATTTACTCCTTTTTAAAAATTATGCACTTTCTTCTTTTGCTTCGCTTATAGTATTTTTTCTGATATATTCTGGGTCTTCTCCTTTTGAAATAAAAGGTTCATTGATGATAATGCTATCAATAGTTTTATCTCCTGGGGCGGAATACATAAGTTTTAGCATACTTTCTTCCAAAATAGTTCTAAGACCCCTTGCACCTGTTTTGAGTTTCATTGCCTTTTTTGCGACTGCCTTTACAGCCTCGTCTTTAAAGGTAAGTTTAATACCGTCCATATCAAACATCTTTTTATATTGTTTTGTAATGGAATTTTTTGGCTCAACCATAATTTGAACAAGGGCTTCTTCGGACAAATCGTGAAGTGCAACGGTAATAGGTAATCTGCCTACAAACTCTGGGATAAGACCAAATTTGTTTAAGTCTTGTGGCTGGACGTCTTTTAGAAGATTATAAGTTTCTTCTTCCTTAGTTAAATTTTCAACTTTGGCGCCAAAGCCAAGGGAAACGGTTGACTTGCGTTTTTCAATAATTTTATCAAGTCCTACAAAAGCCCCGCCACAGATAAACAAAATGTTTGTTGTATCTATTGAGATAGTTTCTTGCTGGGGGTGTTTTCTTCCCCCTTGTGGTGGGACACTGGCGACAGTACTTTCCAATATTTTAAGTAGTGCTTGTTGGACCCCTTCGCCAGAAACATCGCGAGTGATTGACCTGTTTTCGCTTTTTCTTGCAATTTTGTCAATTTCATCTATATAAACAATGCCACGTTCTGCCCTTTTTACGTCATAATCGGCATTTTGGATAAGTTTGAGCAAAATATTTTCGACATCATCGCCCACGTAACCTGCTTCTGTCAAAGTAGTAGCATCGCAACTTGCAAAAGGCACTTTTAAAATTTTAGCCAAAGTTTTAGCAAGGAGTGTTTTTCCGCAACCGGTAGGACCTATTAAAAGGACGTTGCTTTTTTCTAGTTCTATTGGCTGTTCGGAATCCTTTTCGTTAACTTTAAGTTTGCTGTTATAGTTTATTCTTTTGTAATGGTTGTACACTGCGACTGAAAGCACCATTTTTGCTTCGTCCTGACCGATGATAAAATCGTCTAACTTATCTTTTATTTCGTGTGGAAGCGGAAGGTCAATAGTAGTGTTTTCGGTTTCTTTTATTTCTGACTTAATGATTTCCTTACAAATATCTATACACTCGTCACAAATAAAACTTTCCCCGTCAGGACTTGCAATGATTTTTTTTGTCATTGCCTGAGATTTGCCACAAAAAGAACAAAATAAATCTTTTTTCATTTAAAAACTCCTTAAAAATTAAAACTCAATTATTTGGTTTTCTTTCGTGTATAAAAAATGTCATCTACAAGCCCGTATGCTTTGGCTTCGTCTGCGCTCATAAAGTTATCCCTATCTGTATCCTTTTCTATTTTCTCCAAAGGTTGACCTGTAACTTCGCTTAGTATTTTGTTGAGTTGTTTTTTAGTCTTTATAATGTGCTTTGAATGAATTTCTATATCACTTGCCTGTCCCTGCATACCGCCTAGTGGTTGGTGAATCATAATCTCGCTATTAGGCAAGGCATAACGTTTGCCCTTTGTACCACTTGCCAAAAGAAAAGCGCCCATACTAGCGGCAAGCCCTACGCAAATAGTTACAACGTCGCACTTAATGTACTTTATTGTATCATAAATAGCAAAGCCTGCGCTGACACTGCCCCCCGGAGAATTTATATATAAATGTATGTCCTTATCTGGATTTTTACCTTCAAGATAAATTAACTGGGCAACTACAATATTCGCCGTTTGGTCAGTAATTTCACCTGTTAAAAATATAATTCGGTCTTCTAGCAATCTAGAATATATATCGTAACTTCTTTCTCCCGTGCTTGTTTGGTCAACGACCATTGGGATTAAAACATTTTTTTCATTACTCATAAAAATACTCCCTATTAATTATTATGTTTTTTCAAATTTTATAAACAAAAATTACTTAAAAAATTTAATAAAAATTACTAATTAAAATTATTTTTTGATTTAAGGAAAGTCATCAATTTGTTAAGTAACATACTATTGGCAAGGTAATTAAATTGTTCTTCGCCGATGGTTTTTCTTATTTCATCTAACGAAACTTTTTTCTTATCCTTATCACTGCGAATTTCGCTAAACTTGGTAATCAAATCTTCTTCTGAAACATCAAGATTTTCGTTAGTTATAATTTTTTCTAGTACAAGTCTAGTTTTTACGGTACGTCTTGCGTCATCTAATCTGGATTTTCTGAGTTGGTCTATTGTAGTATTGGCATATTTTAGATAACCGTCAAGGTTAAGCCCCTGATAAGACAATCTGTACTCAAAGTCTTTTATAAAATCGTCGACTTGTTCTTCTACCATAATTTCTGGAATTTCTACCTTAGAAGCATCAACAATCATATCTATTAACTTGCTTTCTCTTTTTGAATCCGCTTCCTTTTCTTTTCTTTCAAGCAATTTCTTTTTTGTGTCTTCTTTAAGTTCTTTTAAAGTGGAAAATTCGCTAACTTCATCTGCAAAGGTGTCATTTAGTTCTGGGTAGACCTTTTCCTTAACGTCCTTAATTGTAACCTTAAAAACAGCAGGTTTTCCTTTTAAATTTTCTGCGTGGTAATTTTCAGGAAAAGTCACATTGACATCTTTTTGCTCTCCCTTTTTAAGTCCTACAAGTTGGTCTTCAAAGTTGTCAATAAAACTTTTGGAGCCAATTTCTAAATCAAAATCTGTGGCAGAACCGCCATCAAATTTGACTCCATTTATGCTACCTTCAAAGTCAATAGTGGTTACATCGCCATTTTTGATTTCCCTATCCACACTAACGAATTTTACCCTAGACTCGCGCATATGTTCTAGTTCGTGTTCGACATCGGCATCAGTGACTTCTACCTTATCCTTTTCGACATTAAGGTTGGTGTAAGCACCAAGTTCTACTTCTGGTTTATTAATCACGGTTGCAATTAGTTCCAAGCCTGAGTCATCAATTTTGCTAATCCTAATATCTGGATTTGTTACAGGTTGGACGTCCTTTTCCTTAGACAAAATTTCAAAGTAACTTTTGTAAAAAGAATTATTAATTGCGTCATCATAAAAAACTGTATCTCCGTAGGTTTTTTCTATAACCTTTCTAGGTGCGTGACCCTTTCTAAACCCCTGAATGTTATACTTACCTTTGTTTTCTTTATAAGCATTTTCAAGTGCTTCGTCCCACTCGGCCTTTTCTACATTAATTGTAAATTCAATTCTTTTATCTTCTAAGATTTTTTTAGTATATTTCATATTTCTCTCCTATTTTTAAAATCTGTACATTTGACATTATATCAAACTACAACAAAAAAAACAATAATAAATACACTATAAAATAAATTTTTATTGTATTATAGTATAAAAATATGATGATGGGTATAAATTAAAACTTTCTTTAACTTTTAAAAATCTACAAAAATAATTTTATAACAAACATAAGGCTATAAAACATAAATCCTATGCCTAAAATTATCAATGCCACACTAGGCATAAGTGCGTTAAACTTTGATGCCACACCACGAATTTTTTTTGGCTCTTCTGTTTGGAAGTAATACACATCTTCGTCATAATCAATTTTAGTTGCATCAAAGACATTAGGTTGTTCGTTTTTATCTGCTTTTAAAGCATTATATTTTTGCTTAGCCTTAATACCGAGAATTAAGGTTGGAAGTCCTGTCAAAAAAGTGGCGACGGGCAAAAAATAGGGGCTAACAAAAACAAGCACATAGCAAATAAAAGCCAACACATAAAGAACTATATAAATGATATTTTTTAAAAAAAAATTTTTCATATAACTAAAAACACTATAATAGCCACAACAAGTAAAAATAGGACAACTTTAAACATTCCGTTACGTTTACTGCTTGCATATAAAAAGGCAGAAAAAACCGTTACAATTATGCCAAGGTACATAGCAATATTGTTACACCAATAGGCAACTTCACTAGGAAAATCAAAAACTCGCCTTGACAAAAAACCAACTACTAACGAAATGCAAATTAAAACGACTGCAATATACGCAAGTAAATTAATGAACCATCGCGACTTCATATAGTTACATACTCCTAAAAATATATTAAATTTTTTTGTTTTTTAGGTCAAATAAAATTTGGCACTAATTTGTTTTATAAAACAAAATTAGACTAAAAAAGTATAAAATTCTTCTAAAAGCAATTTTATTGTACTTACTAGATATGATTATTTGTTTTAATAAGAATTTTAATAGAATTCCTGCAAAAAAATTAAAGTGTATTTATGTCTACAACTTCTAAGTTATGCTTTTTTAAGAAATCGGCAAAATAGTCTGGTAATGGAGCAAAAAATGTCATTTGATTATTGGTTTTTGGGTGAATGAGTTGCAGTTTATATGCGTGTAATAATTGCCCAGAAAGTCCAAACTTTTCATTTTTTATTCCATACAATTTATCCCCCACTATTGCGTGCCCCATATAACTGCTGTGGACTCTAATTTGATGAGTTCTGCCCGTTTTAAGTTCAAATTTTACAAGAGAAAAACCTTCGTTATAATCAATAACCTTGTATAACGTTTTTGCGTATTTACCTTGGCTTTTTGGGACAACAAAAAACTTCTCGTATTTGTTTTTGCCACGCGCTAAATAGTTTTCTATCTCGCCTTCTTGTTGTTTAAATTTGCCGTATGTTACCGCCAAATAGTATCTTTTACAGACTTTGTTTTGAATTTGGTTTTGAAGGCTAAGGTGAGAAGCATCATTTTTGGCAATCACAATTAGCCCTGACGTATCCTTATCTATTCTATGAACAATCCCCGGTCTAATTTCCCCATTAATTCCGCTTAAATCCTTAATGCAATACATCAATGCGTTTACCAAAGTCCCCGTCATAACAGCACTGGTAGGGTGAACTATCATTCCCTGAGATTTATTAATAACGGCAATGTCATCATCTTCATATACAATATCTATGGGGATATTTTCGGCACTGATATTTGCTGGCTGTGACTGAAAATGGCTTACATAAACTTTATCGTTTTTTTTGAGAATATAGCCAGCCTTTTCGCTTTTTTCATTTACCAAAATTTTACCGCCACCAATCAGATTTTTAATAAAACTGCGAGTGATATCAAGTTTTTCGGTTAAAAATTTATCTAACCTAACACCACCATCTTCTACGACAAAAATTTGCTCCATATACTTTTCTCCATATTAAATATTTGAAGTTGGATTTTTTAGGATTATCGATACGTTACAAAATTACATATCAAAAATATTAAGTTAAAACTCGAAAATACAATATAGTAATTGCTCCATTTGACAAAAGTTTAGGGGTTTTGGTCTTTTTTATTTTGGCTCCAAAAGCAACTTTTTGGGAGATTTTTAAAAACATCTAACGAAGCGGATTTAATACTTCCATCTTGACTTTTATATGTTACCCAAATTATATCTTCGCTATCGTCTATTTTCATCGCTCTTTTAATTGCTTCTTCTAACTTTGATACTTTATTCAATTTTAAAATTCCTTTTTTTAAATGGTTTGACAAAAAATAAAACGGATTTTTAGTATGAAATCGGTTGATTTTTGTGACAATTTAATTAAAAAGCATACGTGAAATAGGATTTAGTTTTCGTTATTATTTTGTTGTTTGGTATCGTTTTTAGAGATAAGATTTGATTGTTTATTAAAGTCCTTACTGGCAAAAAAGAAAATATAAATGATAAGAAGGAGCATACCAACACACAGGAAAGAATCTGCCATATTAAAAGTGGGAAAATCGGGATAAAATTCAAAAAATAAAAAATCCCTTACTCCGCCTAAAAAAATTCTATCTATCATATTTCCCAAAGCGCCACCGATAATAAAAGATATGGCGACAGAATAGAGTTTGTTTTGTATTTTCCATTTAAAATCAATAAAGGCAAATACGATTAAAAATACTATCGTAAAAACTATTAAAAAAATTGTGTTATCTCCCATAATTCCCCAAGCGGCGCCGGTATTTAACTGACCGTGCATACTGCGAGAAGATACAAAAAAAGGGATAAGTGTTAAGTCTTTATCAAAAAGTAAAAGTTTGGTAATTAAATCTACTGCTATAACCGTCAAAATAAGCCCGAGTTTTAAAAACACTGATTTTTTCATAAAAATGCCTACCTAAATTATTTGTTTGCTTGGGTCATAATATTAATACCTTCCGGCACCATTAGGAATAAATCTCCTTGAAGACGTTTTATACTACCTTTTAAGGCATAGACCGCCCCACTAATAAACTGCAAAATTTTATCAGCATCAGAAGCATTTAATTGTCCCAAATTAACGATACAGGCTTCTTTACGTCTAAGGCACTCGACAAGCAATCTTATATCATTATTGTCCTTTGGCGCATAGATTATAAGGTTTTTGGCAACACCGTCAGAAAACCCTTGTTGTTCGCTATCTTGATTTAACTCCCCAACCACAAAAGAATTAGCAAGCCCGTTGTCAAAGTTGCTGTATTTATCATCAGTGGTTGTGTGAGTTGAATTTTTGCTATTTTGATTTTTGTTATCAGAAAATCCCATACCTTTCATAATAGAATTAAAAAGACCCATATCAAAAATCTCCTTTTTGAGACAAGCATACAATAATACAACTATCATTGTATCACATAAAAAAATTTATGCAAAACATTTATATCTATAAGTTCTGCATAAAGGTAAATTTTTTATTAAAATTAATTTTCAATCTAATTTTAACCCACCGATAAACTCTCTTAATAAACTATTGTCTGGTATTAAATCTTCATTAAGAATTTGGCAATGCGAAAAAATGTCTAAATACTTTGAAATAACAGGGCTAATACTTTGATACTGTTTAAACTTTGACTCTACTTCAAACTTAAACAATGATAACTCGTACGAAAAAACGGTATCAATTACAAAATTTGCGCTAGGTTTGTATGGTAAAATATTTTTATCTTCTCCCACGCAAACTTCTTTCCACATCTCAATACTTTCAAGGTAAGGGACATCTCTATCTCGGGCATCTCTTATCATTCTTCTTAAAAGCCTAATTTCCCTAGACGACAACTTATCTTCCCCATTAATAAAAAACTTAGAGTCGCAATCTAAATAAATCTTATAAATTCTATCGTTGCTAAGCCCTTCGACAATTTTAGGGTTATGTGCGTGGATACCTTCCATAATAATCACTTCGTTGCCATTGAGTTTACATTCTACCCATTCCGGCAAACGAGTATGCGTAGCAAAATCAAATTGCGGGGTTTTTGTTTCGTTTTTTTCCAAAATTTCGCCAAGGCATTTTTTTATGCACTCTACATCAAGAGCCTGCAAACTTTCTATATCAGGTTCTCCATCTGGTCTAACGGGGATTTTATTTGCATCTATAAAAAAATCGTCCATATTTAAAACGTGAGAAGGTATGTTGTGTTGCCTTAATCTTTCCTGCAATCTAAAACTTGTGGTGGTTTTACCAGCAGACGAAGGTCCTGAAATAAGTAGGATTTTTACGTTTAAATTTTCTATTTTTTGTGCCACTTCTTCTAATAAGTTTGCATAGTACTGCTCGGCAAGAGAAACAACTTGCTTAGGATTTTGCTGTATTTGTTCGTTAATTTGCTCTATGTTTATATTAATCATTTTATTTATCCTTTTAATAGTCTTTAAAGTATATTTTATAAGCAAAAGTTTGAACTTGCTCGAAATCTTGACTTTTGCAAGCCGACAAAAATTGTTTAATTTCGTCATCTTCAAAATCGTTTTCGCTAATGCCAGACTTTTTAATTACCTGACAAAAATCTTTTATGCAATCGTCGACACCTATTAAGTTCATTAAGACGAAATCGTCTTGCTTAAAGAAATTTTTAAAATAGTAAATCCATTTTTCTGTCGAAATCTCTTCAAGTATATTACCCGCCACCTCACGAGAAGAAGGCAAATACCCATTGCAATTACCCAGATAACAGACTAGACTTGGGGTTATAACACTCCTTAAAAAATATCTTGGGTACGAATTTAACTCATTAAGTTTTATTAGTCCGTCTGTTTCGTCCTTTTGATTGTGGATACTATAATGGCAGGACAAAATATCCTGACAATTTTTAAGAATTGCCGTCACAACTGACAAGTCGGTAGTAAAATCAATTAACTTCACTTTACAAAAACCAGACATAAAGATTTTGTAAATAGCAGAATCTTCTGGCAATGTTTTTAAATAATAGGAGTAAAACTTTTTATCATTTAGACTTGTTTTATCCCACAAATCTTCTATTAGATTAATAAAATTTTGACTTAGGGTTTTTAATCTTTTATTATCGTTAGCAATCTCAGTTTTAATCATAGCAAAGATAAGCCTTAGTAAAATGTTTTTATGCTTGTTAATAGCCGACACGATATTTAGGTATTCTTCGCTAGATGGCAAGATATTAGTGGTTTGCAACAGGTCAATAATGCTTTTTATCTTTGAAATTTCGTTGCTAAAATCTTTTTTTATAATTGATTCATACAAGTTTGAGATGTAGAATTTTGTACGTTCTTTATTGATATCTTCTGTTTCAATAAAAGAGTCTTTTTTGCCTTGCAAATATTCGATAATGTCTAAAATTATTAATTTTTCTTCCTTAGAAATTAAATCTAAGTCACACGCGAGCCTTAAAACAAAGACGTCAAAAAAGTTTGAAATAAATGTTCTATCTATCCAATGAATTAAATTAACGACTAACTCGTCACCTAACGAAAAAACCGTGTCTTTTAATTTTTTTACAGCCTTATTAAAGACATATTCTATAACATAATTATACATTTTTGCGTTAAATGACGAATAAATAAAGTCCTTATCATCTTCCGTAAGGTCGGATATGGTGGGGTCAGATATAACTTCTTTAAAAGCAGAATCGGAAATGCTTTTTTGTTTATGACTAATCATTATTTTTTCACCTCCTCGTAAAAAATTTCCCCGTCTTGTGAGTGAAAATACACGCCTACGATTTTTTTGATATTTGAATTTATTACGGCATAGGCAGCGCGCTTTCTAGCCCCGCCGATGATGTTCTTTTTGGTATATTTTTCCGCCTTAATAAAGACGTTATATGCCCTGATTCGACCAATATTATCAACAATAGTTATTCCGTCATAATTTAACATAGCGATAAAAAGTTGGGCAATATTGGTGAGTTTTGCTTCCGAATAACTGCGTGTCATAAGAAATGTTTTAGAAAATTCTATTGGTTCATTTAGCCAAATACCATCGCTAAAAAATCCTTTTTGGTCCTTAAAATCTTTATCTACTACAACGCAAATTGCCCCGTGAATATCGTTTATGGCACGTTTTAGTATATTCTCGTACAAAATTTTTATTTCGTTTAATTTGTTTTTAGTGGTTTTTAATTTGGAAAAACTTGCGTTGACAAATCTTTTTATTACGTTTTCCCTATTTAAAAAGTTAGAGTCATTTATCGAAAAATTTACAATTATGTTTCCGCCCCTAATACCACGCAAGCCTATTGCATAAGATGACATTGTATCTATATGTAGTAAAGAAAACTTTTCGTTTTGGGCTAAGGCTTCGTTTTCAAATATAAGGCTGTATAATGGTTTTTCCTTAATACTATTAAAGACCTTACAAATTCCATAATTTATTGCGCCGTCTTTGATTTCTATATAAGTTGTCCAGTCATACGAGCAAAATATCAAAAGAGATTTAAGTCTAGAATTAAAATACTGCTCGTCCTCATCTGAAAACAAATGTAATTTAAAGAAATTAGGTATATTTTTGCTTAAAGTATCAATGTTACTTGTAAACAAAAGTCTTGGCTTAATGTTGTGGCCTTCTTCTTCATAACTGCAAAACTTATAAAAACTATTTATAAAAAGCGAAATAAGATTTTCGGGCATAGTAGGATATTCTTTTGCTATAAGTCTTAAAACAGTTTCCTTTGCTTCTGTAAAATACAAGTTATCCGCCATTAATTATTCCCCCCTTTATTATGTCCCCCAAAAAATTTTTCTGTAAAATGTAGCAAAACACTAAGTGGCATAAATCTCATAATAAAATATAAAAATTTGTATTTAAAACCTATTATTTTGTGTGGTGGCAATTTGCGTTTAAGGCTGAGTTTATAGATTTTTTTTGCCACAAAATCAGCACTCATACGATTATTTTCGTTAGCATCTATTTTATTAGTTGCGTTTAAAATTTTGTCATTGTACCTGCTATTTGTATTGAAATTTTTTACCCTGTTTTTTGTAAAATTGGTTTTTGTATCCCCCGGGCAGACGTTACATATTTGAATTTTTAAGTCTTTACACTCCATACGTGCAGAGTAAAAAAGCAAATTCAATGCCGATTTGCTAGCACAATAAAAAGCCCTAAAAGGCAATGGAAAAAAAGCACAAACAGATGAAATGTTTATAATTTTTGAGCCACTTTCCATAAGCGGTAGTGCATATTTATAGCAGTTAAACGCGCCAAAAAAATTAACGTCAAAAATTTGTTTTGCCGAAGATAAGTCGCATAACTCCACCGCGCCAGACAGCCCAAAGCCCGCGTTATTAATTAATAAATTGATTTTACCAAATTTCTGTTTAATTTGATAAAAGGTATCCTTTACTTGTTGCTCGTCAGAAACATCGCATTGGTAAAAATTGCTTTGATTTTGCCTATTATGCCTAGCAATGTTTACAACGATAAAGCCATTGTTGGTATAGAAATTACTAAGACAAAGACCAATACCGCTAGAAGCCCCGGTTATCACTACGACATTACTTTCGTTTGCAAACTTACTCATAATAATATTTTACCCTACACACATACTTTTAGCAAGTAAAAAGTGTTACATAGAACTTATAAATATAGAACTTTTTAAATTTTTATAAGGCAAAATTAAAATAATATTATGCAAAAATATTTGATATGTTTTTATAATTAAGGGCGATTTTTAACAATGCAGATTTAATTTTTGAGTTGTAATACAAAGAGTTTTGTTCAAAATAAATACAATCATTAACGGTTTCATAAACTTCATTAAAACTGTTATTAAATTGTTCTAAAACCAATTTACTTAAATCTAAATTATCCAAATTTTTTTTAAAATTTAAGGCATTAGAACAAATAAATGCACAGGCGCTATCTACTTCTGTCCTTAAAATTTTAGCACTGTCGTACTCTAAAATTTTTTCGTATAACAACATAAAACTTTCCCTAAAAAAATAAATAGCATCTACTATTTGCGTTTTACTATTGCCGTGATAATCTATTAAAATTTCTTTGGCGCTTAAATTAACAATTTTTGAATTGTAATTGAGATTTTTTAAATTTTCCTGAATCTCTTTTGCTTCAATTAATGTTGGAAAAATTGAAGCAATTAGATAAAATTCCCCGCTTTGATAAATCTCACCCATTCCGCCCTTTGATTTTACGGCATCTGTCATAGAGTTTGCTTCTTCTAAATTATCATAATCGGCAACAGACACCGCATAAACTTGAAAGGAAGGAACATCAATCTTATCTACAAAGAATAGTCCCTTTTTTTTAGTTATTACACTAGACATCATATCGCAAATATTAAAGATAACTACACAAATAAGTAAAAAAATAATAAAAATATATATAAAATTTCGTTTTTTCCCCGATTTTTTATTGTTTTTTGTTGTTTTTTTTAAAAAAAATGGCACTAAAAATTGAAAACCCCCTTTTTTGTAGTTTAAAATTATAATAGATATGAAAATAAAATCGTAAAAACTTAATTTTAATACAAATTTATGATTAAATTCATATCAATATGATTAAAAGGGGGCTTTAAAAGTTTGGAATTTGTTGTTTTAGGCAAAAGAATAATTGCAATAGAAGAAAAAATCGATAGCATAACAAAAAGTGGTATTTGCTTGCAGTCGTCAGAAAGCAACTTAAAAAGAGCGAAAGTAATTTGCGTAAATGTAGACTTGATAAAAGATATACTTGTAGGAGAAATAATTTTGTACGAAGAACATAGTGCCATTAAATTTAGGTTAGAAGACAAAGACTATATAATACTTGAATACGACGATATTTTGACGAAGATTAAAGAATAGTTTAAAACCATATAACAGTTTTTAAATTTATTATGTTAATTAAAATTAAGTGGATTTAAAAAAATAATTTTAATATCAACTTTGATTAGACAAATAAATAAACTATAAAAATATCCATTGGAATAGATAAATTGATTTAATATAAATTTTAACAAAATTTAGGGAGTAAAAATGAAAAGTATAATTGTAAACAAAGAAGCAAAAGAAAAATTAAAACTTGGGGCAGAAAAAGTTGCAGAAATTGTAAAACTAACACTTGGCCCAAAAGGAAGAAATGTGGTACTAGATAGAAAGTACTCTACCCCGTTAATTACTAATGACGGGGCTACGATAGCAAGAGAAATAGATTTAGAAGACCAATTTGAAAATATGGGCTGTAAATTAATAAAGGAAGTTTGCGCTAAAACAAATGATGATGCGGGCGATGGAACAACTACGGCAATTGTTTTGGCAAATAAAATGCTAAATTTGGGGCTAAAATACGGAGATAACGGAATAAATCCCACAATACTAAATGAAGGGATAAAAATGGCTAGTGAACTGGCAATAAAATATTTAAAGTCAAAGGCAAAACCTGTAAAGACGTCAAAAGATATAGAAAATATTGCAACGATTTCTTCTGGGTCTACATTTATTGGGAGTTTAATTAAAGAGGCTTATGAGTTTAATAACAACTGTAACATTACTCTAATGGACTCTAAAACAAGCACCACAACACTTACGAAACAAGACGGAATGGCAATAGATAGTGGTTTACTATCTACATATCTTGCAACAAGCATTGAAAAAGGTATTTGTGAATATGATAACCCATACATACTAATAACTGACAAAAAAATCAATAATTTTAGCGAAATTTTGGGTGTTTTTGAGCAAATTATGAGTCAAAATAGACCAATTTTAATAATTTGCGATGATATAGACAGCGAAGCACTATCTACTATAATTGTAAATGTAATAAGAAAGACTTTTAGGGCTTGTGTAATAAAAGCACCACTTTATGGCGACAAAAAGAAAGCAATATTGGAAGACATTGCCTCGCTTTGTGATTGTGAAGTGATTTCTGATGAAAACGGGTTAAATTTAAAAAATGCGTTACTTGAAAATTTGGGAGAAATAAAACACGTAAAGGTTACAAACAATCAAACAATTATAATTTCTAACAAAAAAAATAACGAAAGACTAAAAAAACGTTTAAAGTTAATTGAAACTGAGATTGAAAATTGCACAAGTGATTATGACAAGGAAATGCTTAAAAATAGGTTCGCAAATTTAAGTGGTGGAATTGCAAGTATTTTAGTTGGAGCAAACAGCGACATAGAACAAAAGGAGTTTAAATTAAGAATTGAAGATGCTATTTGTGCGACAAACTCTGCCCTAGAACTTGGGGTGCTTCCCGGTGGTGGTAGTAGTTTATACAAAAGTAGTAAAGTTTTAAGAAAATACAAATCAAAACTAAAAAATAAGGATTTACAGGCGGGATTTGACATTGTGATACAAACTCTTGAAACACCTATTAGACAAATACTAGATAATGCGGGGTTGATCTCTGACAAAATTCTTAATAAGATAAATGATAAAAAATCAATTAATTTTGGTTTTGACGCGCAAAATAATGTTTTTTGTAATTTAGAAAAAAAAGGTATAATTGACCCTGCGAAAGTGCCAATTTGTGCCCTGCAAAATGCAAGTAGCATTGTTAGAACTATGCTTACGACAGAGGCTCTTGTTTGTGATGAACAGAAATAACTAACCTTATTAAAAAATAATTAAACGTATATTATGGTGTAATAAATTGTGTATATTTTAAACATATAAAAAAAAGAATATGAAGTAAAAAAATTATCATATTCTTTTTTTTTAAAAACTTAGAAACAAATTTATGGCTTAAAGACATAAGCATCAAAAATATAGCAAAATAAAATGTAATAAGAAAGCAAAACTAGACAAAAAATAAAAAATACTAGAATCTTTTGCAACAAATATAAGGCAAACATTACAAAAGATTATATTTAGACTGGTTAAATAAGTTCCAAGGGTATTCGTCATAAGGTGGTGGAACGTCAAATACGTAGGCATTCTTTTTAGTTGGGTGAACAAAAGAAATCTGTGACGAATACAATGCCAAGTTACCCTTTGACGACTGGTCGCCGTACTTTTGGTCATTTACAACACTACAATTTATCCCTGCCATTTGTACTCGGATTTGGTGGCTTCTGCCTGTTAAAAGGTTAATTTTTAAAAGAGATTTGCCTTCCTTAGTGTCTAGGAGTTCGTAGTCCAAAATTGCTTCCTTGGCACCTTCTTCAAACCTTGGAACAATTTTTACAGTGTTATTTTTTTCGTCCTTTTTAAGATAGTTGGTGAGCCTGCCCCTTTTGTCCTTAGGTTTGCCGTTAACGACAACAAAGTATGTCTTTTTCATTGACTTATCTTTAATTTGCTCGCTTAGTCGCTCGGCGGACTTGGAAGTTTTGGCAAATACCATCACCCCGCCTGTTGGCCTGTCTAGCCTATGAACAAGGCCCAAATAGACGTTACCCGGTTTGTTGTGTTCCCTTTTTAAATAATCTTTGAGCATTGTTAAAAAGTCTTTATCATTAGAACTATCAAGTTGAGTTGGGATATTTTGGGGTTTGACAGCCACTAGCAAATGGTTATCTTCGTAAATAACGTCACACATTATATTTTAACCGTCCTTTTTTATTGCTTTAAGTTTTAGGATAACTGGATTATCCATTATATCAACTTCTTTTTCTATATCTGGGGCTGGGATATTTTGATTAAATTTTTTAACTAGGGCTTCTTGCTGGATTTTATCGGAAAAATTATCTATTACTTCCCTAATAAAAGGTGATGTGGACACAATATCCATTTCTATCCTATCTTCAATATTAAAATCGGCTTCCTTTCTGAGTACTTGGGCTGTTCTTACAAGTTCCCTATATGCGCCTTCAAGCATCAAATTATGGTCGATTGTGGTATCAAGCACAATAGTGACGTTATTTTCGCTAAACACGACAAACTCTTGCTTTGGCTTTAAATTAAGCACAAACAAACTTGCGTCTAGTTTACCAAACTGTGAAATTTCTATTTGATTTTTATTGTACATTTCAACAAGTGCGCTCATACCTGCTTCGTTTAAACCTGAAACATAATTTTTGAGTGCCTGAACTTCGCCTTTAAGTACTGCTCCCGCAGATTTAAAGTTAACACTAAGATATGGAATATTAAATTTGTTGGTATTTTCTTCAAACTCAATATTTTTTATATTAAGTTCGTCTTTTATAATATCTGAAAGATTGGTTATTGCCTTTTTTGTTTTATCATCTGCCAAAACAAACATCGTTCTTAAAGGCTGTTTGATTTTTAAGGACTTTTCATTACGAAGCCTTAGTGCGCTTGCGATGATGTTCCTTGCAATCGAAACGTCTTCTACCACTCCGCTTGACAGGACATTACTATCAACACTTGGAAAATCGCTAAGAAGGACACTAATCTCGGCAGATTTTTCACTACCGCGGACTAGGTTTTGCCAAATAAAATCGGTCATAAAAGGTATAATAGGAGCCATAACTTGCAACATTGCCTTCAAAGCCCTATAAAGACAGGTGTAGGCGGTTAGTTGGTCATTTTTGTTATCACTTTTCCAAAAACGTTTACGATTAACGCGGATATAAAAGTTGGTGACCTCATCTACCAAATTTTCAAAGTCTTTTACAACCAAATAACTCTTGTTTTCGGCATAATTTTTATCACTATTTGCCACAAACTGATTAATTTTTTCAAGTAGCCACTTATCTGTAAGGCTAAGGTTTGCATAATCTAATTTAAAATTTTCGACGTCTGGGTTATCAATGCAAGCATAGGTATTGTAAAAAACGTAACCATTCCAGAAATTCATAAGTTTACGTTTGGCTTCGTCAGTAAGAGTAAAGCCAAAACGCATATCATTGGTAATATTCGCCCCTGCATACAGGTATCTGATAGCATCTGCACCAACCTTATCTGCGACGACATCGCTATCTAGTGCGTTGCCACCGCTTTTATGAAATTCCTCGCCATTTTCGTCTTTAACATACTGGTGAGTAACAATTTTTTTGTATGGGGCGCGCCCAGTTAGCACCACACTCATAACAAGCATAGAGTAAAACCAAAGTTTGATTTGCTCTACCATTTCACAAACGTAATCGCTTGGGAAATTTTCGTTAAAAAAGTTTTTGTCCTCAAAATATTTTTTTGTACTAAACGGAGTTATACCCGCATCTAGCCAGCAATCGCCCACTTCTTTTACCCGCTCGACTACTTCACCACAATTTTGGCACTTAATTTTAATATCGTCAATCCAAGGTCTATGAATATTTGGCAAACTGGCAATTGCTTCGGGATTTACGGCTAGTTTAGTAAGTTCTTCCAAACTGCCTATTACGTGCAATTTTCCGCACTTTTGACAAACGTAAAATGGTAACGGAAGCCCATAAAAACGGCTACGAGAGATATTCCAATCCCCCATATTATTAAGCCAATCGGTCATTCGCTTTTTGCCATATTCTGGCTGGAAGGTGACGTCGTCTATTGCCTTTAACAACTGCGGTCTAAGGTCATCTAGGGCAATGTACCACGTGGAAATTAGTTTATAGACAAGGTCTGTTTTGCATCTCCAACAATAAGGGTAACTGTGGGTGTATTTGTGTGCATAATACAACTTTCCGTCCTGTTTTAGCCTATTTACAACCAAATCTACCACGTCTACCGTCTTTTTGCCTGCCAAGAAGCCAGTATTATCTAACATAACTCCTTGTTCGTCTATTGGACAATATTCCTTTAAATTATACTTTTTGCCAAGTTCAAAGTCTTCTGCCCCGCAACCCGGCGCTATGTGGACTACACCACTACCTTCTACACTATCTACTTCGTCCCAAAGCAAGATGGTGTGTTTAAACTGTTGTTCTATG
Organism: uncultured Clostridia bacterium; assembly: GCA_944381205.1. Taxonomy (GTDB): domain Bacteria; phylum Bacillota; class Clostridia; order Christensenellales; family UBA1242; genus UBA7862. The sequence continues at coordinate 94,360 of CALWKG010000001.1, forward strand.
AGTTCTGGAAAGCAAGTTTCGTATTCTAGCCCGACAAGTGCATCGCCTTTAAATTCGTCTAAAATAGTATAACTTTCCTTTACAACCTTTAAAGTGTCTTTGCAAAGCACAATCGTGTCGTTTGTTTCGTTTAGTTTTACCTTTACATAAGTAAAATCTGGGTTTACGGCAAGAGCAGTATTTGCGCTAAGAGTCCAAGGTGTAGTTGTCCAAGCAAGCATTTTAAAATCCTTGTCTTTTACCGGAAATTTGGCAAAAATTGCCGTATGAGTCACGTCGTGGTAACTCCCCGCCATTTCGTGTTCGGAAAGGCTTGTCCCGCACCTAGGACACCAAGCCATTGGTCGATTTTTCTTTACAATGTACCCCCTATCGCTACAAACTTTAAGAAAGTGCCAAATAGCCAAAATGTTATTATCGGTATTTGTAAAGTAACTGTGTTTCCAGTCCATCCACTGCCCCATACGAATTGATTGGTTAGTGATTTCGTTTGCGAAATATTTGACGCGTTCCATACACTTATTTGTAAAGTTATCAATACCATATTTTACAATCTCTGGTTTGCCGTTAAGCCCTAGTTCCTTTTCGACATTTACCTCTACCCACATACCCTGTGCGTCGAAGCCGTTTTGATACATTTGGTCACGACCTTTCATTGCATTGTATTTAATGGTAATATCTTTTAGAGTTCTGCCCCAAATGTGATGAACTCCGCACCTGTTATTTGCTGTAATTGGGCCGTCTAAAAATTTAAACCTTTGATGTCCTTTATTTTTTTGGACTAATTTTTCAAAGCACTTATTGTCGTGCCAAAATTTTAACATTTCTTTTTCATTTTTTACAAAATCTGGTTTACTGCTTTCTTTTCTCATTTTTTCTCCCCTAAAACCTGAAATTTTTGTGTAAGTTTATTTATAACGTCAACGTAGTCGCTTTCGTTTTCAAAATTATTTTTATCTATTATATACGCACTGAACTTGCTAATCAAGATATAAGTTTTAGTATTATTTTGATAAATTTTATAGATATGGTCATATCTCATTGTCCCTGCGGACAACTGCTCCCCTGACGGAAGATAAGTTTTAATTGTAAAAAACTGGTCGTCAAACTCGTAAATTTCGTAGTTACCGTAAACTTTTTTGTGAGAATTTGTTAAGACAACTTTTAATATAAGCCCATAGCACGCAAAAAATATACCAATTAGTGCATACAAAACCCCGTCTATATATTCCGCAATACAAAACATTGCTATACTACAAGCCAAAATTATGCCGGCGCATACGTAAATTACAATTAGGGCTTTGTTCCTTTTTAGGATAAAAGACGTAAACTCGTCCAGTAGTTTTTTATCATAAACAGTCTTTGTTGTAATCATATTTACCCCCTTAGTAGTTTTCTATAATAGCATTCATATCTAAGATGTCGGCAATAGTTACAACTCCTAGTGGACGTTCGTTTAACTCACCGTGTTCGGTAATTATAATTATTTGAAGCCTTCTATTTAAGTAAAAGTTATTGAGAGCGGTTTCAATAGTTAAATTTTTATCGCAAACTCGAAAATACTTTGTGTCCTCTATGGTGGACAAGACGTCAATAACCGGGGTGTGTGTTAAGTATTCTTCTATATTATCACCTTGAAGGACCCTTTCCCCGATACTTTCCAAAATATTTAGCCCTATGGCGACGCCCTTTAAAGTGTTCCCGTCATAGACTGGGATATTTTTGTAGCCGTTTCTTGACATCAAGCCAACTAACTCTTTAAGTTTGATATTGCTACCGCATACCCTTACCTCGTGTTTACAGACCTTATCTAGTGCAAGTGGCGGGGTTGTGATAATTTTTGCAATTTTCTCGAAGTCTTCCACCACTTCGATATGAGGCTCGGCAATAACATAGTTTGGGTTTGTTTTATGGACGATGGAATTCCTAAGCCTGCCATAGTCTATGAGTTCGTCTTCATATTTTCTAACCACACTATTTAGCGGAACGGTTTTCCTTATTAAATCGGCATAACTAATGCTACGTTTAAAGCCATAAATTGTACGCAAGGCATAGTCTATTTGGTTATAAGCAGAAATAAATCTTTCTGCATTAGTTTTTTCGTTTTGTTTTGCCATATAAAAAATCTCCAAATCAAACAAATTTTAACATCTTTTTAGCAAAAAATCAAAAGATTTATATGTAATTATTCTTGATTTTTTAATTAAATTATCATATAATGCGTTTTAGGAAGTGCTAGGCGGGGAGCCAGTGGTGCCCTGTTACCTACAATCCACTATAAGTAGGGCTGAATGTCTTGCTTAGGGGCAACTCTTGTTAAGCAAGCGGTATATGCTTTAACGATGAAGTTAAGGTCTTGTGCAACTTTTACCCACGAACCATGTCAGGACCTGACGGTAGCAGCATTAAGTGGACCTAAAAGTGTGCCACAAGGAAACTTTAACCGAGTTAAACTTATATCATACTACTTGACAGATTGTTTCGAAGCAGAATGCACTTCCTACCAAATTAAATATAAAAGACCGAAAGTTTTTACTTTTGGTTTTTTTTATAAAAGGAAAGAAATTGTAATATTTTATTATGGACTGAGAAATAAATTAGTGCCTTGATAGAATACGAGTGTTATTTAGTTTATTTTCTTTAAAACTAGTATAAAAGTGTAACATTGTATATAGATTTCCCTTTAATTTAAAAAGTTCCTTTATTTTAAAACAAAAAAAAAGAGTTTTATCTCTAAAAAATAAGACTCCTTTTTTAAATAAAATAAACTTTAAAATGATTAGTTTTTGTTTTTGGCTTTTGTTTTGGATTTATTAGTAATTTTTTTTGACGAATTTGACCTACTATTTTTATTTGATTTAGTCGCGGGGTCGTCTTGTGCGGTATTTTGATTAATGGTATTATCTTGCGAGTCAATGCTATTATTTGATTTGTTTTGCTCATTGTTATTTGACGATATTTCGCTCTTATTTGACCCGCGTTCGCCACTTGCAAAATATGGTTTATCCCCGCTATTAGAAGGCGCTTCAATATAATTATCCCTTTCGACAAGGGCGATTAAGAAGGCTGAAATTACGACAAAAAATGGTTCGACATTTGGGGTTGGGTCAAAAATAGCATCTATAAAAGCCACCACATAAAAAGTAAGTACAAAGAATTTAAACGGATTAAATTTTTTGAATACTTCTATATACTTTTTTATATAAAAAGGAGCATTAAGTACTAAGCCGACTACACCCGTGCAGGTCAAAAAGTGTAAAACAAAATTGTGGGCATAAATTATGTTATACCCCATAAGATTGGCATCTTTTAGGGTTGGTAAAACTCCTTCGTAAATAAAACCCGCCCCGAAAATTGGATATTCCTTAAATTTATCCCAGCACCAAGTCCAAAGACTTTCCCTACCATTACCGGTAAAGCCCTTTTCGATATAATAAGAAAACAGGCTATACAACTTATCAAAAAATATAGCACAAATAATAACTGCTAGCAATATAAGGACTCCAAATCCGATATATAGATGTTTTTTGTTGGGGGATTTTCTTGCCACAAGGAAAAAGCAAACCAAAAACACGATAGTTCCAATAAAAAGTGCAATTCTAGAATGAGTGAGAAATATTATTACATCAAAAAACAACGCAAGCAATATGTACAAGTAGTCATACTTACTTTTACTAGCAAGATAAAAGCATGAACAAATCCCAACTGCTATGTATGTAACCGCAGAATTAATTTCACCCGTGCCGACAAAGATAATTTTGTTTTCAAAGGCGGATAAAATATCTTCTGCGGTTAGAAATTCTATGACGATTTCCAGTGAAATTGTAAGGGCTAAAAACATTATCACACGTGCAAAATATTCCTTAGCATTATCTAGAAAATTTAAGCAAAACCAATAGCCCAAATAAACGGCAAGACTAATTAACAAAACGGCAATAAAAGACACAAAGTGAAAATTACCTATTATTCCACCTAGCAAATTACCAATTAAAGCAAGTAAAAAAAAGTAAAACATTTTGCCCTTGGTGACCTTTTTGCCATACTTAATTATTTGGGTTAAGATATAACTACCAAAGGCGATAAAAAAGCCCGCGATATACAAAATTAAAAAAATCCAAGCAACTGCCCCATACTTTACGGTAGTGACCATATAAGGTATAGAAAATACGGGCAACATAAAAGCCTTAGGTGAGTCTTTACAAAGCGAAAAGACTAGGATTTCAAAAATTAAAAGCAAAAACATTGTAACATAAGGAAAATCTAAAACCCAGCCAAAAATTGTTAAAAGACATATCAAAAACATAGCATAATTGCTGTTTAAAAAATCTTTTAAAGCAGTTTTAAAATCTTCTTCTCTACTTTGTTTTACAGAGATTTCTTCCATTGCTATCCTCACGATTATTATATATTAGATACTATTTTTTGTATATCACATTTAAGGGATTTTGGTATAAAATTAGACTAAATTTTACACTTATTTTATTAAAGCACTACTTTATTTCCCAGTCTATTGGTTGCCTGCCTGTTTCTTCCAAAAACTTATTACAAAGTTTAAAGTGATTGCAACCAAAAAAGCCGTGTGTGGCAGATAGTGGGCTTGGGTGGGCGGCATATAAAACCTTGTGCATACTAAGGTCAATATCGCTAACCAGTTGCTTTGCATTTTGTCCCCAAAGCATAAAGACAACGGGCTCGTTGCGTAGTGAAACTAGTTCTATAATCTTATGAGTAAAAATTTCCCAACCCTTATTTTTATGGCTTAGACTTTTACCCTTTTCGACAGTCAAAATACTGTTTAAAAGCAATACCCCCTGCTTTGCCCATTTGGTTAGATTTCCGTTATTTTTAGGAACGTTGTATCCTAGTTCTTCATAGATTTCCTTAAAAATATTTTTTAGGCTAGGTGGAAGTTCTCCACTTTCCACCGAAAAGCACAATCCGTGGGCTTGTCCGTCATTAATATAGGGGTCTTGCCCGATGATGACGACTTTTACATCTTTAAATTTGGTTAGATTTAGAGCATTAAAGACATTTTTATCTTTTGGAAAAATTGTCTTAGTTTTATACTCGTTATCTAAAAATTTTTGCAACCTTAAAAAGTAATCTTTACTAAACTCGTTTTTAAGTAGTTCATACCAATTTTTTGTAATATAGAACATTTTTACCCCTTATTTATTTGTTTTTCTTGCCAACAGAACATATTCAAATGCTTTGGTTGCGGCGATGGCGCCGTCCGAACAAGCGGTTGCTATTTGCCTTAAAGGTGTATTGCGTATATCTCCCACCGCGAAAATTCCGTCAATATTTGTCTTCATATTTTGGTCGGTCACAATATAGCCCGCACTGTCTTTTTGAATGTCACCGTCAATCATATCTGTATCTGGACCCCTGCCAATGCAGACAAAAAGCCCGTCGACGTTTATGGTATTTGTTTGCTTAGTTTGTTTATTAAAGACGTCTATACTTTCAATTTTATCCGTTCCGCTAATTTTTGAAACAACACTATTTAAGACAAGTTCGATATTAGCCTTATTTTTTACTTGGCTTGAAAGATATTTTTCCCCCCTAAATTCGTCCCTACGATGTATTAAATAGACTTTGCTAGCAAGGTTAGATAGATAAAGCGCATCTTCTAGGGCTGTGTTTCCGCCCCCGACAAGAGCAACGACACTGTTTTTATACAAGGCGCCGTCGCAAGTGGCACAATAACTAACACCTTTGCCCATAAATTGATGTTCGCCTTCTACATTTAACTTTCTGACACTGGCACCAAAGGCGAGTATCACGGTGTAGGCGGAATACTCGTTGTCATACGTTATTACTTTTTTTATTTTATCATTTGTTTGCACAGTTTTTACTTCTTCAAAAATAAATGGTACGTCAAGTGCGCTTGCGTGCTCAAACATACGAGTTGCAAGTTCTATACCTTCTATTTTAGAAAAGCCCGTATAGTTGGAAACTTCCGGAGTGTTGGCAATAGCCCCGCCCGGCATACCCTTTTCTATTATAGCGACACTAAGTCCGGCACGTTTTGCATAAATGCCAGCGGTGATACCTCCGGGTCCGCCACCAATTATTAGTACATCATAAAAGTTATCCATACTATCCTCCCAACATCTATTTTGTACAAAAACGACAAAACGATATAACTACTAATAGTATATTTATTTTTGTGCAAAATGACAAGAAAAAAAATAAAAATTAAATTAAAAACATAGTTTTCTTGGTTTTTAACTTTTTTTAACTAATTCATACTCTTTTTAAGGATAAAAAAAGAACATACTGAATATTATCTTCAATATGTTCTTGATTTTTATTTGCTATTTGTTTTTTATCAAAAAAGAAACTAGTATATTTGATAAGCAAATACAAAGCATTATCTCTTTGAAAATTGAGGTGCCTTCCTTGCCTTTTTAAGACCGTATTTTTTCCTTTCCTTCATTCTAGAATCCCTGGACAAGAAGCCTGCTTTTTTAAGTTCTTGCTTATAGATTTCGTTTTCTTTAACAAGAGCGCGGGCGATGCCGTGTCTTATTGCACCTGTTTGACCTGTGTAGCCACCGCCGTAGACATTTACAATAACGTCGTATTTATCGTTTGTATCTGTCAATACAAGTGGTTGGCGAACGATTAATTTAAGAGTATCAAGATTAAAGTAATCGTCAATATCCCTGTCGTTGATTATTATTTTACCTGTGCCTGCGACCAATCTTACACGAGCAACAGATTGTTTTCTTCTACCGGTAGAGATTTTATTTTCAGGTTTTACTTTTGATTTTTTGTGAAGTCTGACAAGCGGTTTTTTAACTTCGTTTAATTCAACCTGCTTTTTGCTATCTTGTTTTTTAGCATCTTGTTCCTTTTTTGGAACTCTCTTTTTAATTTCCTTAACTTCTTCTGCCATTATTCTCTTGCTCCTTTAATTGAGATTAACTCTGGTTTTTGAGCCTCGTGGTTATGATTTGCATCTTTATAAACTCTTAACTTTTTAATCATCTTTGCTCCAAGAGAATTTTTAGGTAGCATACCCTTAACTGCTCTTATGACTGCAAAGTCTGACTTCTCTTTAAGAAGTTTGTCATAACCTACTTCTTTAAGTCCGCCAACATAACCACTATAATGGTAATACTTTTTGTCCTTTAACTTGTTGCCTGTTAAAACAACTTTGTCGCTATTAATAACTATAACGTGATCTCCTGTATCTACGTGTGGGGTGAATTCTGGCTTATTTTTGCCACGCAAAATAGTTGCTACCTGACTTGCCAACCTACCAAGTGGCACATTAGTAGCATCTACGATAAACCATTTTGACTCCACAGAATGAGGTTTTGCCATAAATGTTTTCATAATTTCTCCCTATAAATAAGTAAATTCTAGAAGCAAAATTGCAAAAAATCTCTCCGGGCTAAAAGAAAGACCCCACAAATGCTCATAGCAAGACAATAATATATTCTAATAGGTTTTTTGTCAAGTGTTTTTTATATTAAAAATTATAAAAGTTTAAAAAATGTTAGTCATATTCCACATTTTCTAAATAAAGTCCACAAGGGGATACGGTTTTTCCCGCCTGTGCCCTGTTGCCACCATTTAAAAGTTCTTTTATATCGTCTAATGACAACTTTCCCCTACCCAAAAGTAGCAGTGTTCCTACCAAAATTCTAACCATATTATACAAAAAACCATTGCCGGTGATATGATAAACTATATAGTCGCCTTCCCTTGTAAAATATGAAGAAAAAATAGTCCGAATGGTCGTTTTGGTGGTGGCATTAGAGCGGACAAAAGCGTTAAAATCGTGCGTTCCGCAAATCAAATCCGCGCCCTTATTTAGTAAATCAAAATCCAATTTATATGGGTAATATAATACCCTATCTTCGTCAAAGACAGAAAAATTTTGACCGTTATAAATTTTATAAACATAGGTTTTCTTTTTGGCGGATTTTCTACTATTAAAGGACAAATCAACCGCTTTTGCACTTTTTACCCTAATATCTTTGGGCAAATAAAAGTTAATGGGGATTTTAAGTTTTTCTACCGGGATAGTTGTATTGGTGAAAAAATTAACCACCTGATTATATGCGTGCACTCCCGCGTCTGTCCTACCGCTAGGGGTAACTTTTACCTTTTCGCTAAGTGCCAAATTTATTGCGTTTTCGAGAACTTCTTGTATCGATAAGCCGTTTTTTTGCCTCTGAAAACCCGCATAATTTGTGCCAATATATTCTAAAACTAAACAAATGTTTTGCATACAAATAATATAGTACAAATTTATAAATTTTCAAATAAAAATTGACAAAAATTAAAAATATTATCATACTAAATTTATACTTTTTTAATAATTAGGAGAACAAAATGAAATTAACTGTTGATGGTAACACCGCTTGCGCAAGAATTGCTTATGCTTTTTCAGACATAGTGGCAATTTATCCCATTACTCCATCTTCCCCAATGGCAGAAGTATGCGACGAATGGCAAGCCAAAGGTGTAAAAAATCTTTTTAATAGGACGGTAAAAGTAGACGAACTTCAATCCGAAGCGGGTGTTGCTGGTGCTGTACACGGGAGTTTATCCGCAGGGGCGCTTACAACAACGTTTACTGCTAGCCAAGGGTTACTACTTATGATACCAAATATGTATAAAATTGCGGGCGAATTACTACCAACGGTTTTTCACGTTAGTGCTAGGGCGCTGGCTACCCACGCGTTGTCTATTTTTGGCGACCACGCAGATGTTATGGCTTGTAGGAGTACGGGGTTTGCGATGATTGCTTCTAACACACCAGAAGAAGCGCAAGATATGGCAGTGGTTGCACATTTGGCTACCCTAAAAAGCAGTGTGCCATTTTTACATTTTTTTGATGGGTTTAGGACTTCGCACGAAATTCAGAAGATAAATGGCATTGAATACGACGACTTGCAAAAAATTTTGCCGGACAAAGAAATTGAAGAGTTTACCAAAAGAGCATTATCTTCGACTAACCCGCACGCGCAAGGCACAGCGCAAAACCCAGACATATATTTTCAAAATCGTGAAGCCTGCAACTCGTATTATAACGATGCTATTTTGGCTGTAAAGTCTAGTATGGAAGATTTAAAGTCTATTACAGGTAGGACATATAACCTTTTTGACTACTACGGCGACAAAAATGCAGAAAATGTTATTGTTTTAATTGGTAGCGCGGTAGAAACCGTTAAACAGGTAGTAGATGCCTTAAATAAAGAAAACAAAAAAGTTGGAGTGGTGGCGGTAAGGCTATATAGACCTTTTTCTAACCAAGATTTTATTTTAAGTTTGCCAAAAAGTGTAAAGAAAATTGCAGTGCTTGACCGAACCAAAGAAAGTGGCAGTAGTGGTGAACCGCTATACAAGGACGTTATTTCTGCCCTATGCAACAAAAATATAACTATTATTGGTGGTAGATATGGACTAGGCGGAAAAGAATTTACCCCTGCACACGCAAAGGCGGTTTTTGACAACCTAATGAGTGATGCCAAAAACAATTTTACAATAGGAATAAATGACGACGTGACTCATTTATCGCTTGATTTTGACCCAAATTACCGTGTTAATACTAATAACTATTCTTGCAAATTTTATGGGCTTGGCAGTGACGGGACTGTGGGGGCAAACAAAAATTCTATTAAGATTATTGGCAGTAACACCGACCTTAATGCGCAAGGATATTTTGAGTATGACTCTAAAAAATCAGGTAGTGCAACAATATCTCATTTGCGCTTTGGTAAAGACTCGACCAATGCCCCGTATCTTATCACAAATGCTAATTTTATTGCCTGTCACAATGTAAGTTTTGTGGGAAAGTACGATATGGCAAGTGACCTTAAAGACAACGGGGTATTCTTGCTAAATGCTCCATTTAATAAGGAAGAACTTGAAAAGTATTTGCCAAATACGTTTTTTGCCGTGCTTAAACAAAAAAATGCTAAATTATTTGTTGTAGATGGCAGTAAAATCGCCCAAGAAGTTGGTTTGGGGAACAAAATAAATGTTGTAATGCAGGCTTGTTTCTTTAAACTGACAAACATAATAGAATACACAAAGGTAGAGCAACTTTTGATTGACAGTGCTGTAAAAACATATTCTAGAAAAGGGCAAAAAATAGTAGACGCAAACATAAACGCAATAAAAAATGCCACTAAAAATATGTGGGAGTTTGACCTAACGACTTATATTCCTAAAAAAGAGCCAAGGATAAGAACTGATGCCCCGCTAGACCCTTATGACGAAAAGTTTATAAAAGTTATTGAACACAAGCAAGGCGATAATTTGCCGGTGTCTAGTTTTGACCCACGGGGACACGTTCCGACAAACACTTCTAAGTACGAAAAACGCGGGATATCACTGTCTTCCCCTTGCTGGATAAGTGAAAACTGCATTGAATGTAATATGTGCTCTATGGTTTGCCCGCACGCAGCAATTAGACCAGTACTTGTAAAAAAAGAAAATCTAGCGGACGCACCGAAGTCGTTTGAAACAAAAAAAGCCCTTGGGGTAGACGGGTATGAATTTAGAATACAAATTGACCCACGCGACTGCACGGGTTGTGCTAATTGTGTGGCGGTTTGCCCTGCAAAAGAAAAAGCCCTAAAAATGATGCCGACAATAGACGTGGAAAAGACAGAATTAGACAACTATAATTTTGCAAAAGATATTGTAAATCCGCCTACTATTTTTGCCCCAAATACCATAAAAGGTAGCCAATTTAGAAAGCCTTACTTTGAATTTAGTGGGGCTTGCGCTGGGTGCGGAGAAACCCCTTACATTAAACTTGCCACTCAATTATTTGGGCATAGAATGGTTATTGCAAACGCAACTGGTTGCAGTAGTATTTATTCGGGCAGTGCGCCTACTTCCCCATTTGCAAAAAATGAGAACAACAGGGGTCCTGCGTGGGCAAATAGTCTGTTTGAAGACAATGCAGAATTTGGCTTAGGCATAAGGTTAGCACTTAATGAAAAACGTCAAAAATTACGTGATTTGGCACAAGAATACGTAAAAAACGACATAAATACCGACCTAAAAGGGCTTTTAAATGAATGGATTGAAAACTTTGATGATAAGGAAAAATCCTACGAACTATCCCTTAGACTTATCCCACTTGTAAAAGGTACACCGCTTGAAAGTTTGTCGTCTTCGTTTGTATACGAAAGTGTATGGTGCATTGGTGGTGATGGTTGGGCTTATGACATTGGCTTTGGGGGGTTGGACCACGTTTTAGCAAGTGGCGAAAATGTTAATATTTTAGTTTTGGATACCGAAGTTTATTCCAACACTGGCGGTCAGATGTCAAAATCTACCCCGCTATCCGCAACGGCAAAGTTTGCAACAAGTGGCAAACGTACACCAAAAAAGGACTTGGGGCAAATTGCGATGACTTACAAAAATGTCTATGTAGCACAGGTGGGACTGGGGGCTGATATGAACCAATGTGTAAAGGCTTTTAGCGAAGCGGAAAGTTATGACGGCCCAAGTTTAATTATTGCGTACTCACCTTGCATTAACCACGGCATAGATATGAGCAAATCTCAACTAGAAATTAAGCACGCAGTTGATAGCGGATATTGGTTCTTGTATAGATATGACCCTAGACTAATTGCTCAAAACAAAAATCCTTTTGTACTAGATAGCAAAAAGCCAACACTAGACTATACCGAGTTTTTGGAAGGAGAAACAAGGTTTAAAGCCCTAGAAAAAATATCCCCTGCCCTAGCAACTAAATTGTTTGAACAGAGCAAGGCTTGGGCGGAAGCAAAATATCAGGAATACTTAAAATTGTCAAATAATGAATAATTTTTTAAAAATAGCAAAACAAGGTTTAGCCTAATAATTTTAACTAAAATAAAAGGAACTTCGCTAAAATGAAGTTCCTTTTTATTAAATAATTTTATATTAAAAGTCATATTATTTTACAATTAAAATTTAAAATATTCAGTAAAAAAGTAAACTAAAATAAGTTTAACAAGACCTAAGTTTTTTGCATACTACTTTCCAAAAACCCACCAATCAAATTTGTTTCGTTTTTTTCGTTTTATAATAGAAAGAATTATCATTACTGTCACAATTACCCCGACTACTGCAAGGACTATATACAAAATATAAATATTGCTACCCACCGTCACATTAATAGTAGTATCTTTATCTATACCGCTAAGGCTATGGTCAAAGTTAAGATATTCAAACACATTTAGGTCAATGTTTTCGTACAAAACATTGGTATTAACCGTTTCACCATAATTTACGTCAACTACATAGGAATTTCCGTTTAAGACAAAGGTAACTTTATAGATGTTTGGGGTATAAATTGCTTCTATATTTGTATCGTCTGATGCACTAACAATTTCGTTTTGCGACCAATAAGGTTGTATGTTGTCATAATTAGGTTTTTCAGGTATTTGTGGAAATTTGTCACTGGAAAGGGCTTCTCCGTGTAGGACAGATATTGTTTTTATAACTTCGCCATCTACAACAAAATTAATGTTGTAGCGATTTAACTCTATATTATCTAAAACAACATCAAATTCGCCCCTAACACTCTTTATAACAAAATTGACCCCTGTGGAGTTTTCAACTGAAACTCTATCTAGCAACTCCGATTCTCCCGTACTTTTATAAACCACTGTTGCCGTGAGATTGTCATAGGATTTATTGTACTTTTGCTCTAACTGTACAGAAAATATGTAATCTTTGCCAAACTCTATATTATTAGAACCAACCAAAGTGTATTTTTCACTTTCGCTAGGCAGTACAACGTCATAAACTTTTATGTCAAACTTTGCGTACAAGACGACATCGCCCACCCTACCTTTAAGGGTTTGCAATTTTTCACCATCGAAATTTGCATTATCGTAAAAACCGTCAAAATTATAACCCGTCCTAACAGGTGATTTAAGGCTAAAATTTGACTCAATATTATATTCAGTTTCTACGTCTTGTAAAAACTCACCGCCATTTAACTCGTATGTGATTTTATAATTAACTGGGGCAAAAATCATTTCAAGAGTAGTGTTTTTGGTTATTATTACACTAGACAATTTGTCTATCATATATTCGTCATTGACCTGAAAGCCTTCAAATTTATAGCCTAAGATTTCGGAACTTATGCCTTCTGGCAAGGTGTTTATAGTAGAAAAGTGTTCAACTTCTAGGGTTTTACTAACTCCGTCAAATCCAATAAATTTTACCAAATATGTACGATAAACAATAAAATATTTTCCGCTAATAATGGTTGCGTTGTAATTTGGATTGCTGTAAGTTGCGGTAATTTTATAGCCACTTTCATCTTTTAAGGTATTATTATTGATTTCCTGTCCGTTACTATCAAGGCAAGAAAACTGCAAATTTAAGTTGTCCCCGCTGACATAATTGCCGGATACTGTGTATTTAAAATCCCTATTTATCTCGCCATAATAAGATGTTTTGTCTAATATTGTGATTGTTATGTCGGTTGGTAAAATTTCAAAGTATGTTTTTTCAAGCACAAGGTTATAATTTTTTTCTAATGACTTACCTAACCTTAAAGTGCCAAGAGTAATTTCATAACTGCCTACGTTTTCGCCTTTTATTCTACTCAACTTACCCGTAAAATCAAGTGTGTCATTAAAGTAGAGTTTGGAATATTTAAAAGTAAAATTTGGGTCACTGTTACTATTTTTATCATAATGTTTGCTTGTTTGATTAGGGGTAATAACTAAATCTCTTTTTAAAATAGTATACGTGTAATTGTTTTGATTATCAAAAATCAAATTATAGTTAGTCGCCTTAAAGTTTTCACCATCTTGCAAGGCTATATTGCCGACATTTATAAGATATGTCCCGACATATTCAATATTACCTTCCTTACCTAATTTGCCAGAGAAAGACGGGATTTCGCCCACCAAATTACCCGAATAATCAAACAAAATATTGTCGCTATCGCCGTAAGTTTTGCTTTGATTTCCATTTGGTGAAATAGTTAAATCTATTGGCAGAATTCTTAAAGTAGCCGACATTACCTTATCATAATAATTGTGCTTTTTAAATAAGACGTCAATGATATATTCGCCAGCATCAACATATTCAAGAGAGTCAAAATATTCATCACTATTGTGTCTTGCAAACAAAATTTCAATGTCGTCATCATTTGCTTCGACAACTACACTATGTGGCTTAGCATCATATTTTACATACATATTATTTTTGACGTTAACCCAGTCAATTTCTCCAAGAGAGATGTTAAAATAGACATCTTCGCCCATTTGCAAGGTATAGTTTTTTGCGTTAAAGTCTTCAAATGAAACAAGAGATAAATCTCCAAGTGTTATTAAATAATCGCCCGCATCAAACACGTCACCAATAGATAATCCACCTAAAAATTTAGGTGTTTCTAGCGCGTTTTGATAACTAAAAGTTATATTGCCCATAGGCTCGTCATACACTTTGGTTTGGTTTTTATCGGGATAGATATATATTGTTCTAGGCAAAATATTAAACTTAATATTGCTATTTAATGTTACGACATAATTCCTTGCCAAAAAATCGCCATTATCATAGATAACAGGGCTACCATTTAACGCAAACTCGTAACTGCCGACATTTTCGCCAAGTTGCCTTGTAATTAGCGCTTTTACAATAGGCTCTTCACCTGCCACGGCATTAACTATTTGGTATTCGAACTCGCTATTGCTATCGCCATAAATTTTTTGGTTATTAATGACTTCTATTTTGAGTTCTCTACACGCAATAGTAAATAATTTGCTGTCATTAAAAACAATGTCATAGTTGCTACTTTTAAACAGTCCATAATCCAGTAACTGCAAATTTCCCCTAGTGATTTTATACGTTCCGACATTTTCCCCTAACTCACGGGAAAGCCTTCCATAACGTTGGGGCTCTTCGTTTTCGACCAAACCATCTAGAAAATAAGTTAAAATCGGGTCGTTATCGCCATAAAATTTAGATAAATTATTTGGGATAATGGTTAATTTTTTAGGCAAAATTGTAATGTTTACCTTCTCTATCTTGTCCTGATAGCCATAAGCAGATAATTTTACATAAATTTCGTAAGGTTCATTATTTGTTAAAACGTCTTTTACGTTATATTCACTTTCGCTAAAATAATTTTTTCCGTCAAAACTATAACTTACACTATAATTAACGTCGTCATAAACCGCCACACTTGGTTTTACAATTTTGCCGTTATATTCACAGGTCACTCCTGTGATTTCCGCGTCAAACTGCGCAATGCTCAAACTTTCGACAATAATTGGCAAAACACATTCCGCACCCGACATCTCGTATTTGCTCCAACTAGAATTAGGATAAACTGTGTAAAAACTAGGCACGGGGATTGCCTGATTAGAATTATTATCAATAAATAACAATGCCCCGCCACCGAGAACTTCCATCACGACGACAAAATTTTGACCGGTGACCAAAAGGTTTTCGTCAAGTTCAATAGTATAATAGCCCGTTTGCGCACTACTAAAAATATAATCACCTGTGAGTTTGTTTTTTATAGGCACTTTATCATTAAAATTATCCAAAAGAGCCTGCTCGTAATTTAAAATGTCACTTTCCTGCAAATTGATTAAATACACCTTAAAATTTGTAGGGGTGTTATTGCGTTTTATTCCGCTTAAATCTTCGCCTACCGAAGTAACTGTTGGAACTTTTATGCTACTAATAATTTGACTACCGCCATAAGTTTTAAAAAAGTTTGCCGTAAAGATACTTGTACCCTGTGTTGCACTTATAAATTGTGTGGAAAAAGCATTTAAACCACTTAATGTCACAAATTGGTCTTTTTGCTCGGATAATTCCGTACTATTGTAAACAAAGTCATTATCCTGTTTAAGACCAACTCTTTTAAACCCCGCGACATCGTCTTCGATATTGGCATCTTCATACATTACATAAAAGTATCCGCCTTTGCCAAAAGTTTCGCCGTAAGAATTTTGAACAATATAAGCACCCTTTTTATCGCCGTGGGTAAAAGTGTCGTCCCAGCCAACAATAGTAACCATGTGATTTACCTGATTGTTGCCCGTATAGGAATACACATAGGAATTGGCAAGATATGTCCTATCAAAATAAATTGAAGCCGTGACCGCGCCATAATTTTTAATGTGATATTTTATGCTTTGTCTTAAATCTTCAATTTGGGAAATTTGTTCTTCATCTGACAGAGAATTATCCTTTTCTATTTCATATCTTGACGGGAAAAACTCTGCTTCCATAACGGAAAACTCGGATATGTTTCTTTGGTTATTTTGAAGATATGTAGCATACGAATTTGCAAGCATTTCGTTGCTGTCCCACCTTAGACTACTGTTATTACCATAGGCTTCGTCTGAATTTTCATAAACTGGTCCCGCACCGCTTGCCAAATATTCGTAAGCGAGTTCAAACCCACCAGCGCCAAGTCTGTCTTTTCCACGAGATAGAATATAGACCGAATATGCTAAGTCCACTTCCGAAAAATTAAGTTGAGTGCTGAGTCCTAGTTTGTAGATTGTACTTTCTAGCGAAGTATTGACCGCAAAAGCCCAACACAAATCAGTCATAAACTGATTGCCTACGTTGGATTTGTACCCAGCACTAACCCCTTTATAGTCGGCAAAGTCATACAACGAATACTTTGTGCCAAGGTCTACATTGTAGTTGGTTCCTTCTACTAAACTATTTGTTGATACACTATTTTCACTACTTTGCAAAGTAGATAAATTGTCGTTAGATTTTTTAAGAGGCTTTTCCTGAGAATTATAAAAAATTGTAGGAGAGTACGCAAAAGCATTAACAGAACAAATCGAGCAAACAAAAAAGAGTGCTAGTAAAGCACAGCATAGTATAAAAAAATTGTTTAATCTTTTTTTTGTATCCATTTTTGCTTTCCTTTTTTTATGACCTATTGAAAATCAAAAACGTATCGTCGGTAATTAGTTTTGAGTCTGTTGTGACATTTTAATAGGTCAAATTAAGTTTAACAGTGTATGTTGTAGTATGAGTTGTATGTCTACGAAATGGGGGATTCTTCGAGAGCCCTTCGTTGCGGGTCGACACTCAGAATGACGGAATAATATGGTGGATTAATTGTACGTCTTTGAGATAGGGGATTCTTCGCTTCGCTCAGAAAGTTTTACTATACTTTATAAGTATAGTAATAGTATGGATACTCGTCAAATTTTTTTACAAAAATTAATTTAAAAACAATAATTTTTTTTGAAATTGACTTAAACTTATACATTATTTTCAATAATACCGATTTACAAAAACATACTTTAATAAGATTAAAATATTTTTTAGAACTATTTAAAAAAAATAGGCTTTTTGCTGGATTGATTTTAAAAAGGTATTATTACTTTATTTAATAAGGGTTACTTTAATAAAATTGGTTTAAAAATGTTTATTTTTATTAAAAAACCATTATTTTTACTAAAAAATTATGCAAAAAATTAGTTCATTTGCTTATATTTTAACAGTCTTACCTGGCTTGCTCTTTCGTTTTCTTCCAACTTAAAAGAGATATAACTTATATTTTTTTGTAAATTTGGTATTAAATTTTCATTTAAGGCATTAACCCTTCGTTTTGTAGATTCTATCTCCCTGCCGAGTTTAAAAATTTCGTCTTCTAGCCCTGCGAGTTTTAATAATTTTGGCATAAAATTTCGCAAATTTTGACCTAAAATATCAAGTAATGGTTGGTTTAAACTTATTTCTTTACTATCATTTTTATTGTTTATACAAAAATCCTTTAAGCATATATTAAATAGATTTTTAGTTTTTACGTCAACATACAACGTTTTATTAAACTCTTTTTCTATATCGCTAGAAGAAACTCCTTGCCTTGAAAAAATATATTGCTTTATCAAGTCAAAAAATTCCTGCTCGACTTCCTTTCTAAGTCTTTTACAGGTTTTAATGCGTGAAGAAAAAATTTTAACCATTTCGTCATTTTTGTCTTTTAGCATTTTATAGCCTTTTTTTGCAATGGCGAGTTTTCTAACTAAGTTTTTTAGTTCGCTTCTGGTAGGATTATTGGTAAACATTATGTATTACCCCTTTTAAAAGTTTGTTAATTTTTTAAATATTTATCGATGTACTGTTTTTTTACTCTTTTTAAATCTTCTTTTGGGAGCAAAGAAAGTAACTCCCAACCGATATTTAGAGTTTGCTCTATACTTCTAAAAGTGTAAAAACCTTGTGATAAAAATTTTTCTTCAAAACTTGTTGCAAAATTTGCGTAAATTTTATCCCGTGGGCTTAAAGCCCCTTCACCCAAAATTTGAGCAAGTTCTTTGGCATTTACACCGGCGGAATAGGCGCTTACTAATGAACTTGCGACTCCGCTATGGTCTTCCCTTGTTTTATTTTCGCCCATGCCCTTTTCCTTTAATCTGGATAGTGATGACAACACGTCTACCATAGGAAGAATATTTTTTTTGTATAATTCACGCGAAAGGACAATTTGCCCTTCTGTAATATAGCCGGTTAAATCGGGGATTGGGTGGGTTTTATCATCTTCGGGCATTGTGAGTACCGGTATTTGAGTTATAGAACCCTTTTTGCCCTTTATTCTGCCTGCTCTTTCATAAATACTTGCAAGGTCAGTGTACATATACCCCGGATAGCCCCTTCTGCCCGGGACTTCCTTTTTGGCACTAGACAACTCTCTTAATGCCTCGCAATAATTGGTCATATCAGTCAAAATGACTAAAACGTTCATATCCATTTCAAAAGCCAAGTACTCGGCACAAGTTAAAGCGACCTTTGGGGTGGCAAGTCTTTCAATAGCGGGGTCGCTAGCAAGGTTGACAAACATAACGGTTTTGTCAAGTAAGCCCTTTAAGTTATTCATATAATAGTCGGCTTCTTCATAAGTTATGCCCATAGCGCAAAAGACAACGGCGAATTTTTCGTCTTTATTTTTTAATCTGCTTTGCCTTGCTATTTGAATAGTTAACTCCTGACTAGGCAAACCGCTCATAGAAAATATGGGCAACTTTTGCCCCCTAACCAAAGTGTTTAATCCGTCGATAGCGCTAATGCCCGTTTCGATAAACTCGCTAGGATAATCCCTAGCATAAGGATTAATGGGAGAAGAATTTATATCAACTTCTTTTTCTGCAAACAACTCACCTGCGTCATCAATAGGTTTGCCAAGACCGTTAAAAAACCTGCCCAAAATTTCAGGGCTTAACTTTAACGTTAGTGGCTTATTTAGAAATTTTACTTTTGCATTTGTTGGGCTTAAACCTAAATTGCTTTCAAACAACTGAACAATTACTAAGTCGCCATCTACCATAATTACTCGCCCGTGCCTTGTGCTACCGTTTTTTAGTTCTATTTGCACTACTTCGTCATAATGGGCTCCTTCTACATTATCCAAAATTATTAAAGGACCTGTGATTTCCCTTATGGTTTTATAACTTTTCATCTTCCCCTCCAAAGTCAAGTTTTGCGTCAATTTCATCGTCTATTTGTTGCAAAATGCCATCAAAATCATTTATTTTGGAATCGGCAATATATTTCATTTCCTTAAACTTAGTTTTGACGTTTAGGTCTTCCAACTCTCTAAACCCGACACCATTATTTACGGCATAGGATAACTTGTCATAGTAATGATAGATTGCTTCGACCATTCTAAACTGCTTTTTTAGGTTACAAAACGCATCTAAATCGTCATAGGCGCTTTGATACAAAAAGTCTTCCCTAATGATTTTGGCGGTGTCTAGGATAAGTTTTTCCTTGTTTAAAAGTGAATCTGCCCCAATAAGCCTTACAATTTCTAGCAAATTACTTTCTTCCTGCAAAATTTTTAGCAAAAAAGTTCTGTATTTTTCAAACTCCGTGCTTATATTATTTTCAAACCAAATCTGCAAGTTTTTACTATACATTGAATAACTTTGAAGCCAATCTATTGCGGGAAAGTGCCTAGAATACGCAAGAGAAGATGACAGGGCAAAAAACACTTTTACTACTCTTAACGTTGCCTGAGAAACTGGCTCGCTTAAATCGCCACCTGCGGGAGATACCGCCCCGATTATAGTTAATGAGCCGTTAGTTTTGTTTAAATTTTCCACACTCCCAGCGCGTTCGTAAAAGGAAGCCAATCTGCTCGCTAGATACGCAGGGTAGCCTTCTTCACCCGGCATTTCTTCTAACCTTGCACTCATTTCCCTAAGTGCTTCGGCATAACGAGATGTAGAGTCTGCCATAAGGGCGACATTATAACCCATATCCCTAAAATATTCCGCAATGGTAACCCCTGTGTAGATAGATGCTTCCCTTGCGCTTACCGGCATATTTGAAGTGTTGGCAATCAAGACCAATCTGTTTAGCAAACTTTCCTTAGTTTTTGGGTCGATGATGCTAGAAAATTCGTTTATGACGTCTACGATTTCGTTTCCCCTTTCGCCACAGCCGACATAAACTATAATGTCTGCGTCACAGTATTTTGCAAGTTGGTGCTGGACGACGGTTTTGCCACTGCCAAACGGCCCCGGTATAGCACATACCCCGCCCCTTGCTATTGGGAATAAAGTATCTATCACCCTTTGCCCTGTTATAAGTGGAATATCTGGCGAATGTTTTTTTAAATACGGTCTAGGGGTTTTAATAGCCCATTTTTGTAGCATAGTTACACTGTGGTTTTTGCCGTTTTTGTCTTCAATTACGGCAATTTTATCCAAAATATTAAACTTGCCACTCTTTATGCTTTTTATCTTTCCGCCCACTCCTTGTGGAACCATTATCTTATGGGCAAAATATTTTGTTTCCATCACGAAACCTATTTCATCGCCAAAGGAAACTCTATCACCTACTTTTTTTGTTGGGACAAACCCCCACAATTTAGTTGTGTCTAACCTATCAATATTGTTGCCACGTTTTAAAAAGTCACCTTCCAAACCATACAACTTATCTAGCGGTCGTTCTATCCCGTCAAAAACTCCGCCAAGTAACCCCGGGGCAAGATAAGCGCTTAATAATTCTCCCGTAGGGGTAACATCTTCGCCTACTTGTAGCATTGACGTTTCTTCATAAACCTGAATTGAAGCCACCCCGTTTTTTATTAAGGTGACTTCTCCGGTAAGTTTTAAGTTTCCCACCCTGACTAACTCGCCTACCATAGTGTTTTCCATATTGTCCGCCTCTATAAGCGGTCCCGAAATTTTTATTATTTTACCCACTTTTTACCCTCTTTTTACACAAATATTAAGCCAAAACACAATTTAACTAAAATTATGCCCCATCATTATTTTGCTTGCTTGCTCGTTTAATCTTTGCATTGGATAACTGTCAAAACTATTTGTTGGCAAGATGCAAATAGTAGAATATTCTTTATTAATTTCGTCAATTAAATCACTTGCAAATCTGGCAAAATTGCTAAAAATAAAAATTAGCGAATATTGCTTTGATAATTCTAATAAAGTTTTTCTTGTGTCTTCTTCGCCGTAGACTTCGTACCCATCAACTCCCGCGAGTTTAAACATATCTAGCATATATTTTTCGCCTATAACTGCCACTTTATTTTTTTCCAAAGACGCTATCTCCTTTTAATATAAATTTTAAAACCTGTTTTGAAAAAATCTTAAAAATTTTTATAATATTTATTTTTTTTTAATTTACTAAGTAACTTTTCCCATTACTTAATGAGATTTTTTTCCACGAAATTTAATAAACTTTTGTTACTAGAATTAAAAAAAATTTAATTCTAATATAAGATTTTTCTATATTAAATACTTTTTTTGCATTGCAATAAATCTAATTTGTTCGATTTCCCGTAAACTTTTAAGTAAAAAATTTAAAAAAATACTTGGACTTTCTTCATCGGAGTCTTCTTTAAAAAGGCTAATAAAAGCCAGATTTAATTCTTCGTTAAAGGCTTTGAGTTTTTGCTCAAAACTTTTATTGCCATACAAAATTTTGATTAAACCGGCATAAATTTGTTGATTTGTATTACAAAGAAAACTTTTGTTATTTACATTTATTAAATCGACATAATTTAATGTCCCAAAAACATAGTTTTTATATATTGGTTTATTAATTAAGATTAATTTTAAATTAAAAAAATCAACCAACAAATTAAAATAATCCCTTATTTTACCCCGTTTAACGCATCTTTTTATTGCCAATGACTTTTTTTGAGTTAAAAAAATTTGAACATCTAAAATTTTATTAACTTCTAATTCCGTTAAATCTTTTTTTAAGGTATCAAATTTAATTTTATCAAAATTTTTAGTTTTTACTGCTTCTTTTAAATCTAAAATTGGAGTAAAACCACTAACAAAAGACAAATTATCACTAGACAAATTGTTGTTTTTATAAAAAGCCAATGCGTTGTCGTATTCTAACCAAATTTTAAAAATATTTTGCATTTGTAAATCGGCATCTTTTAAAACAAAATTTATAATTTCTAATTTTTTTTCTTCCAGAGTATTTTCCAAACTTTTATCATAACCATAACTGGTAGATTGTAATAACTTTTTAAACTCCGCATAGTTTTTAGCATTTTTTAACTCTGTAATTTGCTTAGGGGTTAACAAATTTACTTCTTTTGCCGATGAAACTGCATTAATATATAAACTCATTTTTACCCCCTTTTTACTAAAAATATTATAAATTTATTTTAACTTTAAAGTTTTTAAAATATGGTTTTGATTTTTACTAATTACGTCTTGTGCCATATCTTTTAACAAAAAATTGATTTCATAATCTTTATTTTCAATTATTATCCCTAAGTTTTCTCCGCTATATATTTTTAATTTAAGTTTTTTGACAATTTCTAGTTTTTTTATGTCGTCTAATTTTAAATCGTCAAAATTTACATATACTTTATCTGACGCAGAAGCATTGGATTTTAAAATGGTATTTACAAATTTAACCTTGTCCTTTTTAGGCAAATTATTGCAAGATTTGATTAATTCTTCCCTTAGTTCGTTTAGCAGGTGTTCAAGGTAAATGTTGTTAAGTTTTTTTAATTCAAAATCCAATTTTTTACTAAAAGTTTGTTTGATTGATTTTTTTTCTTCCTTTAACCTATTTTTATATTCGTCTTTAATTTGCTTTATTTGGGTGTTTAGATATTCTTCTCTTGCCTTAATTTCCAACTCCGCATTTTTTAAGATTTTGTTTTTGGAATTATCTCCATCTAGTTTTATTTGGTCTAAAATATTTTGAATTTCCATAATTTTATCCCTTTTTTATGGTAAAAGTAACAAAGATATAACAAGTGACAAAATAGCATAAGTTTCTATCATTGCTGGGAACAAAATTAACCTACCGCTTAGTCCGTCTTTTTTTGCCACTGCCATAATTGCACTGCTAGACGTTTTTCCCTGATAAATAGGTGTAATAAATCCGGCAAACATTAATGGCAATGAAGCAAGAAGCACACTAAGTCCGGTTGTTAAGTCCATACCCAAACTTAAACTGCCACTGGCAACTATTGCAAAGACAAAACCGTAAATGCCCTGAGTTGCCGGTAAAACGACTAATACTAGGACCTTACTAAATTTTTTTGGGTCTTCACTTAAAACCCCGCTAGCAGTTTGTCCTGTTTTGGCAAGCCCTATTGCCGAACCAATTCCGCAAAGTAAAGCGGTTAAAACTACTCCAACTAAACCTACTATATAACCCCACTCCATATTTTTTTACCTCCTTTTTATTTAGTTGTGGTTAAATTAATGTATTTAAAGTTGGTTGCAAATGGTTTAAAGAGTCTACCTTCGCCCTCATAAAACCTAGAAAAGAATTCTATATACTGCAACCTAGAAACGTGAATATATGCGCTTAATGCCCCCATAGAAATGTTAAAACCGTGACCAATTAGTAAAATGATTATTCCTATAATTCCGCCAAAGAAATTAGTAAAAAACGGGCTAGCAAGGTCATTGACAATGCTTGCAATTATCGCTCCACTTAGCATTAACCCATATAGTCTAGCATAACTAAGAGTGTCTGACAAAATGTTTATTATAGAATAAAGCGAAGAAAACGGCTTCGTAAGTCTATTAATACCGCGATTTACAAAAATTTCGCCTATAATTGTAGCAAGAAGGCTAATCACGCACACTATTAGACCTATGTTTTGCAGATTGCCAATACCTAAAAGAGAAATGCTAACTATGCTTACCCCAGCAAAAAAGCACACCCATATAAAACCTGAAAAAATCGCCTCAAAGTATCGTTTTTCTTTAACTAGTAATACACCTTTTAAAACAAAAGACGTGGCAATTTGTACAATTCCCGCTCCTAAACACAACGCAAGCATTAGGTAAACGTCGCCCGTCGGGTCGGGTATAATGGCTTTTGGGATAACCGCCCATTCGGTATGTGTAAGCCCAAAAAACGAGCCAAACAGGCAACCAAATAATATACAAAACAGCCCGCTAATACTAAGTATACCCATCAAACTTTTGCTTTTATTTAAAAAGTAGCACGGCGCGCAGAACACAACAAATAATATTCCGTACCCGATATCTGCCATAACAAAGCCAAAAAAGATGGAAAAAAATATCATCACGAAAACATTTGGGTCAATACCTTTCCTACTAGGGACTGAATATGTGTTGGTAATAAATTCAAAAGGCTTGACTATAACGTTATTTTTAAGCACTGTTGGAGCATCATCGTCTTTATTTAAAGGTTCAAACTCATAGCACAAAGAAAATTCGCTAAGTAACTGTTTTATGTCGTTTTCGTCCGATTGTCTTAGATAACAGGTGACAAAAAATGTTCTATCTGTCTGTTTAAAGTCCTTTTCCGCAGTTAGTTTATCTAATTTAAAATTGTAATAGTCATAGGCGACTTTAAACTCGCTTAAAAATTTGCCAAATGTTGCAATTTGCCTTTCTAAATCCAGTCTGTTAGATTTTAGGTTATCTATTTCTCTGTCAATTTTATTTATAACTTGTTGTGCTGTCGCCTTAGGCAACTCGTCTAAAACTTCAAACTGGCAGTCTGCAAAAATTGGCAAAAGATTATTAATAACTTTTTTATGTGCAACTATTTTATAAACAGAGTCAATTTTTTCAAAACTAATAAGTTTTAATTCGTTTAATTTACTCTCAAACTTGTCTTGTTCTTCTAAATTTTTTAGTTTCCCTAAAAAAAATTCACAAGTTTTGGTTTCACAAAAACCGCTAAGTCTTTCCCCTATATTAACGTACGGAATGAACTTTTGCTTTTGTTTGTCTAGATTTTTTATCGCGAAGTCTATATCATTTATTTTTTTTATTAGGTCTTCAACAACAAAAAGTTTTTTACCGTCCAATTTTGTATTTACTATTTGACTTGGGGTCAAGGTAATTTTTTGTTGCTTTTCATTTAAAAGGGCTTCCAAAAAACTTATGACATTTGCATACCTATTTTGGATATCAAAAGTGTTATCTGTAATTTCTACATCATCGTCACTTATTACCTTAATCTCCAACTTTTGAGAACAAAAAATTTGGTTTAAAATTTTATCCTTGTCCTTTTTTAAGGCGAGAATATTTACCTTTTCTACCTTTTCAATCACCCTGTATCACCTCTTTAAGCAAATCTTTTATTACAAGGTCAAAATTTTGTTTTATTTCGTCTTCCCTTTGTGATAAGGAATTTTTAAAGTTCAATAATTTTTCGTCCAAAAGTTTATTTTGTTCTTCTTCAAAAGTTTTTAATTTACTTTCATAACTAATTTTTTCATCTCTTAAAGCGTTTTTTAGTTTGTTTTTACAAAGCATATTGGACTTTTTTATCATCTCGCTTGCCTGTTTTTTTGCGTTTTCTATGTTATTATTTGCTAGACGTTCTGCCCTGTTTATATCGTCAACTATATTATTTCTCATACAAAAAACATCTCCTTTAACAAAATTAGTAACCGTAAAATCACGCAAAATACATCACAGCATATAAAAGCATTTGTGATAATAAACCCCAGCACTAAGCCCACAAGTACTAACTTATGTGCAAAGTTTACCGTATACTATACGTGTTTATTTTACCTTAAATTAGCATTTTTAAGCAAGCGAATAACGGCAATAGTTTGTAAATTTCATTTAAAACTCATACAAAAAAGCATTATTAACTACAAATACTAAAATTTGTTTGACTTTTGCCTAATGGATTTATAAAATTATCTTGAAAAAATTATGAGGTTTTTAAAATGTTTTTTGGTGTAGAATTACAATTATGGCTTGTATGTTTATTGGTAGTTGTGGGAAGAATTTTTGATATGTCGCTTAGCAGTATTAGGACTGTTTATACCGTAAAACAAAAGCCACTTTTATCTAGTATTTTTGGCTTTTTTGAGGCTTTTTTGTGGTTTATTATTGTAAAAGCCGCACTAGACTACGTTTTGAATGACCCAGTCACAGACACTCTTTTGATTGCACTTTCCTACTCTATTGGTTATGGTGTTGGAACATTTGTGGGCGGGGTTCTTGCTAGTAAAATTGTAAAGACCAAAGTGAGTGTTCAAATTGTTTTATCAAAAAAGAACGACGAGATTATAAAGTCCTTACGTGATAATGGCTTTGGTCAAACTATTTTTACCGCTCACGGTAGTGGTGATGACGCAAAAGAAACATATTTTATTACCATTGAAACAAACGAAAAAAATCTTAAAAACCTTAAACAAATTATAGATAAATATGATAAAAAAGCCTTTTTATCTATTAACGAAACAAAACAAGTCTTTGGGGGGTACTTTGGTAATTCAAAGTAAAATTTAAAAACTTTTAGATTATAATTTACACAAAAAAAATACAGGTATTCCCTGTAATTTTTTTATATGCTTAAAAAGATTTGATTTTTAATGCCAAGAAAAAATCTCGTTTACCACTAAAATAAGTTCATTACCTACTAGCAAGGTATATGATAATTTCTATACCTATGCAAAGAAATCCTACCAAAATAAGTATCATTCCCGTAATTTTAAGTGTTAAAAACAATTTGTCGTGGTTATCGACATTGTTATTTTGCCTTACTGCTCTGGTAATCCTTCTGGCAAGAAAACCTACTGCAACCCCAACGGCAATGAGTGCAATACCTACAATGACAAGACCTTCTGACAAAAATTGTTCAAGTGTACGACCTAATAGTAAATACATTTTTCACCCCTCCAATTATTTTCCATAGGTATTATAGCAAAGAATTTTTAAAATTTCAATAGTTAATTTGCACCAAAATAAATATTAATATAAAAAATCAAATTTTATTAATAAAATTAGTCAATTTCGATTTTGTTTTTGTCAACAAATTCATAAAAATCTTTTTGAGTCACCTTAAAATGCCTTAAAATCTTTTTAAAACTATCCTTTACACCCAACTTTGTTAGTATCTTGTAACACAGCACGCAAGCCATAGTGTTGTTTGCACAGTTTTTATCAAAAGAGATTTTTGCCTTATCGAACTTTATGACCTTACTTGGAGATTTTATTCCCCAAACTATTTGGCTTAGAGTGGTTGTAATATCAACGTAACAAGGCTCGACAAACTTAACAATAAATTCTAGGCACAAAAACAGCACTTCCCTAATATTTTCTATAAACTGCCCATAAAAATCAAGGTCGGGCAACTCAAAATTATAATACGAGTCATAATACATTATACTTAAAAAAGCATTAAACTCTCTGTGCTTTGTGGATACAATTTTGTGCAAGACCTTTAACTTAAAGTCGTCAAAATCGCTATCGTTTAACAGCAAAAATCTTGTCAGCAAATAGACCTCGTCGTCATTAATCCCGGCTAATCTTAATAAAATATCTTCCCTTTCGCGAGTGATATGATTTGCCAAATAAAAAAACTCAGGCTTATTTTCTTTAAACTCTTTAAGTAATTCTTCATCGTCAATAGTCAGATATTTTTTAACCTTTTTTCTTAACTTTCTTTGTTCTGACTCTGGGACATCAAAGTCATATCTAAACTTTGACTTATCCCTATTTTCACAGCAATTTATGTAATACAAGTATATATATCTATTAAAGTAATCAAAGTTATACAGGTCAAGAAATTTTGCCTTTGCCTCTTTAAACATTTCCGCATTTAAACAAGTTAAGGCATAATAAAATGTAGACAAAATATGTATATGCTCGCTAGAACTATAATAGGTCATAAAATTTAGTGCTTCCTTAAAATATCCCATTTCGCCAAAAACAAGCCCAATTCTAAACAAATCTTCTAGTGAATAGGTCTTTTTATACTTATTAATTTTATCAATAACGACCTTTTGACCTGCTTCGTTACCCATCATAGAGTATAAAAAGAACAAGTTGCACAAGTCTATAACCGTGTCCTGCCCGTACTTATCCATTAAGTCAATCGCTTTTTGAAATTGTTTGGAAAAGACATAGTTTAGACAAAGGTTACTTCTAATTTGCTCATTTTCAAAATTTCCTAATTCGTTTAGCAGTTTAATACTGTCCTCATATTTGCACATTCCCATTAGGTTTTCGGCTTTGTGATTGACCTTATCTATATAATCTTCATTGCCAGAAAAGACCTTAAAGCCCTTTCTAGACTCGTAAATCATATCCAAAATTTCTTCCGTCAAGCCATCTTCCAGCCCATCTTCGTCAAACGAACGTTTAAAGTATTCTATTGCCTTATCGTAATTTTGCTGTTTTAGATAGATATGTGCCACTTTTAAATAGGTATTTGACATAAAAAGGTCG
This sequence comes from uncultured Clostridia bacterium, assembly GCA_944381205.1. GTDB lineage: Bacteria > Bacillota > Clostridia > Christensenellales > UBA1242 > UBA7862. The sequence goes on from CALWKG010000001.1 coordinate 123,009, forward strand.
GTTTCTTTATACAAAAAATTAAAAAAAAGCGACAAATTGTAGTTTTGAAGCACAAAATACGAACTCGCAAGGGTTTTTGCCGATGTGATAACACTGCGTCTGTTGGGCTCGTCTAAAACAGGTAAAAGAGTAAAAACCGCATTTAAGTAGTCGCCATCTTCAAATGCTTTTTTACCGCGGTCTAGCCTATTATTTGTGTTTAGTTTTTCAAAAGATATTACTCTTTCACTCATAATTTATCTTTATGCCAAATATTTTAAAAGTTTGCGACTTTTACTAAATTTTACAAATAAAATAAATGGTTGTTCTCCTATTGTTAGTTATTTAGATAGTTTATCCTTCTACAATGTTCACATTCAAGGTAGCCCACTTGCTTTAACTTTGTCATATGTGCGCTAGAAAACTCCATACTGCACCCACCACAAGAACTATTATTTACAGCAACAAATACCGGGAAAATCTTGTCTTGCTTTAACTGCTTATATTTTGCAAGTAAAATTTGGTTTACTTCTTTTTCCAAATTTTCCATTTCTTTATTAATTTCTTCCACCTTTGGAACGTAGGATTGCTTTACGTTTGCATAATTTTCTTTACTTTGAAGGTATTTGTTTTTAAACGTGACGATATTGTTTTTGCAAAGTTCAAACTGTTTTATGATATTATTAACGTTCTCCACCTGAGTAGATAAAATCCTTTCTATATTAGAAAGTTGCTTATCCATAATATGCTCCTGACTTGCCCACTTGTTTTTTTGCTCTAAGGACAAATCGGAATTTTTAATTTTTTCAATTTCCTTTTTTAACTTTTCAAACTCTATCTCGCACTTATGGTATTGCTCTATACAAGTCTTGGCATCGTTGTCAATTTGGGCAAGTTTGTTTTGGTTGTCCTTTATAAGTTTAGCATAGTTATCGACTTCTTGCTTTTCCTTTAAACTATCTATCTCACGCAATAGTTTACTCTTTTTTATATCCAAATTTTGATATTGTACAATTTTTTCAAACATACACTACTCTCCTAAATCAATTTTTTCTAACAAGTCATATTCTTCCCTTATCTCTGCAACTTCCTTTTTACTTAAAATATCTTTATACAAAGATTTTTTGTAACGGACATAGTCCTTAAAATCTTGGCCGATTTCCGTCAAATTAGTCAATCCAAACAATATTTGCAGGCGAGATAAATTTTGAATTTGATTATCCCTTTTAACTTTAAGCACATTATAAAACATTTTGTTATCTTTTGCAATAACATCTTCCTGTATGTAAAATTTGTTTTTTTGTAAAAAAAGTCTTAATTGAACTACGTTATTTTGCGGTTGTAAAACAAAGTTATCAAAATTTTTGCTAGGTTTTTGTTGCAAGATTTTCATAATTTCTTGCCCACCCATACCTGCTATGATTATCTGCTTGGGTGGTAGCAACCCAAAAGAACTATAATCAAAATTAGAAAAGACTTCCACCCCATCGCCCACAAGGAAAACGACATTTTTGCTATATTTTTTTAGTTTAAGGTGTGCCTTATTAAGACATTTTTTACTAATATCTGTAACATAAGCGAAATCTATTTGCCTGTTTTCAAAAAGTCTATGTGTGATATTTGCGTGGTCAGCCCCAATTTCTGCAATGGGATTTTTATCTACAAAAGCACAAATTTTATCAATGCGGTTGTTATTTTTTAGTCTAGTCACAGTAGCCCTCTAATTTTTTTGCTCTATTTGGGTGACGCAATTTTCTAAGGGCTTTGGCTTCGATTTGCCTAATTCTTTCCCTAGTAACTGCAAATTCCTTGCCTACTTCTTCAAGTGTTCTTGGGTGGGCATCGTCTAGACCGTACCTAAGTCTTATGACCTTTTGCTCCCTTGGGGTAAGCGAGTCTATGGCAAGCATTAGTTGTTCCTTTAAAATCACTTGCGCCGCGTTTTCTACTGGGGATTTTATCGTTTCGTCTTCTACAAAATCGCCGATTTTGCTGTCTTCTTCTTCACCGACTGGGTTATCTAGTGATATTGGGTCTTGGGCTATCTTTTGGATTTCGCAGACGCGGGCTTCGGTAATGCCTAACTTTTCCGCTATTTCCTGAGCGGTTGGGTCCCTGCCCAAAGTTTGAGTTAGCATACGGGACACTCTGTTTAGTTTGTTAATTGTTTCCACCATGTGAACGGGTATCCTGATTGTTCTGGCTTGGTCGGCTATTGCCCTTGTAATAGATTGCCTAATCCACCAAGTTGCATAGGTAGAAAACCTAAAACCCTTAGTGTAGTCGAATTTTTCTACCGCCTTTAAAAGCCCCAAATTGCCTTCTTGAATAAGGTCTAAAAACTGCATACTTGTCCTGCCGACATACTTTTTGGCAATACTCACAACAAGTCTTAAATTTGCTTCGGATAGTTTTTTTCTAGCCTCCAAGTCGCCTTCGCTCATCTTTTTGGCATAGACAACTTCTTCATCACTGCTAAGCAAAGGTACTTTGCCTATATCTTTTAAATACATCTTAACGGGGTCGTCTACACTTACCTGATTTGCAATTTCGTTTAAATCTTCTATTTCTTCGTAAACGTCTACCGTCTTGTTTACCTTTATCCCGCAAGACTCAAAAAGGCTGGAAATTTCTTCTATATCCTTTGCCGATGCGTCGTATTTAAGAAGCCTTAAAATGATGTCTTCTTCGTTAATAGTATTGCCCTTGTTTTTTGCAATTTCCATAAGTCTATTAATTTCTATTTGGTATTTTTCGTTAATCATAATTTAATCTCCGTTTTTAATTTCTTTTGCAATTTCATTTAGTTTGGAAGCAATCTCTCGACGCTTATTTAAGTCCCTTTCTTCCTTAAACTTAGCCAAAAGTTCTTCCTGCTCGTCTTTTAGCCCCTGAACTTTTAAGACCTTTAAACACTGGTCAAAATAATCCTTTTTATTATCGCCAATAGCATCAAAGTCAAACCCTATTATGTCGTTTATATCACTATTTTCGCTCGCGTCAAAATAGTCAAAAAGGCTACTTATTGTAAATGTTTTATTATTTTCGTAACAATCACACACAAAATCATATAATTTTTGATAAATTTTATTTTTAAAATATAATTTTTGACCAAAACAAGACTTTGCATACTCCTGTTTATGAATAATACTAGCCAATACAAATCTTACCGCTTTTGCATCTCCCTTTAAGCGCGTGTCGAGTGGGTCTTCTTCTTTTACGACAGCAGGAACGGCTTTTGAAAGTCCTAAATCTCGCCTTAGCAAATCAATAGAAATTTGTGTGATTTTACTTAGCATCTTTAAGTAAATTTCTCTTTCCGAATTTGTATCTAAACTTCTTATTATATCTAATGCGCCGTCCACAAACTTGCTTTTTTCGTACTTGTCGTCAATGTTGTATTCGTTTTTAAGGCTTAGAATTTTGTATTCTATGGCATCTATCGAACTTTCCACCATTTCGTTTAATTTTTCCGCACCGTACTTTTTTAAATATTCGTCGGGGTCCAAATTTTCGCTTAAAGTGACTACCCTGACTTCCAGCCCCGATGCCACCAAGACATCTATTGCCCTTAAAGCCCCCTTTTGACCTGCGGAATCTCCGTCTAAGCACAAAACAACTTTGTCCGTATATTTTTTTAACAAATTAGAATGTTCCGAAGTGATAGCAGTACCCATACAAGCCACGGTGTTTTTGAATCCCGCCTTAAACATTGCAATGACGTCAATAGTTCCTTCGCATATAATTATGTACTGGTAAGAGTGTCTTAAATTTCTTATAGTATGCAGGTTATAAATTGTTTTACTTTTATCAAATACCAAAGTTTGAGCGCTGTTTACATACTTGGCAAATTGCGGGTTTGGGGCAAGTGTCCTTGCCGTAAAACCAATGGTATCACCGTGAACATTAAATATGGGAAACACCACCCTATCATAAAAAGCATCGTACAATCTGCCCTGTTCGTTGCGTTTTACTAGCCCTGCGTCCATCATTGTTTTGTCACTAATGCCGTGTTTTTTATTGAGATAATCTACTAGTCCAAATCCATTTTTGCTATAACCTATGGCAAAGTATTCTACAATTTCCGGGCTAAAACCCCGCTTTATTACAAAATCGCGAGCCTGACCCGTATCTTGTTTTAAGTTTTCAAAATAAAAATCTTTGGCATAATTTAATGCCCGCAAAACTTTTTCTTTTTCGCGTAAACTTTCAAGTTCCTTTTCTTCGTTATAACTAGTAGGCAATGCAATATTTGCACTGTCGGCCAACATTTTTACCGCTTCATAAAACGATATGCCTTCGTAACTTTGGATAAATTTTATAACATCGCCGGACACTCCACAACCAAAGCAATGGTAAAAACCTTCTTCTTCATTTATCGCAAATGACGGGGTCTTTTCGTTGTGAAAAGGACAACAAGCCCAAAAGGTTCTGCCTTTTCTATCTACCCTAATGTACTTAGAAATAACCGAAACTATATTGTTTTGCCTTTTAACTTCTTCAATAAAATCGCTAGGAAACCCACGATTCACTACCACACATCTCCCAAAATAAACTTATGATTAATCGGTTATACAAATAAAACTAAAATTAACCACTAATATATATATACAATGTTTCTTGTTTATTTCCTTTTTTATTTTTAAATTTTTTTACTGTTAAGCATTTTAGTCGATAAGAGTTTTAATCAATAAAAAATTTATTCCACAGACAAAATATAATAGTAAACTGGTTGTCCGCCGTTTACTGCGTTAAACTCGCACTGTGGATAAATTTGCTTTAAATTATCCTGCAACTTAACGGCATCGTCTTCTTTAATATCTTGCCCAAAGAACAGGGTTACATTTACCGTATTTTCGTCTAGCAGTTTTGCCACTAAGTCCTTTACTGTACTATCGACGTCACTCCCCTTTGCAAGAATTGAATTGTTATCAAGCCCGATAATTTCGCCAACACTCAAATCAAAGCCATCGACGTGGGTATCCCTTACGGCATAGGTAACGTTGCCAGTTTTGACGTTTTTCATAGACTCGGTCATACTTTCGATATTTTCGTCCACACTGCCATCTGGGTTAAAGGACAAGCAGGCGGAAATTCCTTCTGGCACACTACGGGTAGGAATTACAATGACATTTTTATCCACCAAATCTTTGGCTTGTTCGGCGGCGAGTACAATATTTTTGTTATTAGGCAAAACAAAAACCGTTTCCGCATTTACCTTTTCGATTGCTTCGGCAATATCATTTGCGCAAGGGTTCATTGTTTGCCCACCGCGAATGACGTAATCGACCATTAAGTCTTTAAACAGCAACTCAAAGCCTTCGCCCGCACTGACAGACACAATTCCCATAGGCTTTGGTGGTTCTTTTTCCTGCTCTTTTAATTTTTCTCTATTGGTTTCAAGCATATTTTCAATTTTAATATTGCTCAACTCGCCAATTTCTAAGCCAAAACCCAAGACTTTATTAGGTTCGTTAGTCAAAATATGCACTTTAACTAAGTTTAAGTCGCCTATACAGATGACGGAATCACCAATTTCTACCAATCTTTCTCGCAACTTATCGATATCGCTTTGGGTAGTCTTTTTAAGCATATTAATAATGTTATATTCGGTAGCATAGACGTACTGAATTTCCGCAATATCAACAGCCCCGTTAGACCTATCTTTATCGTTTTGGTAATCAATCTCTGGGTCAAGGTACTCACTATTAGGGCTGGCATCTTCGTCAAGAGCCTTACAAAAGCCATTAAAAATAATAAGTAGTCCCCTGCCACCCGCGTCGACCACTCCTGCCTTTTTTAAAACAGGTAGCAACTCTGGTGTTTGCATTAGGACTTCTTCACCCTTATCTAATACGTCCTTTAAAAAGGCTTCAAAGTCCTGAAATTTTTTTGACGACGTGATGGCATATTCCGCCATAACGCGAATAACAGTTAAAATTGTGCCTTCCTTTGGCTTTGTCACTGCCTTGTATGCTATATCAGCGCCTTCCTTCATTGCCTGTGCGAAATCTTTGGTTTTAAGTTCGGTATACTGGCGGATTGTCTTTGCCATTCCCTTTAAAATTTGTGACAAAATAACACCGGAATTACCCCTTGCACCCCTTAAAGCCCCTTTTGTGACCGCTTCGCAAAGGCTATCAAGGTTGTTATTAGGGCAAGCCTCGACTTCCTTTGTAGCGGATTTAAAAGTTAAATTCATATTTGTACCCGTGTCACCATCTGGCACAGGAAAAACGTTTAGTGAGTCAACGTACTTTCTGTTTTCGTCAAGCAAACTAGATGCGGAAACTATCATTTTCCTAAACATTGCCCCGTTAATTGTTTTCTGCAATTTTATTCCCCCTCAAAATCAAAGCACCAAAGTGCTAGAAATTTATATCTAAAAAATTATATTCAATAAAAAAACTAGACCCTAACCCCTATGACTTTAATATTTACAGCATCAACAATCATACCGGTAAACTTTTCCACACTATACTTAACGGTGCTTTTGACACTGTCACACACGGCGGTTATTGAAACACCATATTTAAGTATAACGTTTAAATCTACTGTGATGTGATTGTTTTGGCTTACAATCTTAACCCCACGAGAAAAGGACCTACTTTTAAACATTTCGCCAAAACTTTCCTTGGCGCTACGCGCCACAAGGTCAACCACCCCATAGCACTCTAAGGCATTATACCCTGCGACAACAGCAATAGCATTATTATCTATTGTTATATCTCCGTAAATATTTGAAGTTTTAACGAACATAATATTCCCTTTTTTACAAAAAATTTCGTGTTAATAAAACAATTTTTGCACACATAAAAAGAGTTATACATACAACTCTCGCAATTAATATACTATATTTTTATAATTGATGCAACAATTTTTTACTAACTTTACAAAAATACTTTGATAATCAAAGTTTTTATTTAAAGAAATTATAAAAAAGGAGTAGCAAGACGTCTACCCCTTAAAATAAGATTTAATTTACAAATTTTAGTCAAATTTTATGTAATATTTTTTAAATATAATTTTTAAAATAGTTGCAAGACCCTTTGGCGCTTTAATGCAAATAATTTTCATAACCTTAACCCCTTTTTTTAGGCTTTATTAAAGTATATGAAAATATGGTTTTTGTTGTTAAAAATTGTCCTTTAACTTTTTTACGGCGCTTGCTTTATCTGTGGCAGAATATATATAATTGCCAACCGCGACAATATCAACAGGCTTACCTTTAAGTAACTTTATAGTCTGGTCGTTAATACCGCCGTCTACTTCAATCTTTGTATTTAACTTGTTTTGATTTATATAACTTGCGACACTGTCGATTTTGCTTAAAACTCGGCTATCAAAGTTCTGCCCGCTTTTACCAACTTTTACACTCATAAGAAGCACGACGTCCACATATTTAAGCAGGGAGAAAATATTTTTTTCCATAGTAGTAACTTTAATGCTAAGTCCAGCCTTTTTGCCAAGGTTTTTGATATCCTTTAAGATATTAATGAGTTCGTTTAGCCTACCCCTAAAAGGCTCAAAGTGCAGAGTTAGGATATCTGCCCCACGTTTTATAAAATACTTATAACTATTTTGCGGGGATTTTACCATAAGGTGAACATCTAGCGGTTTTTGGGTTGCCTTTTTTATCTTAGGAAGAAAGATATAATCGAAGGTCTTTTGTGGCACAAAATCACCGTCCATTACATCTACGTGAATGTAATCAATATCCAAATTATCAAGACTTTTTACATACTCTAACATCTGTTCCCTAGTTTTAGGGGGCAGAGTTGACACAGAAACCTGCATTATATTCTCCTTATAATCATTTATAATTGTGTGATAAACTAAGCCACTTTGTCAAGCAAAAAGAAGGGGCAAAAAGCAAAAAAAATTATTTTGCTCAAAACAAAATTTTTATATGGGCAAAAAAATTAGTTTTCTTCCCCGTTTGTCTTAATAAACTTACGTCTTAGTTGCCCGCAAGCGCCATCAATGTCTTTACCCAAACTGCGTCTAGTGGTAACCTGCAATTTATAATCTTTTAAAATTCGGGCAAAATTATCCACCACTACACTACTGCACGGTTTAAAGGGCTTGCCTTCTACTGTATTATAATTAATTAGATTGACAAGGCAATTAATTTTACTAAGTTTTTTGGCAAGTTGCAGAGCGCACTCGCGGGAAGAATTAATTCCGTCTATCAAAATATACTCAAACAAGATACGTCTATTGGTCTTTAAACTATAATACTTGCACGCGTCTAACAACTGGTCTATTGAATAAGAATTTGAAACCGGCATAAGTGTTTTTCTAATATTGTCACTAGGTGCGTGAAGTGACAAACACAGGTTGATTTGCCTACCCAAATCCGCTAGTTTATAGATTTTGTCTTTAAGACCGCAAGTGCTAAGGGAGATGTTTCTGTCGCTATAATTTAGTCCGTCCTTATTGGTTATTATTTCTATAAATTTTACCACATTGTCAAAGTTATCTAGCGGTTCGCCACTGCCCATTAAAACTATATTGGTTACAAGCCTATTTTTTATATCTCCACCCAAATACTTATTTACCTTAACCACCTGGCTTACTATTTCGCCTGCGGATAGATTGCGAACCAAACCGTCCATACAGGAAGCGCAAAACGCACAATTCATACGGCAACCCACCTGAGTAGACACGCAAATAGTGTAACCAAACTTGTATTTCATAAGCACACCTTCGACGACGTTATTGTCATTGAGTTTATAAAGGAATTTGCGGGTGCCGTCCTTTGATTTTTGCTCCTTTATAATAGTTAAGTCATCGTCTGTATAAAGTTGTAAAAGTTGGGCTTTAAGGGTTTGTGGAATATTAGTCATTTCGTTTAACTTTTTGCCCAGATGGAGTTCATAAAAAATCTGTTTAGCCCTATAAGGCTTTTCATTTAGTCCCTTTAAAACTTCGCATAATTCTTCAAAACTAAGTCCCAAAATACTATCGCGCATTTATTTCTTCCCCTTGCATTAAATTGACACCAAGTTCTAACCTTTTTCCGTTTAAAAAGGCGGTGTCGTCCAAAATTTTTCCGCCCGGGGCTTGAATTTTGCTAAGCCTTACAAAACCGTCACGGCACTTTACAATAAGACCAGACTTTGACGAACAAGACGCAATGTCGCCCGCTTTGTAGTTAATGTCGCACTCAAAAGAGTTTACACAATCGACCTTATAAACCAAAAAGTCCGCGCCCTTGTACTTTACGCGAGAAATAGGCCAAGGGTTAAGCCCACGGCAGAAATTTTTAATCTCCAACATTGACTTATTAAAGTTGATATAACTCATATCCTTATCTAGACGTCTATACATAGTGGCGAGATTATCGTCTTGTGGGGTGAAAAGTATGCTATCTTCTTCCATTTTATCAAGGGCTTCTAAAAGTGCTTCCCCGCCAAGATGTGCTAGCCTAATGGTGAGTTCCCCTGCGGTTTCATCGTCCAAAATATCTAGCGACTTTTGAAGCATAATATCGCCCGTGTCTAGTGAAAGTTCTGTTTTCATAATTGTAATGCCTGTGGTGGCTTCGCCGTTAATAATGGCATAATTAATTGGGGCACTGCCACGGTACTTAGGCAAAAGCGACGCGTGAACATTGACAACCCCGTATGGTGCAAGATTTAAAATATTGTCCTTTAAAATCTGCCCAAAACTAGCGGTTACAAGCACGTCAGGGTGAAAATGCCTTATGGCTTCTTCACCTTCTTTGCTAACACTTTTAAACTCCAACAAAGGCAAATTTTTGCTTTTTACAAACTGCTTAAAGGGAGAAGTTAAAATCTTTCTTCCCCTGCCTGTTTGCTTATCGACATTGCTAACAACGCACACGACCAAGTGTTTGCTTGTTAAAAGTTTTTCGAGTACAATTTGTGAAAACTCACTATTGCCCAAAAACGCAACCTTCATATTATTCCCCCGCTATTTTTTTAAATAATCTGTAAACAATATCCCATCTAAGTGGTCAGACTCGTGGCAAAAAGCGCGCGCCATAAAATCGGTAGCCTTAACCGTCATAGGAAAATTAAACCTATCTACAAACTCAATGGTAACAGTTTTAGGCCTAGAAATGTCTTCAAACCTATTTGGGACACTTAAACAACCTTCTTGCCCCTTTTGCTTGCCTTCCCTTTTAACTATTTTTGGGTTTATAACTTCAAAATACTGGTTGTTTAAATTAATGACAAAAACTCTTTTTAAGACCCCCACTTGCACGGCGGAAAGTCCCACCCCCGTGGAGTGTAGCAGAGTTTCCTTCATATCATCTAAAAGTTCCCACAAATTTTCGTCAAAATTTACCACTTTTTTAGATGTCTTTCTTAAAATATCATTTTCTTCTGTCAAAATTTTTCTTAAAGCCATATAAATTTCTCCCTAAAACTCTTTTTTTTATTTTAACATTTTTAAACAAACAAAACAAGCATTTAACTTAAATTTTGCGGGTCTAATTCGACAAAAACTGACACGTTATTTACGGTTATATTTTTGCAAATATCATAAATTTTTGGTATGATTTCGCCACTATTTTTTTTGTAAATTCTCATCATAATTTGGTACCTAAAATTGCCCTGCAAACGTTTTTTGGGGCATTTCATAGCCTGCAAATATACAAAGTCGCTGGAAAATTGCTCGCGAAGTTCCTTTAATCTAAAAAATATACTTTCGGTTTGCTCCGTGACTTTTTTTTCTAATTTGCCAACCACTAAAACCCTTAGCATTTCTACAAAAGGCGGAAAGTGGCTGACTTCTCTCATTGCGATTTCTCTTTTGTAAAACGCGGGGTAATCGTAGGTAGAAGCGCACCTATAAACGTAGTGCCTTGGATAATACGTTTGAAGAATGACCTTGCCTTCTTTTTCGCTCCTACCCGCACGGCCTGAAACCTGAGTTATTAAGTTAAAGGTTCTTTCTGTGGCACGATAATCGCTAAAATGCAGGCTAATATCCGCGTCTATTATCCCAACAAGTGTTACATTATTAAAGTCGTGACCCTTGGCAATCATCTGCGTGCCAACCAACACTGCGGGGGTTGTTTTATTAAATTCTTCTAATGTTTTGACAAAATTTTGCTTATTGGTAGAAGTGTCGTTATCCAGTCTAAAAATTGGCACGTTTCCTAAAATTTTTTGCAGTTCTTCCACCACTCTTTGAGTGCCGACAGCCCCGTATCTAATAGACGTACTGCCACACTTAGGGCATTTATTTAAAACTTTGTACCTTTTAGCGCAGTAGTGGCACTTTAACATATTGTCTTCCTTATGATAAACAAGGCTAACGTCACAGTCTTCGCATTTAGGAACGTAACCGCACTCCCTACACATCAAAAAGGAAGAATACCCCCTGCGATTAATAAAAATCATAGCCTGCGAGTTTTGCTTTATACATTCTTCTAACTCATTTAAAAACCTGTACGAAAACATATTTATATTGCCTTTTCGGGCTTCCATTAGCATATCGACTATTTCGATATTTGGGAGTTCCTTTTTATTGGCGCGATTGTTTAGGGTGATAAGGCTATACTCACCTGTTTTTACCTTATAAAAACTCTCTATGCTGGGGGTGGCACTGCCCAAAATTAGCGGGCAAGAATTAAGATAAGCAAGGTATCTTGCTATCTCGTGGGTGTGAAAACGCGGATTACTTTCGGAATAATAACTGCCGTCGTGTTCTTCGTCAATTATAATAACCCCGACGTTGCTAACTGGCGCAAAAACACACGACCTTGCCCCAAGTGCGATTTTTGCTTCGCCACGTTTAAGCCTTAGCCACTCGTCGTACCTTTCGCCCTGTGTTAGCCCGCTATGCAAAATTGCCACCGTTTCGCCAAAAGCATTTTTAAACCTGGCAAACATTTGCGGGGTTAAAGAGATTTCTGGCACGAGCATTATGGCGGTTTTGCCCTGAGATAGAACGTTTTTAATCACGTTGATATAGACTTCTGTCTTGCCACTGCCGGTTACCCCGTGCAGTAAAAAGACGTTAAACTTTGACCGCAAAATCCTATCCACCGCAAGTTGTTGCTCTTCATTTAAAATGATATTTTTTTTCTTTTCGGTAAACAAATTTTTAGGTGCTCGGTTGACCTTTTGTCTATCCAACTTTAAAAGACCGTTTTTGATAAGGGTTTTTAGAGAAGACTCTGAAAACTTACTTGTTAAATCCGATTTTTTTACCTTGCCGTATTCTTTAAGGTAGAGCAAAATTTCTAACTGCTTCGCGTTTTTTACCTGTAAATTATCAGTATTTAAAAGTACGTAATCTACAAAACTATCCTTTACCTTACCGCTAGTTACGATGGGTGGCAAGCAGAGTTTTATGGCATCTATAAGCCGGGTAAAAAAAGTCCTTTGCATAAAAAAACACAACCCCAAGTTATCTTCGGTAAGCGCGTGGTCTAGTTTTTTTATAACACACTTTAATTTACCTTCGTCATAACCTGAGGTTTCTTTAATTTCTATTACAAAGCCTATAACCTGCTTATTCCCAAAAGGGACAAGCACCCTGTCGCCCCTAACCAAAGACAAGTCCTCTGGCACGATATAGTCAAACTGCCTTTCGAGTTTAGAGGTAGACACGTCTATAACTATGCTTGCAAACATAAGACCCTCTTATTTTTATTCGTCTTGATTTTCGCCTGGCAAAGTCGCCTTAATCTTGCCGGTATACAACTCCCTTGCGGCGATTGAAATTGCCTTTTCGGAAGATGTTTCTAATTGGGCTGGGATTTCCTTTTCTAGTGTTTTTGCTCTTTTAGCGATAACATTGGCTAAAATGTACTCGTTGCCTGCTTTCTTTTTAAGTTCTTCAATAGGTGGGTCAATCATCATAATTGTAAAATCTCCTTTTTCGCGAAAGTATTGTAACATAAGGGATAAAATTTTGCAAGTCATTTTTGGGAGCCTTATACGTCATATTGAGCCGGCTTACTTGACGGGCTGACGAAATATCCCCTAAGTAGCGGTATACAATAGTAATAATACAAGTTGTACGTCTACGAGATAGGGGATTCTTCGCTTCGCTCAGAATGACGGAGAAATACAGAATGACGAAATAATACTCAGAATGACGAGAAAAATGACGGGAAAAGATGGTAAAAATAACCAATGATTTTTATATTAGGCACGAAAAAATTAATTGTTACGGATTGCGTTTAGTTGGGTTTCAAAGTCTTGTTCGGTTATAGTTTTTACCCCTAGGCTTTTTGCCTTATCTAACTTGCTACCGGCTTCGGCTCCATACAAGACATAATTGGTGTTTTTTGAAACACTAGATGCGACAATTCCCCCAAAACTTTCGATAATTTTGCCTGCTTCGTCCCTTGTATAATTTTTTAAAGTGCCGGTCAAAACAAACTTTTTGTTATAGAAAAAGTTCTCCTTATTTACCGAATTTTCTTGCACGTCTTGTATGCTTACCCCAAGGGATAAAAGTTCCCTAATTTGTGCCAAGTTTTTATCGTCTTTAAAGTAACTTATTATGTTTTTTGCTATAATATCGCCGATGTCGTTTATCCTTATTAAATCGTCATACTTTGCGTTAATTATTGCGTCCAAGTTTTTAAACTGTTTTGCCAAATCCTTAGACGTTTTTTCGCCCACTCCGTCGATAGACAGCGAACTTAAAAACTTAGCCAACTCACAATTTTTGCTGTTATTTATAGAATTTAAAACGTTGTTTATTTTTTTATCCTGAAAGCCTTCCAAACCCTGCAAATCTTCCCTTTTAAGTTTATAAAAATCGGCAAAGGTGTGTAACTTATTGTTGGAATACAACATCTCGATAATCTTATCGCGCAAGCCTTCTATATTCATACACTTTTTTGACGCAAAATAAGTCAACTTGCTGATTACCTTTTCCCTACAAGTTGGGTTATTGCAAAAAACTTGCACCCCGTCTTTTTGCAGTTTTTCACTACAACTAGGGCAATTTTTTGGTTGCAAAATATCTTCTGCCCCGTCGAGTTCTTCGGCAAGTCCTAAAATTTCCGGAATAACTTCGTTGCTTCGCCTAATAAAAACGCGTGAGTTTAATTTTATCCTTTTTCTTAAAATGTCGTCGTAGTTATTTAAAGTGGCACGCGATACCACCGCGCCCGCTAATTCCACCGGGTCCACAATGCCTATCGGGGTGAGTTTTCCCGTCCTGCCAACGTGCCATTCTACGTCGCGCAAGATACTTGTGACTTCCATTGGGGCGAACTTATAGGCAATAGCCCACTTGGGAAATTTGCTGGTAAAGCCCAATTCTTCCCGCTGTTTAAGGTTGTTTAATTTTATCACAAGCCCGTCAATTTGTATATCAAGTCTAGATTTTACCTTATCTACCCTTTCAATAATTTTTTCTATTTGCTGTGCCGAACTACAAATTTCAAACTCCTGCCCAACCAAAAAATGATTATCTTTTAAAAAGTTTTGGACGTCTTCTTGCGTTTTTAAAAGGTCGTCATTATCAATTTTAATCAAATCATAAAAAACTACGTCTAGGTTGCGTTTTTTGGTTTCGTTTATATCCAAATTTCTAATCGCGCCACTAACCGCATTGCGTGGATTTTTTAACTTTTCGTTTGCGGTTTTGTTGTACTTTTCGAGATTAGAAACGGTTATTACACCTTCGCCAGCGACCGTAAGTTCGCCCAAATAATTGATTTTTAACGGCACCGACTTTATGGTCTTTACCTGCGCGGTGACGTCTTCGCCTATCTCTCCGTCGCCACGGGTAGAAGCGGAAACAAACACCCCGCCACTGTACTTTGCCACAATCCTAAGTCCGTCAAATTTGTACTCCACGGTAAAATTAGGCTTACTGACACTTTTATTGACGTCGTCGATAAACTTATTTAAACCCGCATAGTCGTTGCACTTATTAAGGCTGTACAATTTTACTTCGTGCCTGACCTTTTTAAATCCGCTTAAAACTTCACCACCCACTTTAAGTGTAGGCGAAGATGGCAAAACAACACCGGTTTCTGCTTCCAGACTAACTAACTCGTCATACAACTTATCGTAGTCATAGTCTGACACGATGGGCTTATCTAAAACATAATAATGGTAAGCAAGGTTAGTAAGATTATCTATGAGTTCTCTCATTCTTGCCATTTTATCCATAGCGGTTTAATCCCCCTTTTTAGTGCGAATATTTATGATTTTTGTGCCAAATGTTTTTTATTCCCGACATAATTTATTTAAAAAAATTTAAAAGAACAAAGGCATTTTAACCCACCACTGTTATTGG
This sequence comes from uncultured Clostridia bacterium, assembly GCA_944381205.1. Lineage (GTDB taxonomy): Bacteria > Bacillota > Clostridia > Christensenellales > UBA1242 > UBA7862. Next base: position 138,237 of record CALWKG010000001.1, read on the forward strand.
TGCATATTCAACAGACAGAGTTTTTTTACCAACCCCGTCAAAATCTATTGTAACACATTTTGTAAGTGCTATACCCGTATTAGACACAATGACCCCGCTCCCGAATTTTGGGTGCGTAACCTTATTGCCCACTGCAAACTTGTTGGTTAAATCGACTTCCTTTTGACTAACAGGAGCATTGCCAAGATTAAACCTTTGTTTTGCAAAAGAACTAAACGAAGACGTGTTTTTTACGTATTCTCTATTGCCAAAATTAGTGTTGTTTTCTTCCACGTTACATTCCGCCAAAAAACGTGACGGCATAAGGTAATCACGTTTTCCGTACATAAACCTTGACTTCGAGCGGGTCAAAAACAGTCTTTCTTCCGCGCGGGTAATCGCAACGAACATAAGTCGCCTTTCTTCTTCCATATCGCTTGTAGATGACGAAGCCCTAAGGATTGGAAACATTCGCTCTTCTAGCCCCACGATAAAGACGATTTTAAACTCCAACCCCTTTACCGCGTGAACGGTGGCAATGGTAACCGCGTTGTCCTTATCGTCGTACTCGTCAATGTCGCTAGTAAGTGTTATTGACTGCAAAAAGTCGCTGATGTCACCGTCTTTGTTGGTATTAAAAAATTGGTTGGCAATCGACAAAAATGTGTCTATATTTACTAGACGGGACATATCTTCTTCACTATTTGAAGAATATTCTTCGTAAAACCCGGCAATTTTAACCATTTGCTTAATAAATTCCATTGGCGAAACCGAGCCGAGCAAATCGAGTAGTTTTTGCAAAATTCCCTTAAAAGGTTGTATTTTTTTTATAATTTTGTTATCAATTAGGTACTCGTCGTCGTTTAAAATTATGGTATATGGGGTAACCCCGTGGAAAGATGCCAAATCTAAAATTGTCTTTATAGTGGCTTCGCCTATGCCACGTTTTGGAAAGTTTACTATGCGCTCAAAGGACGTGGAGTCATACGGATTTGTGAGCATTTTAAGGTAAGCCAAAATATTTTTTATCTCTAACCTATCAAAAAACTTTTTGCCCGCGAATACCCTATATGGTATGTTATAATTCAAAAATTTTTCTTCAAAAGGGGCTGTCATAGCATTAAGCCTTGTTAAAATTGCAAAGTCGCGATAATTGTAGCCCTGCTCCTTTAAATCTCGGATTTTTCTGGCGACGTATTCGGCTTCGTCAAACTCGTCCTTTGCGACGTAGTAGTCAACCTTTTCGCCCAAAGAATTTTCCGTCCACAAGGTCTTATCGTTACGCATAGCATTGTTTTTAATAAGCAAATTTGCCAAACCCAAAATCAACTTTGTGCTACGGTAATTTTGCTCTAATTTTAATATTTTGCAATCGGGAAAATCCTTTTTAAAACTGCTAATATTGGCAATGCTAGCCCCCCGCCAAGAGTAAATGCACTGGTCTTCGTCACCCACGACAAACAAATTTTTATACTTGCCGGCAAGCATTTTAACCAACTGATACTGTATGGTGTTTGTGTCTTGAAACTCGTCTACGTGGATAAACATAAACCTATTTTGGTACCTTTCTAAAACATTTGGGAATTTTTTAAAAAGGTCGTAAGTTTTAAACAAAAGGTCGTCAAAATCTAAGGCATTGTTTTCTGCCAAATAATTTTGATAAGCCGAATAAATCTTTGTAATGTACTCTATATCCACCAAATCGCCGTTTTGCTTTTGGTACTCCCAAGGTGAAAGGTGGCTGTTTTTTGCCCTAGAAATATTATAACTAGCCTTTTGCAAATAGTCCTGTGGGTCTAAATTGAGATTTTTTATGACCGTTTTTAATGCCCTATCCCTGTCGCTATCGGTATAAATGGAAAAATTTCCGTTGTAATTTACGTTAGTTTCGTCAGTTTTTAAATTAGAAATATGGCTCCTTAAAATCCTAACGCACATTGAATGAAAGGTTGATATCCAAATGTCCTTTGCGACGTCTTCGCCCAAAAGGTTGATAAGTCTTGTGCGCATTTCGTTGGTGGCTTTGTTGGTAAAGGTAATTGCAAGTATGTTTTCTGGCAAGACACCCATTTCTTCTATAAGATACGCAACGCGATAGGTCGTCACCCTAGTTTTACCACTGCCCGCGCCCGCCAAAACCATTACTGCACCTTCGGTTTGTTTAAGGGCTATTTGTTGTGCCTTATTAAGTTTACTTAAATCTAAATTACTCACTATATTTGTCCCTTTTGTTATTGCTAAGATAAGCATATAAAGTATAGCACAATAACCTTTTGTGAGCAAGTAAAGTACAAGGAAAGGAAGCCATAAAATAAAAAATATCCGTGGACATTAGGCAACGCAACGATGACAACTTGTTAGTCCTAATACACAAATAAATTTATCCGTAAAATTTCATATACGTGGATATTTGACTTATAAAGGCAATTAATGGGGTTTTATAAAACAAAAATCTAGGTCACGAAATTAAACCTAGATTTTTTAATTGCAACAATTTTTAGCCTATTACTCAGACACTTCGGTAGCAGATTGAAGGGTGTAATTTGCCGGGTTAATTACAAACTTAAACCACGCGGAGTTTTCTTCTGTACCGTCAAAACTTATTTTTACAACTTTTGTCCTAACAGTGTTGTCTATTTGGTTATACAAAAAGAAAGTTGTATCAGAAGTTGTGCCTGTACCCGTGGTGAAAGAGCCGTGCCTTACGTCTGCTTCGCCGGGATTTTTAAAGTCTTTAAAATCCTTATAAATGTTTAGATAAAAACCGCTTTGGGTGTCTTCGTCCCAATCGACCTTTTCAACAGAACTTGTAAATCTAATAAGGGCGATATTGTAATTTAAACCGCCATAGACATCGTCACCGACCTTTTGACTGCGAGGGACAACCCCCGTCAAAGTAAACACCGCGTCAAAGCCTTCTTCACTACTCATTGTCCAAGTGGTTGCTTTATTGTCATACGCTTCCCCTTCGCGATTGCCGTTAAAGTCGATGGTATATTTACCTACTTTAAACACACCTGGGGTTTGAGTGGTTTGTGCTGGTTCGCCACAACCCACCAAGACTGCCCCGCCTAAGACAAGTACCAAAGCCAAAGACATTATCGCAATTAACTTTTTAAATTTGTTCATAATAAAATTTTCTCCTTTCAAGGTTAGTATAAGGATTGTAGCCTTTTTTTATACAAAAAACAATTAATTTAGGTGAATTTTTTTGGTTTTTTGTTAAAAAAGTGGGGTTTTTAATATAAAAATTAAATGATTTTATAATTTAATTATGGCAAAAAAAGCACATTTTTTGATAATTTAATTGTGACAAAAAGTACATTTTTTGAGTTCGTTTAAATATTAAATGGAATTTTACTGTTTTTTTTGGGCAAAATTAAGACATTATTTGACCTTATGTTTATAAAAAAAAGCACACTTTTTGAGTTCTATTTTAGAAAATTAAAGGAATTTTATATAAAAAAAGTCAATAATATCCTAAATTTTAGCAAAAAAAAAGGTGGCAGATTTGCCACCAAAAAAACTACTTTAATCTCTTTTTTCTTGCGTTTTCGGACTTTTTCTTCCTAGCGACAGAAGGCTTTTCGTACGCTTCCTTCTTCCTAAGGTCGCCGATAATACCGTCTTTTTGGCACTTTCTTTTAAATCTTCTTAGTGCGCTGTCAAGACTTTCGTTTTCTCCTACCTTTACGGTTGACATACAATCTCACCCCCTTTTCGCTTTAAAATAACACTAGACAAGATAATAATACATTAGGCGGTATTTGTCAATCATTTTTTACAAACTTTGGTCAACTTTATCGCCTGTTACCATATCGTATCTATTAGCCCGTTTTTTGTTTTTACAAACTCGCTCTATGACGTCACACTTTATGCCGTCTTTATAAATCTCTTTGGCAAGGACTTTAAGCATAGTGTTTTCTCTATACTTATTATCCACGTAGCATTTTATGTAGTTTTGGGAAAGACCTTCGCTGTAATCTTCGTTTTGTTTTTCGACTAGCACAAAAAGTTCTTGCCCCAAGTTGTTTTTTCTAAACTCTAAATTGCTATCCCGCTTTATTTGCTCTAACAACCTTTCCCTTTTACGTATGACATCTCCGTTAAGTTGTTCTAGCATACTGACGGCGGTGTAAGGTCTAAGCGAAAACGCAAAGTAGTGAATATCGCTAAATTTCATTTTTTTAACAAAGGTTAGGGTTCTTTCAAAATCGTCATCGTTTTCGGTTGGGAAGCCCACAATGACGTCGGTAGAAATGCAAGGGTTTTTAAAATATTTTTTAATTTTTTCAACTTTTCCGAAAAAGTCAGCGGTGGTGTAGTGCCTATTCATTTCCCTTAACACCTTATCGCAACCGCTTTGCAGTGAAATATGGAAATGTGGGCAAAAGTTAGGCATACTGCTGACAGTTTCTAAAAACTCGTCAGTGATAACACTCTCGTCCATACTGCTTAGCCTAATCCTACAAGGCAAATCACGCATTGCGTATAACAAATCGCCCAAGGCTCGTCTGTTGTCTATCCTAAAATCAGAAACATTAATGCCCGTTAAAACGATTTCCTTGCAAGTTTTACATAATTTGCGGGCTTCTTGCAAAATGCTTTTTAGGCTTCTGGACCTGCTTCTTCCCCGCAAAAAAGGTATAATGCAGTACGAACAATAAGCATTGCACCCGTCCTGAATTTTTACATAACCACGAGTCCGGACAGCGCTAACGGTAAGGTCATCTTCGTATTTAGTGGGGAGTTCGTCAACGTAGCACCCCTTTAAGCCTATATAGTCTTCTATTTTACCTTTGTGAGCATTGCCCAAAATGGTGGTTATATTCTTTTTATCCATAAACTGCTCTGGCGAGTTTTCGGAGGCACAACCACACACGATAATTTGTGCGTCTGGGTTGATTTTTGTAATTTTGGCAATCATTTGTCTGCTCTTTTTTTCGGCTTCTCGGGTTATGGCGCAGGTGTTTACTATGTACAAGTCGGCAAACTCCAAGTTTTCGGTCACTTCGTACTTTTTTTGCAACTTTTCGTACATTCCGTCTATTTCGTACTGATTTACCTTGCAACCCAAATTGATTAAACTTATTTTCATCTTTATACTCCTAATAAAAGTGATAGGTAACTTAAAATAGCAATGCTAGCACTTTCCGTCCTTAAAATTCGCTTGCCCAAAGTTACCGAGTGGGTACGTTTTTTTAAACTATCTATCTCGGAATCTTCAAAGCCACCTTCTGCCCCCACGATATAGGCAATGGACTTTGCGGACAGCAACTGCTTATCTAAACTGGCAATGATATTTAGATTTTCCCTTTCGTTTGCAAAAATTACGCAGTCGTAGGAAGAAAAATCTATTTCATTTAGTGGCTTTACGTCCAAAATTTTAGTCAACTGTGTCCTGCCACACTGCTTGCACGCGCTTATTACTATTTTTTCTAGCCTTTCCCTTTTATGCGCTTCAAGTGAGCCGAGAGTGTAGGTCGATTTAAAAGGTGCAATCTCGCTTATGCCTAGTTCGGTAGTCATTTTTGCGATGAGTTCTAGTTTATCTTGCTTGGGCAGTCCCTGATACAAGGTGATTTTTACCTTCGGGTTAGACTGGCAAATTTCTTCGCCTAAAATGGTAAGAGTGGCGCTATTTTTTGATATTTGGTCAATCTTGCAATTTAAAATATTTGACCCGTCATAAAAGCACTTAACGTTATCCCCTACCCTATGCCTTAAAACCTTTGTCAGATGCAAAAACTCTTCGCCGCTTAGGTTTATTTTGTTTCCAAATATATTGTCTTTTAAAATATAAAACCAATCTTCTCTCATTTGTAGCATTTTATCAAAAATGAAAATAATTTGTCAATTCAAACTAAAAAAGAATTAGACATATTTAAAAAAATTACATATATTTTTTGCCTCCTAATTTCATTTTAATATATATAGGTACCCAAAAACAATTTTTACTGACAAAAATTTTAAAAAAAATGTGAAACTTTTTTTGTCCCACATTTTTTTACTTTTATAATTTACTCATTTTGTCTTGGAAAGCCTTGACTCGCTTATAGTTACTGCTATTTGAAGCAAGGTTTTGCATTAGTTCTTTTTCCTTTTTTGAAGCATCTTTTGGCATTTCCACCCTAACGGTTACAAGCAGGTCGCCGTAGTTATCCCTTTGTAGAGCCTTAACACCTTTGTTTTTTAACTTAAAAACGGTGTTTGGCTGGGTTAGTGGTGGGATAGTTAAGGTGTATTTTCCGTCTGCTAGCGGGATTTCCACGTCGCCACCAAGATATGCAGTGGTAAAAGGTATTGGCAAGTCTAGCAATAGGTCAATACCATCTCTGACAAGTAATGGGTGCGGTGCTACCGAAACATTTATAATCAAATCTCCGCTTGGCCCTGACTTTGTAGAAGCATTGCCCTTGCCCCGCATTGTAATTACTTGCCCGTCGTTAATACCCGCTGGGATATTGACTTTAATTTCCTTAAACTCCCTTTTTGTGCCTTTGCCACCGCAAGAGTCACACTTGGTGCGGATTATCTTGCCGGTTGCGTTACAAGTTTTACAAGGGGCGGTAGATGTCATTCTACCAAAGATAGTGCTTTGGGTAACGGTTACTTCCCCTGTGCCGTGGCAATCAGGACAGGTGCTAAATTCTCTGCCGTCTTTTGCCCCTGTTCCGTCGCATTTTTCGCACTTTGATGTCAAGTTTACTTTAAAAATCTTTTCGCACCCAAAGACTGCTTCCTTAAAACTAAGGTTGACATTTAAAACTATGTCTTCGCCCGGGGTGACGCGTGATGTTCTTCGCCTACTACCGCCACCAAAGTTAGAAAATATGTCAAAAATATCGTCAAAGCCAGAAAAATTACCGCCACCAAAATTGGAAAATCCACCGCCGAAAAAGTCTTGCGGATTGGCACTGCCGTACTCGTCGTAATTGGCACGTTTGTTGCTGTCGCCCAAGACTTCGTATGCTTCGTTTACTTCCTTAAACCTTTTGGCGCACTCTTCGTCATTTGGGTGAAGGTCGGGGTGGTACTGCTTGGCTAGTTTTCTATACGCGGACTTTATTTCGTCTTGGCTGGCATTTTTGTCAACACCTAATATTTTGTAATAATCTTTACTGTTGTTTGGCATTTTTGTCTACCTTTTTACTTTTTGTCTTTATCATCTATTATGATTTCGTCGTCGCCGTCTTTTTTGTCGTTATTGTCGTCCTTTTTTTCTTGCGCTTGCTTTGCTTGGGCTTCTTTTGATGCTTCTACATAAAGTTTAGAGATTATGCTAGACGAAGTAGATGTTAAGTCTTCCAAAGCCTTTTTAATTTGCTCGCTATCTTCTGTGTCTATTTTCTTTTTACATTCTTCTATGGCGCTTGTGAGTTTGGTCTTTTCGTCTTCTGTTAACTTATCGCCGTTTTCTTTAAGTAGTTTTTCTAGCGAATTAATCATATTTTCTGCGTTATTTTTCTGCTCGAAAAGTTCCTTCTTCTTCTTATCTTCGTCTGCGTACTTTTCGGCTTCCTTAATTGCTTCGTCAATATCCTTTTCGCTTAAATTGGAACTAGACGTAATTGTGATACTTTGCTCCTTATTTGTCCCAAGGTCCTTTGCCGATACGTGAACGATGCCGTTTGCGTCTATATCAAAGGTGACTTCTATTTGTGGAACTCCCCTTGGTGCTGGTGGAATATCTACCAAACTAAATCTGCCCAAAGTCTTGTTGTCCTTTGCAAACTCTCTTTCTCCCTGCAAGACGTGAATGTCAACACCCGGTTGGTTGTCGCTTGCGGTAGAAAATATTTGAGATTTGCGGGTAGGAATGGTGGTGTTTCTTTCAATAAGTTTTGTGAAAATTCCGCCCAAAGTTTCGATACCCAAAGATAGTGGGGTTACGTCTAGTAGTAATACGTCTTTTACTTCGCCCGCTAAAACACCGCCCTGAATTGCAGCGCCCATAGCAACGCACTCGTCTGGGTTAATGCCCCTAAATGGCTCCTTGCCGGTAATCTTTTTTACTTCGTCCACTACTGCTGGGATACGGGTAGAACCGCCTACCAAAATAACCTTATCAATTTCGCTTAAACTTAGTTTGCTGTCGCTTAAAGCCCTTTGAACTGCCTGGCTGGTCTTTTCGACCAAGTCACTTGTAATGCTGTTAAATTTGGCACGGGTTAAGTCGTACTCAAAGTGCTTTGGTCCTGTTGCGTCTGCTGTTATAAACGGAAGATTGATTGTGGTCTTCATAACACTAGAAAGGTCAATTTTTGCCTTTTCGCTGGCTTCCTTAATCCTTTGCATTGCAAGTTTGTCTTTGCTAAGGTCAATGCCTTCTTTTGCCTTAAACTCGCTTACGACAAGGTCCATAATTCTCTTATCAAAGTCGTCACCGCCTAGCCTATTGTCACCTGCGGTTGCAATAACCTCAAAGACCCCGTCGCCTATCTCCAAGATACTCACGTCAAATGTACCGCCACCCAAGTCGTAAACCAAAATCTTTTGGTTTTTGTTATCCGTCTTGTTTAGCCCATAAGCCAAACTTGCAGCGGTAGGCTCGTTGATAATTCTCAAAACTTCCAATCCGGCAATCCTACCTGCGTCCTTGGTTGCTTGCCTTTGGCTATCCGTAAAGTATGCAGGCACGGTGATAACCGCCTGTGTTACCTTTTGCCCAAGGTATGCTTCGGCATCTTGTTTAAGTTTTTGCAAAATCATTGCGGAAATTTCCTGCGGGGAATATTCCTTGCCTTCAATTTTTACCCTGTAATCGCTACCCATTTCCCTTTTAATAGAAATTACTGTGTTGTCTGGGTTTGCGATGGCTTGCCTTTTTGCGACTTGCCCTACAAGCCTTTCGCCGTCCTTAAATGCTACAACAGATGGGGTTGTTCTTTCCCCTTCTGCATTTGGGATAACGGTTGCGTTGTTTCCTTCCATAACCGCCACACACGAATTTGTTGTTCCTAAATCTATTCCTATAACTTTTGACATTTTTATTTTTCTCCTTTTTAATTTTTTAACGTTTAAGGTTTTTACTGCAAATCAGTTGCCTTTTTAACGTTTTTTGACTGTTTTTTTAGTATTTTTGCCCGAAATTCTTTGATTTTTAATAGGTTTTCTTAAAAATCTTTATGTTTTGATAATATTTATAAAGTCCTACTCAACGTGTTTTAACTTTAAGTTTTATTGCTGTGTTTAATTTTATTTAACAAATTTATTGCTAAAAACTTTTAGTTTTTTGCTTTTTAAAACGCATTTTTGCGGGTTTACCTTCACTTACGGTTACACACCACAACTTGCGCAAACTTTATTACCTTTCCGTGCCTTGTGTAACCCGACTCAACTTCGTCAACGATATAGCCGTTTTCTACGTTTTTATCTTCTATACTCAAAACCGCGTTGTGACACATTGGGTCAAACTTTTTGTTTTTTGTTTCAATCTTTTCGACATCAAACTTTTTTAGTGCGTCAAATAGACTTTTTTCTATCATCTCCACCCCAGACAAAGTTTTTTTGTCGCCAATCATCTCCTTTGCCTTTTTAAAACTATCCAGTGCCGGAAAAATCACCTGCAAAGCCTTTTCTATGCCCAAGTCTTTTGCGCTGTCAATTTCTTCCCTGCTACGTTTGCGATAGTTTTCCAAATCTCGCTGTAAATCCTTGTAGTCGTTGATAACTTTTGCCATTTGGAGTTTAATCCCGTCGTAATCTTCCTGCGACAAGGTAACGACCTTTTCTTCTTCTTTTTCAGGTTTTTGTGGCTTGTTATTTGGCTCGGCTTTTAAAGGCTGTTGTTTTTCTTTTTCCTTTAAATTTTCCTTTGAATTTTGTTCATCTTCCTTTTTTGTCATCTCGTCCTCCTATATTTTGCCTTGCAATCTCGTCTGTTACAAATTTTAGGACTCCCGCAACACTTGCATAATCTAACCTATCTGGCCCTATTACTCCAACAGTTGCAATCTTTTTTCCGTCATAAACAATGGGGGCTCGCACCACTGCCACGTGGTTTAGACCGCTTTGGTTGTTTTCTTCCCCGATGTTTATCGTGACACTGCTATCTTCCTGCGTATCCATAACTTCTTTTAGTTTTCGGTCGCTACCCAAAACTTCCATTATCTCCCGCGCTTGTTCGTTTTCCACCGTCAAAAGTTTCGTCACCCCTTTAACGTTGCTTTTTGTCCTGTCGTAATACGTTCCTAAGACTTCTAAAACGAGTTTAAAAACTTCTTCGTACTCCGCCATACTCTTTTTAACACTGTCGCTAAAACTATTGATATTTTGGGTCAAAAACTCTATTGGCTTGCCCGAAAAAATATTGGAAAACACCCTACTAGCATTGTCGCAATCTTGTTTGGTTATGCTGGCACTTGAAGATATTGTGTTTGATATCGCACCGACGTTTGTGTCTATTAAAACCAAAACTTGCCCTTGCAGTAAAAACACTATGCGAATGTCTTCTATAATCAAATTTTGAAAGCCGTCAAACATAAAAACAGTTGGATAATTGGTCGCACCCATAACCGCTTTTGAAATGCTATCTACAATCTCGCTTAGGTTGTTGGTACGGCTAAACATCTCTTGCTTTACCTTTTTTAAACTGCGCTTGTCATAACTGGAATTTTTTAGGGTTTCGTTGACAAAAAACCTATATCCTTTTGCGGTTGGCACCCTTCCGCTAGATGTGTGCAATTGCCTTAGGTATCCCATTTCTTCCAGTGCGCTGAGTTCGTTGCGAATTGTCGCAGTGGATAAGTCGTGCAAGGTACTGTTTTTTACAAGCAAACTAGTTATTGGGCTAGCAACTTTAATGTAGTTGTCTATCGCGTTGTATAGCAATATTCGCTTTCTGTCCGAAAGTCTTTCTTCACTCACAAGATTATCTTTTCCCCCTTTTTTGCTTTAAAGCACCATAAAAGTTTAAAACTACAAAATAGTTTACTTAATTTTATATGGCTTTATTGCTTAGATAATGTGATATTTAATTAATATATATAATTAAAATGATATATATCCTATTTATTAGCCACAAATAAAAGCCCTATTATAAAATTAGTTGCACTAAATTGTCTATGTTACTATGCTTATGCTAGCACTTTATATATTATGAGTGTTAGCACTCTGCCCCTTACAGTGCTAATAGTATTATATGCTTGTAAAAATAATTGTCAACAATTTTTTAAAACTTTTTTTAAAAATTTTTGTTTTTATTTTTTAGCAAATTTTAGCCTTTAAATTAATTTTGAGCAAGCACCTAAAAGGTCGTGGCTGAGCGAGATATGGGATTCTTCGTGGGTAGGGCTTCGTGAGTCGACTCTCAGAATGACGGGAAAACGTCATATTGAGTCTGCTTACTTGACGGACTGACGAAATATCCCCTAAGTAGTGGTATACAATTAGTAATAATACCAATTATCCGTCTTTGAGAGTTGGGATTCTTCGGGAGTCCATCGTTGCGGGTCGGGGCTCAGAATGACAAAATAAAGAATAACGGAGAAAAAGGGTGACGGGAAGAAAAAAAGGACAGTAAAAAACTATTCCTTATTGTCCTTTTTAAACATAAATTTCTTGCGCGCAAGTCCCTTTTCGCGTCCGTTTTTGCCCGGGGTGTAATAGATTTTGTCCTTTAAGACCTTTGGAAGATATTCCTGAAAAACGTATCCGCCAAAGTCGTGCGGGTATTTATACCCACCAGTTTTGTCGTCGTTTATGGAAGGGTGATTTTTTAGCCGATTTGGAACGACCGCGTCGCGAGTTTTTTCGGCATCGTCTAGTGCCAAGTCTTTGGCTATTAGCACCGAATTGGACTTATCGGCTTCGCAGGCATAGATAATTGCGTGCGAAAGGGTCAAAAGACACTCCGGTTCGCCCAACTTTTCGCAAGAATACATTGCACAGCAAGCAAGCAACAGTGCGTTACTATCCGCCATACCAATGTCTTCGCTACAATGGGCGATTAGACGTCTGGCGATAATTCTCGTGTCGCAACCCGCCTTTATCAGCCTTGCAAAATAGTACAACGCGGCATCACTGTCGCTACCCCTTATACTCTTGCAAAACGCGGACAAAAGGTCGTAATACATAGTCGTGTCGGTGCTTAGGGGCAATTTTCCTATACTGTCCTGCGCGGTTTGTTTGTCTATGTGTATTTTTTTGTCTTTGGAAATATTGGTAGTCTTTACCGCAAGTTCCAATCCATTTAATGCCTGCCTTACGTCGCCACCGCAAGCATAGGCAAAGTAGTCTAGCGCGTCGTTATCCACCGCTAGTGGCAAATTTCCTAGCCCCCTGTCCTTATCTTCTATCGCTCTTTTTAGGGCAATAATTACGTCTTCCCGCTCTATTGGCTTAAACTCAAAAACCCTGCACCTAGACACTATCGCACGCGTCATTGACGTATAGGGATTTTCGGTAGTAGAACCTATAAATATAATGTGACCTTCTTCCATCGCCTGCAAAACGCAATCGCTTTGGGCTTTGCTCCACCTGTGACATTCGTCTAAAAACAAATAGGTCTTTTTGTTGAATAACTCAAAGTCCTGTTTTGCCTTTTCTATGACGGCTTTGGCTTCCGAAACCCCGCTAGAAACTGCATTAAGTTGAACCATTTCCCCACTAGAAATGTGCGCGATTATGCGGGCAAGGCTGGTTTTGCCTGTCCCCGGTGGGCCATAAAAAATACAACTGCCCAAAACCCCCGCCCTTATTGCCCTGTCTAGCAAAGAGCCATTGCGAACAATGTGCTTTTGCCCAACAAATTCTTCCAAACTTTGCGGACGCATCTTCTCGCTTAACGGCTTGTTTTTTTCAAAATTAGAGTAGTATTCCATAAGGATATTTTACTACACCGTAGCCAAATATTCAAGTAAAATGAATAATGGGTATTTTAGGTAAGGCAATATGTTTATTGTATGGGTTGTACGGCTTCGAAATTGGGGATTCTTCGAAAGCCCGTCGTTGCGGGTCGGCTCTCAGAATGACAGGAAAACAGGGCTCCCAAAAATCCGTCAGATTTTTGGGATAAAGCGAGTAGTGATTGTCCGTGTTGCGTGCGCAAATAAGTTAATATTTGCGTTGCAACTTACAATCACGTGCGAGCGCCGTCACCCTGAGTGTTGCTTTCTTGATGGGCTGGCGAAGGGTCCCCCATCTCAACGACGAATAACTCATATTACAACCACACTGCTTAACTTAAAACAACCGCTTAGAAAGTCACCGCAAAATTTTTTTGTACGTAGGACAAATAAAAATTTCGCTTAGGGCTCCCGCAAATTGAAAAATAACAGGGCTCCCAAAAATCCGTCAGATTTTTGGGAATAAGGAACAAGTTGCGTGCAAGTGGCAAATTTGCGGTAGCAAAATGCTAAGCACCGCAAGTTGTGACGTAGCGAGTAGTGATTGTTCGTGTTGCGTACGAAAATATGTTAATATTTGCGTTGCAACTTACAATCACGTGCGAGCATAGCGAATACCAACCGCAAATGGTGCGTTTCTCACTTTTGTACATAGGGTTCCCGAAAATCGTCAGATTTTTGGGATAGGGCGAAAAATTAATTGATAGTGGCACGTTTTGATTTTTGT
>CALWKG010000002.1 GCA_944381205.1 uncultured Clostridia bacterium
AAAGCAGAAGTTTTATGAAATTTTAGAACAAATTTCTAATAGTTGCTATAAAAGAGAGGTTTTTGTAACCCCCCTTGCAAAGCAAATTGAAAATTTTGTTTATAAACAATTTGGTGCCGTATTGGAATTTCTTTGGGAAGACGATAATGCTATTATTAGAAGAAAGGATAATAAAAAATGGTATGCGGTTTTTATGAAGATTGCAAAAAATAAATTAAATGCTAATTTTAAAGACCAGATTGTAGAGGTTGTTAACGTTAAGTTACCAAAGGAAAATATAATAAATATAGTTGACAATAAGTTTTACTTTAAAGCCTATCATATGAATAAAACATATTGGCTTACAATTTTACTTAACGATAATCAAGAAATAAATAAGGTCTTAGATTATATACAAACAAGTTATGAATTGGTGTCAAATAAAAAGCATTGTTGATTTTGTGTAAGAGGGGAATATTTTTGTAGTGATGTTTTTAATAATACAAAAATTTGTGTGATTTTATATTATATTTTGCCAAATCTGAGTAAAAAACAAAGAAAAATGAAGAGTCGATAACTAGATAAAAAAAGAGAAAAAACTTTCATTAATAATCATAAGGTTAAAACGGACTAACATTAAAAAGAGAACATATTGAAAAGAATTATTCAATATGTTTTTTTCTTGTAAAATTACAGGAAAAAAATTTGTTATTGATAGAAGACCATTTTTATTGTAAAATATCATTAGGGGATAAATTATGAAGATAAATGTACAACTTAAAAATTCAACCAATTTTGTAAACATAGATATTGACGACATTAAAAAAATAATTTTAGTAAACGGAGAAAATAGAAACATTGACGTTAATCAGTTTGTAAGTAGATTACTTAGGGTAGTTTCTTCTTTTTCTAATTCAGTTAGGGACCCTTTGCAAGCGGATTTTGATTATAAAATTTTTATAGAAAAAGATAACAAAACCTATACCTATTTGGGATATACAGGTGATAATGTTAATTATTTAGAGTTTAGCAATTTATTAAAAGAGGTTTTGTAGAATGGAACAAGTTATAATTGACGGAGTTGATATTTTTAACCCAATGAGCAAAAAAGACTTAGACTTAATAATTGATAGTTTTGTTCAGTATTTTGGAGAAGATAAAAGAAGAGTTATAACAAAAAGGTTAAAAAACACCCTTTATCTTTTTACTGGTTCAGAAGACCCTTATGGAGAAATTTGCACGCAAGATAGGGTGGGTGGTTACATAAATGACAAAATAAAATCGCTTCAAGCCGAATTTTTAGGTATTGATATAGAAGGAGATATGTTTGCAGAAACAGATAAGTTGGCAGAACTATTTAAAGATAAAAATTTTGATATAAGCCAATTGAGCAAATCACAAATAGAATTTTTGCACAAGTTAACACAAAATTCTAACGAAGAATTTAAAAATATCGATGATTTTACGCAATTTTTAAAACAAAACATAAATAAGTATAAAAGTAAAATTGCACAGTTGTACGTCGAATATAAGTCTAATTTTAAAGAAGAATATCAAAGTTTACTCGGCACAAAAAATCGAATTGACCAAATATGTGGCGAGAGTAATCTAGCATTAAGAAAATGTTTTGAAAATGTAAGCAAGCAAAAGAGAGATTTTGTTTTAGATAGTATTAAAATTACAAAATTAATAGATTTAGATAAAGTAAGCGAAGATGACATTCCTATTGAATTTTTGGCGAATGAGTTGTTTTCTGTGAAGCAGAGTCAGGAAACGATACAAGATGCGAAAAAATTCTTTTCAAAAATTGGCATATCATCTTTTAATTTTAATAAAGCAATTAAAGATTTTAAAGAAAACCCCGTAGTAGTACAGGAACTAAAACCAAAGGTCCTTGAATTTATAAATAAAGAAAGGGCAACTTGGATAAAAAAGAGTGTCTTTGTGCAGGATTGTTTTGATTTTTTTAGAACGAACAAACTTAATATTCCAGACGAAGAAAGTAGAAGAAATATAATTAATTTTGTAGTAAATAGTACGTCGCAAAATGGAATGACAGATGTTTTTGAGGGCTTTTTCTTTCAATCAAAGCCGGTGTGCATTTTAAGGGAGCAGTTAGAGTTAAACGATAAGACATTAATACACGAGATGACGCACGCGGTATCATCAGATATAAAATTTAACATTTTAGGTAAATGGGGCAGATTTGGGGTCACTAGTAATGAATTTTACGGACAGAATGAATTTCAAGAAATTCTAAACGAAAGAATAGCGCAAGAAGTATACAAAATTGCAAAAGGCAAGGGATTGAGCATTGGTAAAAATTCCTTCCATACGTCTCGTTACATAAGGTCACTTCCAGTACTCGAACCATTTTTTAAGGAGTATGAACAAGATTTAAAAAAAGGTTTGATTGTAGGTGCTCCTGATTTTTTTGCAAAGAGATTTGAGAAGTCTATTTCGGATATAAATGTTTATCTTACACAATTTTCAGTTGATAGCGACGATAAAATTGACGAATATACACAAAAAGTAGAAATGGCAGTTATAGAACAAAGAGAAAAAGACAGTGAAAAAAGTGTAAATAATAATAAAAAATTATGCAAAGCGACCGAAAAAGAACGTTAATTTATGCAAAAGGAGTATTTTATGGAACAACTTATATTAGATGGTGTTGATATTTTTAACCCGTTATCAAAAGAAAAACTGCAAGATATTATAGATTGTTTTGTAGAATATTTTGGCGAAGATAAAAGAGAGATAATTTCTCAAAGGTTAAACGATGCAACTTATTTGTTTTTGGGCAGGCAGGCGAAAAAGAAGTCGACCAGAGATAGTATTTTAGAGTATTATGAATCAAAAATACATTCTATGGATAGAGAACTTAATCTTCAAATGGGGATATACGAAGATAGTCAAACTCATACTCTTTTTGAAAAAAAGGAGTATATATTGAATAAAAACTTGTACAAGGAAAAACCGCTAAACGAATTTACTGAAACCGCACTTTTAAGTTTAGCAATTAGTGTTTCTAGTAAAGATATTATAAAAGATTTCAATTACGACCATATTGCTTTTTTGGATTATGTTTTTGATAACGAACATGACAAACTTATAAAAAAATACAATGAGTCAAGGGAATTGTGGGAGAGAGAGTTTTATGACAAATATTATGAATGTAATGTTTCTGCACAAAAAATCCTTCCCATTTACGAAGAAAAGGAAAACAAAGTAAAAGACCTAATAAAACAAAGTAAACAAAAAGAAATGGACCTTGTTAAAGAAATTTTAAAGAAAAAACTTGGGATTAATTTTGCCGAATATAAAAGCGACCAAGAAAAAATTATAAACTTTTTCGAAAATTCTAAAAATATTGCCACCGTTGATAAACAATTAGAAAATTTAGATGTTTTTATTGATATTATAGAAAAAAATTCTGAATTTGTAACGGAGTATGACAAATCTAGACGTACTCAACTCTTTGATTTTTATAGCATTTGTAAGGGTAAACAGTACGAAAAAAGAGAAGCATTTGTAAAAGAAATTATAAAAAGTAGTGAAATTAGAAAGGAAATAATTAAAATTCGTGAACAACTAAAAAGAGATATAGAAGAAAATTGTCCTTATATAGTGGCAGCAAGAGAACAATTAAAAATTAAAAATATGGGAGATTTGCAAAAAGAAATTGATAAAATAAAAAATTTTGTTGTAGATGAGAGTATCTTGTTAGGGTATGTTACCAGATTTTATGCAGATAGACAGATAAAACAAGCCTGCGTTGTCCCACAAAGGTTACAACTAACAGATGATGTTTTAATTCACGAAATGATGCACATTGCCACGACAGATATAAAAATTATAAAAGAAATAAAGAAAGGTATTATGCTTAGCGGGAGAATAGGCATTAATAGAATTTTTGAAGAAGAAAAGAGTTTTTTGGGAGAAGTTATTAATGAATATTTATCTCAGCAAGTATGTGAAATTGCAAGACGTCGTGGGGTAAGTGTAGGGTGTGCTAACAATTACTCTTGTTATTATACGCAGGGTATTGCTTATGTAAAACCTTTTTTGGACAAACATATTGAAGATATAAAGTCAGGACTGATTGTAGGTGAACACGATTTTTTTGATAAATATTATGGTGTGGATTTTGAGAGAGAAGAAAAGAAATTACAAAAGGTATTTGGATATAAAAATTTAAAAGAAGCAGAGAGTAACTTAATAAGATTGCAAAACCAACATAATAATTATGAACAAAACTTGTAAAATAGTGTATAAAAATTTTTTAAATTCCAATCTATCCAAAATTCTAACGATTTTTAGAAAGATAAGTATAAAAAGTTTAGAAACTTTGTTTATCTACATAATAAAAAATATCACAAAAATTTTTGTGATATTTAAAGTTTGGTGCACCCAGAGGAGTTCGAATCCCCAACCTTTCGGTTCGTAGCCGAATACTCTATCCAATTGAGCTATGGGTGCAAGTAGTATTAAGATGTAAATTTGAGAGAATAGCGAACTGAAAGAACTAAAAACTCGTTTTGAAGATTTAGTATAATTATAGATTTTTAAACTTAGTTTTTTGAAGTCAACTAAGTTATTTTTAAAACTACATTAAACCAACAAATAGTATTATATAAATTTATCAAAAAAAGTCAAGGCGAATAGAATGATTTATTATTTTGTTTATAGTATATGTATTTTTCCGTGTTAAGAAGATAGAACACTGGTATATATAAAATGGTTTGAAGATAAGGAGAAAGTAAGCCAAATAGTTTTTTATCAAATAATATAAAAAGTGTTATTTTTAATTATGGAAGATTTTAAAGTTAGAAGAAGACGTACTTAAAATTACAAATTTTCAGTTAGTATTTGATAATTAAAAGGAGAACTTATAAATCACCTTGTTTTTTTAAATAGTGTTTTTTTAAAAAATAAAAATATATTTTATAACTTTTAAATTTAATAATTATTTGTTGCTTCTTTTGGGATTTCAAGGTATTGAGAGCCTTTTTTAATCAGAAATTCTATTTTCTCGTTATTGTTTTCTATAATAATTTTTAATTCGTTTTTGTTGTTTATTGTTAGGTTTATATCCCCAATTTGTGCATTTTCTCCAAAAATAAATGAAAGAGTTGAAGCAAAATTATCGCGTTTATCTTCATTTAATATGTAGATTGCAGTAAAATTTGAAGAACATTGTAATTCATAGTATTGTGGGTCAATTAGGTTGTAGATGACTTGAAGACTCATTTTATAACTGACGTTATTTTCTTTGGTAGTGTTCTCAATAACCCATTCGTTACTTGTTGTAAAGGAGTATAAAGTATCAATATCATTGCCAAACATACAATAACTATAATCAATAGTTTTATTACCTTCTTGCGTGGTAAATAATTTATTTTCTAAGGTTACTTTGGCGAGATTGTTATAAAAAATAATCTCTAAATTTCCATAATTTCCAACAGGGCCTATAAATCTAAGATTTGGTGAAAACTCATTATTTGTACTTTCACTAAGATTTTGATAGGTCGCTGTTGAGTCAATACTTAATCCACAAAAATCTGCAATATTTTTTATTTCATCATAATAATCTTGAATACTTAGCAATTTATAAGTTGCATTTGAGTCGTCTTTTTGAGATGTGGTGTTACACCCTATTAACGAGAATGGCATAATAATAACCATCATTGTCAATAAAACAAATAAAAATTTTTTCTTCATAATTCTCCTTATTGTTAAATGATAGTAACAAATTTTACTTCATTTATCAAATAAAATTATTTGATGTTTAAAGATTTTAGCATTTTATATTAAATATGATTTTTTGTTGTTATACAAAGAAAGGATAAAATGTTTTGTTTGTAGGTATATGGTACAATTTTATAAAGTAATAATAGGGCTTGGTTAATAAGGTAATAAAAAAACGAAGTTCAACTTTTTGCAAATAAAAAAATGAAGTTTGTTAAATGGTAGCCTAATATCAATTTTAAAAGAAAATATTGATCAAAATAATAGATAGTTGAAGTAATAGGTAAGTTATAGGTGGATATAAAGCAAGTGTTAGTTAAAAAGAATTGTTTTTTGATTAAAAATTCGTATAATTAGTGTAGTTTAGTTTTGGTACTTTTTCTCCTGTAATTGTCTTTTTAATGTTTTTATGATCTAATTATAAAAACATAAAGACTTAGATTAATTTTGAAATTTAAAACTTTGATTTTGGATTTGTTCATATTTACTTTAAGTCTATGTAAATTTAATTTTGTAATTTATTCGTAAATTATGCAGATGGAGTAGCACTTTATTAGATAAAAAAATAAAAGGAAATGATATGAAGATTTGTGTTATAAGTGATAGCCACGGAAGAAGGGGTCTATTGGAGAAAGTTTTAGAAAGTGAGAATTTTAACTGGGTATTTTTTTTGGGAGATGGATTAAATGATTTTAAAAATATCAATTTAAAAAATATTAAAAAAGTTAGTGGAAATTGTGATTTGTTTTCGTGTGAAGCAGGCACATTAATCTTTTCGCTAAATGGAATTAAAATTATGCTGACACACGGGCACTTGTTTAAGGTAAAAGCGGGCAATAACGAATTGATTCAGTATGCAAAAAAACAGGGCATTAAATTAGTCTGCTATGGACATACCCATAAAGAGAGTCTTAATATTTTAGATAATATTATGTTGCTCAATCCCGGGGCATTAAAGGACGGAAAATATGCAATAATAACTATTGATAATAGTGGAGGAATAGGAGTTGATTTTGCAAGATGTGAGTAAAATTATTTTTGCAAGAATATAAGCCCAATAGCCTTGGGTCCTATGTGACTAGATATTGTACCGCCCACCTGTAAAGTATAAATATTTTTAAAACCCATAAGTTTTAGGTTGTTTTGTAAATAGGCTATATCTTTGTTTTCTGCTGTTGTGTAAACAATAAAAATATTTTCTAGGTCAGGATTATTGTATCTTGTAAAAACGTCCTTAAAGTAAGGTTTTATTATTCCGCTAAATAACCCCAAAAATTTTTTTGCCGGAATGGCTTCTCCCTTTTCGTAAACAATTTCTGGCTTTATTTTTAATAAATTCGCACCTATATATTGTAGTTTGGAACATCTTCCGCCACGTTTTAAATATTCCAAATTATTAGCAACAAAACTAATGGCTATTTTTTGCTTTAAATCGTTGAGTTTGATTATAATGTCTTCTATTCCTAGGTTATTTTCTATCATTTTTTTGGCTTCTATTAGCATTATTGCTATTCCACAGGAAGCCGATTTAGAATCTACCACAAAAACCTTTCCTTGTTCAAGTTCAAGAGATGCGGTTACTGCGTTATTATATGCAGAACTAAGAGTAGAACTAATTGCGACGTGCAATACAATATCGTTAGTTTTTAGAAGATTAGTAAAATGAGTTTTATATTGCTCTACATTTACGGCACTTGTTTTTGGAAGTTCTTTTAATATATTAACATAATCAAATATTTTATCTGTAATGCCTGTTTCGTCATTAAAGCAATGGCCTCCAATAATAATTGAAAATGGGATTGTGCTAATATTAAATTTTTTCGATAACTCCTTTGTTAAATCAATAGAACTTTCGCTTGATAATGCGATTTTCATTTATTTGCTCCTTTTTATTTTTTAATTAGACAGTTATAGGTTTTTACATAAGTATATTCGCAAAAACTTATGTTTATATTTTATGTAATAAGCCAAGCAAACAAAATCTATTTAATTAAGGTTTTTCTCTAATGTTTTTATTATAATGGTAGAAATTCTAAGTATATTCTACTACAAGTAGATACGATAAAGTTCGACTCTATTTTTAATAGAGTTAACTTTTATTGACTCTCGTTAAAATAGAGTTGACAAAAACCGCGTAAAATTATTTGCTTTAAGTTTAAAAAAGTACTAAAATATCAATATGGAAAATGTAAATGGAGTTATCGCAAATAATTTAGTTAATCTTAGAAAACGTTCGGGATTAACACAGTTACAACTTGCGGAAAAATTAAACTATTCAGATAAAGCAATTTCGCGCTGGGAAAAAGGCGAAGCATTGCCAAATATCGGAGTATTACTTTCGTTGGCGGAGTTTTATGGGGTAAAAATACAGGACATAGTCTATCCTCAAAAAGTAGTAGAACCTAAGAAATCCAAAAATAGATTGCGTGCACTTATGGTTTTATTATCTAGCACTCTTGTTTGGCTTATCGCGACTATTGTTTATGTGGTGCTTTCCTATATTGAGGGGATACAAAATGAATGGTTTTCGTTTATAATTGCACTTCCGGTGTTTTTTTTGGTAATAACAATTTTTTTTGCGGTGTGGAAAAATAATTTACTTGCTAGTATTTTTGCTTCACTTTTAGTATGGAGTTTTATTCTTATGATAAGTCTTGTTTTAGAAGAATATCAAATTTGGATGGTTTATATTATTGGATTGCCACTACAAATAGTAATTGTTTTATCTGCTTTATTTGTACATTTTAAAAAGGGTAGAAATTAGCCTTGATATTATGAATGAGTGTGTGACTTAAAATTTGTTTACGTAAATAAAATAAAGGAAGGTTTTACAAGAGTGCAAAACCTTTTTTATATGAATAATTTTTTAAAGTAATAGAACTTTTTTTAATTATCCAGAACTTTCTATTTCTTTTATTATGTTATCGCGTAGTATATTAATTTGGTTAAAATCCATATTTGAAATGTAAAATTTTTCTACTTTTTTGTGGTAAAATTTTGCTTTTGTAATATATAAAGAAATCTTTTTTATAAGAGAGTCAACTATTTTTTTATTAGCAAATTTTTGCTTTGTGGTATTGTTTACTATTATAGTTGAAATAAATGGGATATATATGGCGTCTATTAGATTTGGGTCTAAGATTGAAAAGAAAGTTGTAAATTCAAGATTGTTTTCTTTAAGAAAATTTTCCAAAAACTTTAATTCGTTTGCACCAGCAAAATAGTTTGGATTATCCAAATTTACAATGTGTTTAAAGTTGTTTTTATCTTTTAGACTACAAATTGTGTTATTTGAAAAATAATTTAAAAATAGTTTACGCTGGTTATTAGTTTTTGTGTTTTTTTGATTTAATAATAAACGGAATTTTGATAATAATTCCTGTATTTTTATATTATTTTTATCATTTAATAAAGGTTTATTTATATTAGAAATTTGTTGTTCTATCACTAGCACGGCTTTTAAAGCGGATAGGTAAGAGTATGCTATTTTAAAACAGTTTATTTTTTTATCAAGCAATAATTTTATAGTATTTTTATGCTTTTTTATTTTAGGGTTTATAAAATCTCCTAAATTTAATATTTTTTCTTTTACTCCTGGGATAGTTGCTTCGGTTACATGCGGCGCAGTGCCATCTACTATTGCGATATTTTTTTCAACAATTCTTATCCCATCTAGGCTATCGCTATCTGATGAACAATAAAAAAATTCTATATTGTAACCTAATTTGTTAAAATATTCTCCTATATACTTCATAAAACTGCTCTTTCCCGTACCGGGACCACCTTTTAGGATATAGGTAAAGGAGTTTTCATCTGGATTGATATAATTAAAATAGTTTGTGAAGCCATTTCCAGTATTGGCGCTGGCTAAATAATAATGATTTTCCATATTAAAATATTATTAAAAAAAATTGTTTTTTGTGAAAAATTTTATGACAAATTTTTAAGATTGTTTTTATATATTGTAGACAGTTTGCTTTTGTATTGTTTTAAACCGAGTTTTGGAATAAACGTGGTTTTTATATATGATAAAATTAAATAATATAACTATATGTCGTTAATATAAGGGGTTAGTTTATTAAGAATACAAGGGACAGGATAGGGATAGTGCAGATGAGATAGTTTTAAAATGTGGGGGTGATAATTTTTTGATAAGTTGTAACACAACTAAACTAATCTATCATATTGTGATTTGAAAAGGGGACAATATGA
This sequence comes from uncultured Clostridia bacterium, assembly GCA_944381205.1. Classification (GTDB taxonomy): domain Bacteria; phylum Bacillota; class Clostridia; order Christensenellales; family UBA1242; genus UBA7862. The sequence continues at coordinate 9,943 of CALWKG010000002.1, forward strand.
GAAGATTTTTTTTAGGATTAAGCGATTGTAGGTTGCAGGAATTAGCAAAAATTTTAGTAAAAAAAGGCGAAATTGTTTACGATTATAAAGAATTTTTTGATGACATAAAAAGTGGGGATATAGTAGTTTTGTCCCCTGCATATAAATATGCTCTGGGAGAAATAGAGAAACTTCCGAAAGGAGTTTTAATTTTTGGACCCAAAGTAGATTTTGTAGAAGGTAAAAAATGTGTTGACCTTATGGAACTAGAAGATTTTGTAATTGATAATGCGATGCTCACAGCGGAAAATTTTTTGGCGGAACTTATAATAAACACAAAAACTTCGATATACGAGCAAGACATATTAATACTTGGTAATGGGCGGGTAGCAAAGGCTTTATGGCATAAGTTTAGTTTGCTTGGGATTAAGTTTGATGTAGGTATGCGTAGAATTGAAGAAAAAAATTTAAGCAGACTAGTTTCAAAAAATAGTTTTTTGCTTAAAGAGTTGCCAGATATATTAAAAAACTACGACGTTATTATAAATACTATACCTAGTATATTATTTGAAGATGATAATAATTTTAGACAAGATGCAGTTTTATTTGAGTTGGCATCTAGCAGGTGCTTAGTTAAGAACGACAAAGTAAAATATATATTATGCCCGGCACTGCCTGCAAAGTATTCACCAAAAAGTGCAGGAATGTTAATCTTAGGGCAAATAGAGAATTATTTAAAGGGAGAAGATAAAAGATGAATATAGGTCTTGCTATAACGGGTTCATTTTGTACTTATGCAAAAATTTTAGAGATAATAGAAAATTTAGTAAAAGATGGTTATAATGTAATACCTATTGTGTCCGATGCTGTTGTGAAATATGATACGCGATTTGGTAATGCAAGTGCTTTTTTGGAAAAGTTAAGGACTTTGACTGGTAATGAAATAGTTACAAACATTGTAGAAGCGGAACCATTGGGGCCTAAAAATATGATAGATGTTTTGGCTGTTGCTCCTTGTACGGGTAATACACTAAGTAAAATTGCCAACGGAATAAGCGATGATGCAGTAACGATGTCAGCAAAGGCTCATATGAGAAATTATAAGCCATTGGTAATTGCAGTATCGTCAAATGATGCTTTGGGTCTAAATATGGCAAATTTATCAAAACTATTTAACGCAAAGGAAGTATATTTTGTTCCTTTTAGACAAGATGACCCAATAAAAAAACCGAAATCTTTAATTTCTGACTTAAAATTATTAAAAAAAACAATACAAATGGCAGAAAAAAAACAACAAATACAGCCAGTGTTGTTGGCTAGTGACTAAAATTTTGTAAATTAGGATATTGAAAACCATTATTGCCTATGTTAAAATCTAATGAAAAGGTGCAATTATGGTAAAAAATGAACTAATAGAATATTTTGCTTCAAAATTTAGGCAAGGGTATCTTGATTTGGAAGATAAAGATGTAAAAACTGCCCTTATGTACGATTATGATGGATATAAATTTTTGCGGGAAGATGATAAAGATGAGTATGATACTAAAATTTTATCTTCGCAAATATATAATAGTTTGGGGATTAAGACACCTATATATTTTGGGGCAATAGATGGTCAAAACTTAAAGTATTTGGCAAATGATAATTTGAGTGATTATATGTCATTTGAAGATAAAAGGTATATGAATGTTATAAGTTTAGATAAAGAAACGGTTGAAAGGCTAAAAAGTATTAAATCAGAATTTATTGGAAAATATATTTCGGGCGAAGTTTTTAATAAGTGGTTTTTGGTAAATTTTTTTGAAAATAAAAAAAGGTATGCTAATAATGACGGGTATAGTAATTTTGTGGATTTTGTATATTTATTTAATTCTAGGGCAAAAACACAATTTGATAGTATCTTTGAAGAAAACGGAATGGGGAAAAATAGCATTGTTGAATATTTTAATAAGGAAGCCTTAAAGAAAAAAATAAAAACGGGAATTATTGATTTGGGGCTTTTTGTTACTAATAGAAAACCAAATACGTTTTTGTATAAATTGAATCAAGATAATAAGATAGATGACTTGCTATTAGATAGTATAACTATTAACTATGATGTATTAAGTTATTACCATACTAACGATTTGAATGATGATGATAGAGCCTTTGAAAATGATTTTGAACAGGGTAGGTTGTCTTGTAGAGAAATTATTCATAGATATAAAACAAATGAAAGGGTAAATGATGTTTTTGCAAAACAAGATAGAGTGGATTTTGCAGAAGATATCGTGAAAATTGCTGAAAGCAATATTGCAAGAAATATTAGGGATACAATAGGCTACGAGATAAATCCCAAATTTAATGATGTAATAAAAAGCCATCTTAACTTTGTTGCAGATGAGTTGTCTAAATAAAAAATGTTATACAGTTATCATAACATCAAAAAATTAATATAATTTGTATAAAGATAAAAAAAAGAGAGGGTTAAAATCTCTCCTTTTTTATAGTAAAATACCCCAAAGGCTTTGTTGCTTTGATTGTGCAACATTTACTTTTGGGGTATTTGGTTTGTATTTAGCCCTAATAATTTTTGCAAAACAACTTGTCTTTTTTTTGTTATGGGGAAAATTATGTTTGGTTGCGGGGGTAGGACTCGAACCTACGACCTTCGGGTTATGAGCCCGACGAGCTGCCAACTGCTCCACCCCGCGATATTTTGAATGGTTTTAGTATAATCATATTATATTTGATTGTCAATACTTTTATTACAAAAAAAATAGAATATTACAAATATATATGGTTTTATTCTAATGTTGACAAATAAAATAATTTATTTTGAAGTGATTTTTGTTGGAGTGGGAAGAATATTACAAATATAGATTTATATCATTTTTATAGGATAATAGTTCTTGTTTTTATTCAAATTTTTTTAAAAAATATAAATTTATAAAAAAATTGGCAGTAAAAATTGAAAGTGGGGATTTGAGTACTTTAAAATAAAAGTATGGAGGGGAAAATGGATAAAATAAAGTATTTAATGGAAAAATCTTCACAAATTTTAAACGAACTTAATAGTGTAAAAAAGATAACTGAGAAGTTAGAAAATGTTGAAGAAGATATAAATTCTTTAAATGTGCTATCTAGTACTATTAATGAGTTAAAAGAAGACGTCGAGCAGAACACAACAGCCATAAGTAATGTAGATGGGAGTTTAACATCTTTATCGAGTGAAGTAGGTAATTTAGAAAAAAATTTGAATTCTGTTACGCAAAAAACAAATGGCTTAGAGAGTGACGTTGCAGATTTAGTGTCAAGTGTATCACAGTTAAACACTAACATTACTACACTAAATAATCAAATTGGAGATATTGATACTCAAATAGAGCAAAATACAAACAATATTTCTACTTTATCACAAAGTATTAACGACGCAGTTGAAGATATAGGAAGTCTAGAATTAAATCTAGGGAGTTTAAATTCTAAGGTTACTCAAAACACATCAAGCATTACAAATATTAATAACAATATAGACGATTTGGAAGAAGATGTAACAGCGCTAGAAACTAAGTCGAACACTAACACAAATAAAATTACTGCGGTAGAAAATGATATAACTAATTTAGAGTCTGATATTGAAACATTAGACGAACAGTACGAAGGTTTAAACGTTAGAGTTGGAAATATTGAAACACAATTAGATGAAAATTCTGAGGATATTAATTTATTAACGCAAAATTTAGGCTCAGCGGAAAGTGAAATATCTACACTGCAAGAAAATTTGGAAAGTGCAAGTACTCAAATTTCACAGATTTCTACAAACATTACCACTATAAATGGGGAAATTAGCGATATTAAGCAAGACATAGAAGATATAAACACGGAGTTGGATTCTTTTACGGCAGACGATATTACCAGTAATGCTAATTTGCTTATAAATTCTAATTTTATAGTAAATCAACGTGGAAAAGCGACATATAATAACAGCAACACCGCTGATAATAGTTACACTGTTGATAGGCTAATGAAATGTGGAAATAATTCGTTTGAGTTAATGGTACTTGAAGATGGAGGAATACGTATAAAGAATTTATCAAACACTAATTTAAAGGTTGGACAATACATAGAAAACCCAGATAAAATTTTAAATGGACAAAAAGTCACAATATCTATTAGCCAAAATTCAAGTGTTTTTTATATGACAAGAACAATAAGTTTGGGTGACAGCGAAGAAGTTGACTGCGGTTATTTTTACCTTGGGATAGAATATTTAACGTCTGGAAAATATTTTTGCTATATTAAACTAAAACAGAACTCGTGGACGGATTTTGATTGGTGGAAGTTGGAGTTTGGATCAGTTGCGACAAAGTATGTGGCAAGAAGTTATACCGAAGAAATTACTTTGTGTCAAAGATACTATGCTCGTGGTGGTTGTGCGTGGTTTCCTATTTATGTCCTAGACATAAATACTGTTTGGTTTAGTATTTATACACCGTCAATGAGAGTTTTGCCAAGTATAAAAATAACGGAAAGGTGTGACTGGTTTAGAAATGTTTCCGGCGGTTTTTATCCGGTTAACGCGTTAAATATTAAAAGTGTATGGAGCCTTACTTGTGGGTATTGTAATAATGTTGGGATTGAACTTAGTATGGGTGGTAGTAATCCGCCTACTGGAATGTATTTAACAGATAGAGTGGGATTTGAGTTTGATGCAGAAATTTATAACGATTAGTTTTAAGCAAGATAAAAAACAGAAGGTTTTATATAGGATTTTTTTTACCAACTATTAAATAATTTGAAATAAAAAGAGAGAACCAAAATCATATAAGAATGGCTCTCTTTTTTTAACTTAATAAAATTAATTTTCAAAAAAATGGTTAGATTTTTGAGAAAATAACGAAAATAATCATACTGTTGTTTAATGTTTAGATATTAAAGAAACTTTTTAGATTAGAAATTAGTCTTCTTGTGCTATGCCTAATATTTCCACATTAGTACTGTCTGCTAATTTATATTCAATTTTTTCTGCACAAGTTGCGTTTTTTATATCTGTTTCACAACTTTTTATAAAATCTATATTTTGTGAACTAATAACAATATTAGTTAATTTGGTTTTTAGAGAAATTTTGTTATCTGTTTTATATCCCCTTACGCGAGATACAATGTCGCAAACTTCGTCACCCAGAGCAATTAGGGCTTTATCTTCCAAAATAGGCAATTTGTCAAACTCTGATTTATGGATTGAAATAGTTCCCAGTATTTTTTTATATGTATTTTGGTAAATTTCTTCTGTAATATGTGGAAAATATATGCTAAACATTTTGAGCATTTCAAGTAAAACATAAAATATTGTATATTGTCCGCTTTGTTTTGCATCATTTCCAAATAAATCAGGGTTGTAAAGGCGCATTTTTATAAGTTCTATATAGTTGTCGCAGAAATTCCAGAAAAAAGACTCTAACTCGCTCATAGCGAGTCCTACCTCGTAATTTTCAAAGTACTTAATATATTTTTCTTGCATAGAAGAAAATTTTGAGATAATCCACTTATCAATATTTAGCAACTTTGTGTTTTTATTCGGTGTGTAGTCTTGGATAAATAGCCATACAAACTTTGAGGCATTATATAATTTGTTTATAAGCCTAGAACCTATTTTAAATTTTTCTTCATTAAAGACGATATCTCTACCAAGGCTACCCGTTGCCGCCCAATATCTTATAACATCTGCGGAGTAGGTGGATATAAGTGTTTCTGGGTCTAGTTTTGCATTTCCCTTACGTTTAGATAGTTTTTCTTTTGGACTTGCCATAACGAAACCACTTATCATTACGTTTTTCCAAGGGATTAATTTAGAATGATAATGAGATTTTACTATTGTATAAAAGTCCCAAGTCCTAATAATATCGTGAGCATTTGGTCTTAGACTCATAGGCATCATTTTATCATAAAAATCATTTGATACATTCCATCTAGTGTTTATTTGCGGAGTAACACTACTAGTAGCCCACGTATCAAGAATGTCTTTTTCTGGTTCAAAATTAGTACCCCCGCATTTTGGGCAAGGGTGATTAGGACTTGTTGTAAGCGGGTTTACTGGAAGAATACTTTCGTCCGCGACAATGATTTCCCCACAATCTTTGCAGTACCAAACAGGGAAGGGTACACCAAAGTATTTTTGACGAGATATACACCAATCCATCATAAGATTTTGAACCCAGTCTACATATCTAGATTTCATAAAACTTGGGTGCCAGTCTATTTGGTTGCCAAGGTCTAACCAAATTTGTTTGTTTTCTAAGGTTTTTATAAACCACTGTTTTTTTAGTTTTATCTCCATTTCTGTTCCACATCTTTCGTGGACGGAAACTTGGTGAGTGATATTATCTTGCCTTATAAGTAAGTTTTGAAATTTTAAATCTTCGATAATTTGGCTTCTGGCTTCTTTGGTTTTTAGCCCTTTGTATTTTCCTGCGATGTCTGTCATATAACCATAGTCATCTATGGCAATTTTAAGTTCTAGGTTGTATTTTTTAAACCACTGAGTGTCTGTTTGGTCGCCAAAAGTACAACACATAACAACACCTGTGCCTTTATCCATTTCTACTTTATCATCTTCTAAAACAGGCACATAAAAGTCATATAATGGAACCCGCACTTTTTTGCCGAGAAGGTGTTTATTTTTTGTATCCTTTGGGTTGATAAAAATACAATCGCACGCACAAAGTAGTTCAGGTCTAGTGGTTGCAATTTGGACATAGTCATCACTATTTTCTATGAAAAATTTTAGATAGTTAAAAGTGCTAGCCTTTTCTTCGCTTTCAAGTTCACTTTGGGCAATTGCGGTGTGGCATTTTGTGCACCATAAAGCAGGAGCATTGGCATAGTACACTTTATTTTTTTTATATAAATCTATAAAAGATAATTGGCTGGTTCTTTGACAACTATCACTAACTGTGTGGTACATTAAGTCCCAATCGGCACTACTACCCATAGATATGAAAAGGTCTTTAAACTCTTTTTCGTACTTGTCAACGGTTTCCAGACACATCTTTCTAAATTCTTCGCGGGTGACAGAATAAGCCTTAATGTTTTTTTCCTTTTCTACCAAAAGTTCGGTAGGGAGTCCGTTATCGTCAAAACCAAACGGATAAAAAACATTGTGGCCAGTCATTCTTTTAAATCGAGCGATAAACTCCGCTTGACTATAACTAAAAATGTGACCAATATGTATCTTTCCATTTACAGTAGGTGGCGGGGTGTCTATTGAAAAAACCGGTTTGTTGCAGTTTTCATTAAATTTATAGATATTGTTTTCTTGCCAAAATTCTTGCCATTTTTTTTCTTTACTCTTGTAATCATATTTATTGTCTAACATTTTTTTACCTTTTTATAAAATCTATTTGAATTTTTCCGTATGTGCGAGAGTCATACACCTTTGAACTAAATCTATGTAATTTTGTAAACTTATGCTCCCAAACTATTATACCATTTTGAGAGAGTAAATCGAATTTAAAGATTTTTTGAATTGCAATTTCACCAAGATTAGAGTCGTAAGGTGGGTCCAAAAAAATAATATCATATTTTTTTTGGCAGGTTTTCAAAAAATCGTAATAATCTAAAACATAAGTTTCGTAGTTTGTGCATTTTAGCCCTGATACAAATTTGTTTAGTTGCAAGATATTTTCTTTATTATTATCAACAAATGTCACAAATTTTGCTCCACGACTAAGACATTCCACCCCAAGAGCCCCACTACCGCAAAACAGGTCAAGACAGGTTGTATATGTGACATTGAATTGTAGTATATTAAAGATGTTTTCCTTAACTCTGTCAAGAGTAGGTTTGACGATTTCTTGCTTCGGGGAAGGGATAATCTTCCCCCTAAACTTGCCCGATATAACTCTCATACATATATAATAAGCCAAAAACGCAAATAAGTAAATAAAAATGTAAAAGTTTAGATTTTATTAAAAAGCAAAATTATGAAATATGTTTTTTTTTAGGGTTAGTTTAGTTTTTTTAATTTATTTTTTGTGTACACATCGTTTTAGTTTTTAAAGTAGTCAAAGTCTTTTAGACTTATTAACAAAAATTTAAAAATTATCGGGTTTAAAATAATTAAAAAGTAGGGAAAGTTTTTTTGAAAGCCATAACACCTTTGGAATAAATGTGACAAAACATCAAAAAACAAGTCCCTTATGGTTATAAAGGACTTGAAAATATACGGCATATTTCTCGCGTTCTGGTGGACGACCAGGGACTCGAACCCTGGACCCACTGATTAAGAGTCAGTTGCTCTACCAACTGAGCTAGTCGTCCAAAAGCAAATACTAGTTTAATACAAAAGCAAACTGTTGTCAAGATTTATACAATATGTTTTTTAACAAAATTATATAATTTTATAGAAACGGTTTTTGTATGTTTTTCTTTTATGCAATACATAACTCAGTTTTTTGTTTTATAAATTTTACGGTTTATTAAAGTAAGCAATACTTAACGATTATATCTAATTTAAAAGAAATTATGACTTATGCTTAAATCATAAAATTTAAACAAATTTACATATTACAAAAAACCTTTAAACAAATGTAGTTTTTTTGTGATTTTACTACAAAAGATTAAAGGTTTTTAGTTTTACTTAAATTTTCTATCTGTAATGTTATCTATGGCAATTATAAGGGCGATAAGGAATGGGATATCATCTTCATTTGCTTCTAGTTCAAAAGCATCGTTTATAAAAGTGATTTCTCTACGCATAGTTCCCATAATTTCGCCATTTTTGTAAATAATAGCGCCTGTTTTAAAAAATTGTCCTTCAACCTTAATTTCGTCTTTATAGCCTTCAACTGTATAGTTTGCTCGCATAGAAAAATATTTTTCTTTAACTGTGGCTATCTTTTTCTTATCTTTATCATAAATAAAAGCCTTGTGAACAAAAAATTTAAACCACTTGTTTCGTATAATATAAACCCTATTTCCTTCCATATCGCAAAGGAATTTTTTGCGAGTGATAGAAAGGATTTTACCTTTTACTTTAAACACCGGTTGTTTGTTTTCGTCTAGCACATCTGAACCGCCGCCCCAAGACCAAAATTTATTTTTTATATAAACTTTCATAAGAATTCTCATTTTATATGTTAGTTATATATTTAGGTAAAACTAGTGCCAAAACAACCCCGATTGCCACCCAAGAAAGCAATTTAATTGTAAGTAATATATTTCGTTTTAATTTTGCTTTTTTATCTACACTAAATTCGTTTTTTAGTTCTAAAATTTCGCCTTGTGTGGTGAAATTTCCCGCCTTACCATCATTTTTAAGTGGGAGAATAGAAATGGTTACGTTTGTGTTTTCGTTTAATTTTACTTTAAAATCTATATTGTAGATAATACACTTCCTATCATAAGGTGGGGCAAAAATTCCAAAGACACTAACTAGATATGTTATTATTGCATATAGTAGCCAAAGTTTTCCACTAAGTTCTAAAATTCGTGAAACACAAACTTCTATTTCGCTCTTATCCGTTGAAAATGTAGTTTCATAAGAGCCAAAATTATTGATTTTGCCCTTAACTTCTGTACCATCTATTTTAATATTTAAAGGGGTTTTCTTTTCTATATTGGTAATTTTTAAATTAAGAGTGTTCATTGCTTACCCCCTATTAACAAAACAATAATTAATATTATTGTTGCGATTATGACTAGACTTGATATAACTACTCTTGCTGTGTGGCGGTGGTATTTGTCCATTGAAAGCATAACAAGTGATATAACGGAACTTGCAATAGATATTATCGCAAAAACTAAAAAGTTTTCCGCAAAGAACATAGATACAGGTACCATAATTTCGGTAAACGAGGTTATATAATTTGTATAGTTTGGTACTGTTATAAAAACAGTGCCTACACTTAGTAAAATTATCAAAAACCAAAGCAAAAGCCCAAAAGCAAGTAGTATAAACGAAAATATTGAAAATGAGCAAAAAATAAGACTCATAATTGATAAGTTAGAAAATATTTTTCCAAGGCGGGTGGTAAATAGGTTTGCCTCTATTTTTGGTGAGAAAGTTTGTTGCATAGTCAACTTCCTTTTTTCTTTATACTATCAATAAATTTTTTTTGTGTCAAATTAATATTTAAGTTATCACCATTAAAAAAGATTATTAACGAAAGAATGAGATAATTCATACATTTTATTATGGCAGAGAAAATAATAAATTGTAATAATCTATTATATAATGTGAAGTATTTTAAAAATTTATTACCTCCAAATGTAAAATTGTGTGCAGTAGTAAAGTCCAATGCTTATGGGCACGGGGTTAACGATGTGGTTAAGGTTATTAACCAATATGTAGACTATTATGCCGTAACCAGCGCGGAAGAAGCGCTCTTTTTACGAAAAAAAACAGATAAGCCAATAATAGTTTTGAGAAAAATATCTAAAAATAATGCTAAGCGAATTGCAAAAAACAACATAGAAGTTGCAATTTTAAATAGGGAACATCTAAGGGAACTTGAAAAAACAAAACAAAAATTAAAAGTGCATCTTGTTTTCAATTCTGGAATGAATAGACTTGGTTTAAGCGGAGTAGATTTTAGAAGTTTCTATGGAGAAATTTTAAAAAATAAAAACTTGAAAGTTATTGGTATATTTAGCCACATTAGCGATAGCGATAACGAATATAGGACAAAACAGCAAATACAAAAATTCGATTATGAAACAAAAGGCATAAATGCACTAAGGCACATTGCAAACACAGGGTGTGTTTTAAACGGTAATGGGCTATTTAATATGGTTAGGGTTGGAATAGGTCTATATAATTTAAAGCCAGTTATGCAAATTTATGCCAATGTTATTGATATAAAATCGGTTAAAGCGGGTGGATATATTGGATACGGCAGTAAAACAATTGCAAATAAGGATATGAGCATCGCCATAATTGATATAGGTTATGCCGACGGGCTTATGAGATGTTACCGTGGAAATGTGATAATTAGGGATAAATTATGTAGAATAGTTGGGAATATTTGTATGAGTATGTGTTTTGTTAATGTGACAGGTAAAGATTGTCGTATAGGCGATAAGGTTATAGTTTTAGGAAAATCAAAAACTTGTGAAATAACGGCACAGTACATCGCAAAAAAATGCCATACAATAGACTACGAAATTCTAACAAATTTTAATAAATTATAGTTTTTAGGGCTATCTTTTATAGGGTTTTAGGAATATGTACAACAAAATTTTTTAACAAAGATTTTTTGTTACATTTTATTTTAACTTTAAGGCTTAAATTACAAAAATGGTTATAAAAAGTTTTGTAAAAAATTAACTGCAAAGAATAGTATAAAAAAAAGCCCCGCAATCAGCAGGGCAAGTTTAAAAACATAAATATAGATTAATACAAATTGGTTTGTAGTGGTATTACAAGTTTTATACCAATATTACTATTATTCAGTACCTTATTAAAAGTGTTTTTTGAGTTGGCATACTCTATTGCCTGGATTTGAATGTCTATTGCTGCACGCTGTTTTTTAAGTTCAGCAAGAGTGTCAAACTTATTAAGGCTTTCTAGAATATCATCATAAAAACTAGATTCCTTGGCATAATCCCAAAAGTGATTTGCCAAAAATATGCTGTTTTTTTGCCAAGGTTTTATACCAAGAGCATAATGAACAATTTGTGGCTTTTCGCAGTTGACAGTTTCTATTGGAGTTCTGTTCCATTCAACAGGCAAATATTTTATTTTGTCTTTGCAAAGGTAGTTTATATAGGCTTGGTCTGGGTCGATTACATCAAAGTTATATGTTGTAAGTAGTTCTACAAATTTTTCTTCCATTTTCATTTCTCTTAATTTTGCTAAGTCCATAAGTAAAATGCCGCTATTAATGTAATGTTCACTGTCAATTCCAACGGCTTCGTTGGTGTACAAACTAAAAACTGGCGAATGTAATATAAATTGCTCTACAACACCAGCCACTGCATTTTCTTCCATATCTGTATGATATAGTTTTGAAATATCTCCAAGAACTACTATATCGCAATCTAGATATAAAATTTTGTCGTACTCTGGGAACAGTTGTTCAATAAATAACCTATAATAAGATGCTAGCCCAAAATGATAAACATTTCTTAACTGATGCTTTATATCTTCAATGGAATGAGATATGTCAACAAAGTTAATTATAAAATTTTCATTGGCTAGTTTTTTTATTTTGTCCATTTTTTCTCTAACTAGTCCAGTATTGAGTATTACAATTCTATATTTATAATCTTTTGATGCGTTTTTAATAAGAGACCTTATTGCGACGTCAAGATAAGGCAAATAATTGTCGTCTGTTGAAAAGAAAATTGGTATTTCGTTTAGACTTTTATGTCCTAAAAAATTTGTCATAATAAAATTTCTCCTTTTTTTTCGAACTGACCTTATTTTAATTATTTAGTAAAAAAAATCAATGCGAATAACCATTTTTTTCTCTACACTTAATTTAAAAAAAAGAGAATTTAAAATAAAAATTCTCATTTTCCGAGAATTTTAGATTCTTTAAAAATGAGACCACAAAAAACACATAGAATTCTTAATTTTAGAGAATATAAAAAATTAATATAAAAAAATACTTTGATTTTCAAAGTATCTTATTTATTAATCAAATCTTTGTGGGATATAACCTGTTAAATCTAACATAGATAATTCATTTGTTCGTCTGCACATTTCATCTGCTAGTTTATCCCCAGTTAGCCCTAAATCTACGCACTTAGAATATTTTATAGGTTTATCAAAGATGTAGACATTTTCGCTTTTCTTGTAGTATGTTGCAAAGATGTCTAAGTCAATACCTTCTTTGTAGCAGGTTTTTGCAAGGAAGGCAAAACCTGAAAAATATTTTGTAAGAGTATCAAAATATCCTTGTGAAGAATCTTCTGGGAAAATTACTATTTTTTGACCTTCCTTTATGGCATTAACACTTTCCTTTATAGTATTTCTTAGTCTTGTGTCGCGATATGTCGGTATAAGCCTAAGTCCTTTATAAAATAAATTTGCGAATGGGGCAGCAATTAAACTAAATGATTTTGCGAAAAATTTTTTCCAATGATGTTTTTGGTAGTAGTATGTTTCAGATAAATACTTATAAACCATTTTTAAGCCAGAGTTCATTTCGTATGTGCCCCAAATACGCAACGGCTGTTTAAAATAAAGTTCTGCTTTTAGTGGGCCTTTTGCACCTGCATGGTTACTTAAAATCAAACAATTCTTTTGAGGCTTATCACCTAAAAAAATAAACTTTGGTTTATGGATAAAAATTTTTAAGAAGTTTTTTAAACCTCTAAACCACCACTTTCTATTATTTTTCACAATGTCATTCCTTTTACTAAGTGATTGTAACAAATATATAACTTTTAGTCAAAGACAAAATAAAAAACCCTTTTTAACGCAAAATATAAAATCAAAATTATTTTATAAATTTTATTTAAAAGGGTTTTATTTTATTAAAATCTAATTTTTATAGTTCTTCTGCGACCTTCCATGCTTGCCAAATTACAGTTTTTAGATTCCCAACTTTGCTTGCATCTCCTACGATGTGCACATTTTTTGCTTTTTTCGCAATAGGGTTAGGGTTATACCCAATGGATACAATTATGTTGTCAACTTTTAATTCTTGTTCTTTTCCATCTTTGGTTAGTATTACTAAGTGTTTTGCATCTTTTATTTCTTTAACACTACTTTCTAGATAGACTGGAACTTTGTTTGTTTCGAAGAAATCCCTAAGGTAAGACGAATTAGCAAGGCAAACCCCCTTTACTGCTATAAGGTCATTTTTAGCCTCGATTATAATTGGTTTTTTGCCTTTAAGGTATAAATCATAGGCAATCTCACACCCAGTAAGTCCACCGCCAATAATTGCAACCTTATTGCCAACTTTTTTGCCATCTAAATATTCTATTGCTTCTATTGTTTTGTCCACATTTTGCAAAGGTAAATGTTTTGGCTTAGAACCCGTGGCAATAACAATTTCATCTGCGTCTAAGGCGGAAATGTCTTTTATTTCTGTATTAAAGTTTACCTTGATGTTTAGTTTTTCTATTTGACGTCTATACCAAGATAAAAGTTGTTTATCCTTTTCTTTAAAATCTGGGGCAGCGGCTTCAATAAATACACCGCCTAGTTTATCTGTTTTTTCGTAGATAGTAACATCGTGTCCTCTTAAAGTCGCAATTCTAGCAACTTCTATACCGCCAACACCGCCACCAATAACTGCTATTTTCTTTTTGGTTTTTGCTGGGATTATGTCATATTCGTGATTGTGCATTGTAATAGGGTTTAGTGCACACCTAGCCATATGGGCGGTTTCACTCATCGTAGCACCATTTGAAATCCCTTTATAGTGTGACATAGGGAAACAGCCATTATGGCAACAAATACAAGGTTGAATGTCTTCAATTCTATCTTCCATTAACTTTGTAACCCATTCGCCGTCCACCAAAAATTGCCTTGCGACTCCCATAGCATCTATTTGTTTGTCTTTTATTGCCTTGGCAGCGACCACAGGAGTCATTTTACCTGCACAAACAACAGGAATATCAACAAATTTTCTAATATGGGATACATCTTCTAGGTTACAGTTTATAGGCATATATGCAGGTGGGTGAGCCCAATACCAAGCATCGTATGTTCCGTTATCTGCGTCTAGCATATCATATCCGGCATCTTGTAAATACTTTGCTGCTTTTTCGCTTTCTTCCATATCTCTGCCAATCTCTTCAAATTGTTCTCCTGGCATAGCCCCTTTGCAAAATTCTTTGGTTTTGCTTACTACTGAATATCTAAGTGATACAGGGTAATCACTTCCACACTCTTTTTTTATTGCTTGAACAATTTCAACAGGGAAGCGGTATCTATTTTCAAAACTTCCACCGTATTCATCGTGTCTGTGGTTAGTGTATTTAGTAGTAAATTGGTCTAAAAGATAACCTTCGTGTACTGCGTGAATTTCCACTCCATCGACACCTGCTTCTTTGCACAGTTTGGCTGTCCTTGCAAAGGCATCTACCATTTTGGCAATTTCTTTTTTGGTAATTTCTCTACAAATTACATCTTCCGCCCAACGAGAAGGTAGTTCGCTAGGAGAAGCGCACAAATATCTTACGTCACAAATAGGCTTCATAAGAGCATTTAAAAATTTGCTTTTTGCCATAGGAACCATCATATCTGGGATAGAAAATGACCTTCCAAATCCCGCAGTTAGTTGTACAAATAATTTTGCACCAGTTTTATGAAATTCCGTCATATACTCCTTTAATTGTTTAAACATTTTTTTGTTTTGATAAAGCCATCTTCCGCCTATTAGGTCTTTAATTGGGGCAATTCCCGGGATAATAAGTCCAACGTTTTGTTTTGCTCTTTCCATAAAAAACTCAGCCGATTGCTTATCAAAGTGATTAGGTTTCATCCACCCAAAGAGAGAAGTTCCACCCATAGGGCAAAGGACAATACGGTTTTTAATTTCCACATTGCCGATTTTCCAAGGTGTAAAAAGTGGTTCATAGATTTTGTTCATTTGTTACTCCTTAAATAAATTTGTTAATATAATACTAATAATTTTTGGATTTTCTGTCAAATTATTAATTAATAATCGAAACTATTTTTTTGAAAATAAAAGATTTTGGATAATATCAAAAAATGTAGTTTATAACTAAAAAATTTACAATACTACGTATGTGATTTATGCTTTTAAAAAACAATATCACATAAACTATACAAATTTTTTCTGCCAAAAAAATCAAACTTACATCTAAAACAAATTTATTTGATTTGAAAATTGTAATTTTTGTTGTAAAATGACTCTATGAGATTATTCACAAAATTAAAGAATGGGTTAAAACGTTTACCACTACATATGCCGGGGCATAAAAGAAAAAATATATTTAATAATACATTACCTTATGATATTGATGTAACAGAAATAGATGACTTTGATAATTTATATAATCCAAGTGGAATTTTAAAACAAAGTCTAGAAAATTTGACTAAATTATATAATTCCCATCAATCATTTTATTTGGTTAATGGTAGTACAAGCGGGATTTTTGTTGCGATTAAAAGTTTTTGCGATGTGGGGGATAAGATAATTATTGCCCGCAATTCGCATAAGGCAGTTTTTAATTTTGCAGAAATACTTAAATTAGATGTAGTTTTTTTAGATTGTGAAATTGATGATTTTGGCATTGTAAAAGAAATAAATTTGGATAATTTAAAGAAAATAGTCTTGCAAAATCTTGATGCAAAATGTGTTGTGATAAACTCTCCTACGTACGATGGGGTAATATCTAACGTTGGAGAAATTGCTGATTTTTTGCACAAAAATAAAATTCCGTTAATAGTAGATGAAGCCCACGGTAGTCATTTGTTTTTAGATAATAAAGATGCTGTTAATCTTGGGGCAGATGTGGTTATAAATAGTATGCACAAGACTTTGCCTAGCCTAACTCAAACAGCGGTCATTCATGTTTCAAAAAATGCTCTCAATAAAGAAATTTTATCTAGAAAAGTGGCTAAATATGTGAGCGTGTTTTGTTCTTCTAGTCCTTCATATATATTACTCTGCTCATTAGATGAATGTGTTAGTTATTTGCAAAGAAAAGGGGAAAAAGACTATCAAAAGTTAAAGCAGAACTTAGATTTATTTAAGAAGAGAATATTAAGTTTAAGGTTTCTTAAAGTAATAGGATATAATGAAAATGCAGACTTTTATGATTTTGATAACACTAAAATTGTAATCAGCACGGCAAAGACTAGTATCTCGGGAATAAAACTTTCTAAGTTGCTGAGAAGTTATAATATAGAGTGTGAAATGTCTAGTTTATACAGTGTGCTTTGTTTAACATCTATTTGTGACGATAAAAAAACGCTTTTAGACTTAGCAGATGCTCTTATAAAAATTGATAGTAAATTAAAGATAAAGGATAACGTGATTATTAATAGTTTGCCAAGGCTAAACATAAAAAAAGTAGTTTATAAAGAAATAAAAAGTTGCGATTTGTCAAATTCGTTTGGTAAAGTTTGTGCAGAATACGTGTATGCCTATCCACCCGGGATACCAATTTTAGTCCCAGGGAGTGTGATTAATAATGATATTATTAATTGTTTGAGTTTGCTCAAAAGAAACCATGTAAATTTGGTTAGTACAAATGGTCTTATTGATAAAAATTTGGTAGTTGTAGGAACTAATTACTTGACAAAAAATTAAAATAAAATATAATAAAAATACGAATTTTTAAGGAGAAAATATAATATGAAAAGAATTAAAACTTTGGAAACAAGAAAATTAGTTGGTGAAACACTTAAAACAAGTGGTTGTGGGGAATGTCAAACTTCTTGTCAATCTGCTTGCAAGACTTCTTGTGGGGTGGCAAATCAACAATGCGAAAAGTGCAAAGCAGAATAATATTAAGTGGATTAGAAAATGCCGATAATAAGTCGGCATTTTTTTTGATAAACAAAAAAGATTTTATAACAAATTTTACGTGCAGGTTTTACAAAAAAATTTTTAAAGTAGAATTTTTACAGGTAGATTTTACAACTATTCGTTTTGGATAAATTCAATAGACAATTTAAAAAACTATGCTAACTGTTTTATAAATAAATTTTTTGTTTGAATATAGTTGGTTTTAATAGTACTAGTGGGATACAAGTAAAATATTTCTGGTACAGATAAAATTATTTAAAAGGGAAGAACAAATGATACATTGCTATAAACTAAATGGATATAATATTGTGCTTGACGTGTACTCGGGTAGTGTTCATAGTGTAGATGATTTGGCTTATGACATTATTAGTGAGTACGAAACTAAGGATAAAAAACAAATAAAGGCAGAAATGTTAAAAAAGTATGCAAACGATTCAACTGTTAATGAAAAAGAGATAGACGAAGTTTTTGACGATATACAGGAACTAATTATACAAAAAAAACTCTTTACCAAAGATACTTTTGAAGACAAGGCTTTTGATTTCAAAAAAAGGAATACGGTCATAAAAGCACTTTGTTTGCACGTTGCTCATACTTGCAACTTAAATTGCGAATATTGTTTTGCTAGCCAAGGCAAGTATCACGGGGAGCGGGCTCTTATGAGTTTTGAAGTAGGCAAAAGAGCCATTGACTTTTTGATAGAAAACTCTGCGGGCAGAAGAAATTTAGAGGTCGATTTTTTTGGTGGTGAGCCACTTATGAACTTTGAAGTTGTAAAGCAAATAGTTAAATATGCTAGAAGTATAGAAGGTAAATTTAATAAAAATTTTAGATTTACATTAACTACTAATGGGGTTGCCTTAAATGACGAAGTTATTGATTTTGCAAATAAGGAAATGCACAACGTAGTTTTGAGTTTGGACGGAAGAAAGGAAGTTCACGACAATTTGCGAAAAACAATTACAGGTAAGGGTTCGTACGATATAATTGTGCCAAAATTTCAGGAGTTTGTAAAAAGACGTGGTGGAAAAAATTACTACATTAGGGGTACTTTTACCCATAATAACGTAGATTTTACTAACGATATTTTTCATATGGCAGATTTGGGATTTAGAGAACTTAGTATGGAGCCTGTTGTGTGCGACCCAAATGAAAAATATGCTTTAACACAGGAAGATTTACCAAAATTATTTGAGCAGTATGAAATTTTGGCAAATGATATGCTAAGGCGAGAAGAACAAGGTGACCCTATAACTTTTTATCATTATATGATTGACTTACAGCACGGGCCTTGTATTTATAAACGTATTAGTGGTTGCGGTAGCGGAACAGAATATATGGCTGTTACACCGTGGGGGGATTTGTATCCGTGTCATCAATTTGTTGGAGAAGAAAAATTCTGTTTAGGTAATATTTATGACGGGGTGACTAATCAAAAACTCGTAGAAGATTTTAAATGTTGCAACGCATACGCAAGGCCAGAGTGTAAAAATTGTTTTGCAAAACTATATTGCAGTGGCGGTTGTGCAGCAAATGCCTACCACGCAACAGGGGATATAAAAGGTGTCTATAACTATGGTTGTGAACTATTTAAAAAACGTATAGAATGTGCCATTATGATGCAAGTCGCAATGCAGGATATGAGTAAAGAATAAGCAAAAAAGACTTTATTTGATGATAAAGTCTTTTTTAATCTAATATAAGTATGAGTTTAAATTTTTTAATATTTTTCTAACTTTAAAGACCAGTTAAACATTAGATAATTGGCCGTAGTTTTTATTTGTTTTTTAAAATATGAGATACTCTTTTGGTCTATTAATTAATTTTCACATTATTTCATTATTTACAAATTAACATTATTAATTTTAATATGCTTGTAGTTGCCGGGTAAGATATAAAGTAAATTAAGAATAGAAGAAGGATTATACCAAAAGTCACTACTATAAAATTTTTATTAATTTTTTCTATATATTTATAAATCAATATTCCTATTACAAATAGTATTGAGCCAATTATTACGGCAAGCAAAATATATTTATAAATAGGGTTATTAAACACTATTTCAATATTACTTTCTCCTTCTGGTAAATCAAGGGTTAAAAAAGATAAAAATTTATTAGAAAATTCGGTTTTTTCTCCATTTACATATACAGCATATCCATTTATATTTGAGAACGGAATAATGATGGTTGTGGGGTTACTTAAATTAACGGTTGTAGATATTTTGTTGTAATCTACACTATAATAATTTGTCTCATTCATAAAACTTTGACATTGTGTTTCAACTAAATTATAAATCAAATCTAAGTCTAAAATATAAAACTCAAATGAGTTTAAATCAATTTTGTCTTGTAAATATAATTTATTGTCATCTGGGTTGGTATTTAGTTCTACAAAACAATCGTATGTTATTGTGCAATCGTTTAAATACAAGTATTTTGGTTCGTTGTTTGTTTTAAAATAAAGGTAAAGCAATGTATTTTCGTCTTGAACAATAGAACTATAATCAATATAACAGTCGTAGGAAGTTTTTGTTGGAATTAATTTGTTGTCTTTAATTTCTACATTATGCTTTACACCATCTAAATCATAGTCAAGTTCTATTTTTTGTAGTAGTTCGCCTTGTCCGCCTAGGGCTTCAAAAATACTTTGCTGTGTCTTTACTAAATTATCAGAAATTTCAACTTCTTTAAAAAGAGATAATATCGGGGTTTTAAAGTAAGTATTTTCGTACAGGTATAATCCGTTTTTGCTATCTAAAAATCTTAAATAAGGTCTATCAACAGCATAGGGGTAGATATAGTACTTATTGTTCACTACTAGGTCAGATAAAATTGTTCCTGAAAAGGACAAGCAATTTGTATTGCTTGATTGATAGCCTAAATTTGCCATACCATGTAAACTATTTGCGTCTGCAAGAGAAGAAAAAGACTGTATGCTAGATACCCCATAAGTAGTTTGGTTAAAAGAATAGTAGTCACTAGAAAAAACTTTAATCCTGTCTTGTTTTTCAAGATTTTGTTCACTTACCATAGTTTTAATTGCATAGTATTCGTCAGTAGGTAAAATTCCGCCAGAAAAAAAAGTTGTACTGTTAAGTCCTACTAAGCATAAAGTGGTTATAAGACAAATTGTTAAAAAATGCTTACCTATATATGAATTTATAATGAGAGATATTATAACTGGTAGTATAGTAAGTATTGCAAGTGCTAGCCACGCACAAAAATAGGTAAGTGGAGCATATTGATAGGCAAGTTCTTCGGATAGTTGCGGGGCAATAATTATGGTACAAACTATCGTTATAGCCATAAAAACAATGCAAAAGATATAACTAAACCAAGTAAAAGTTTTGCTAATTTTTTCTTTTGCAGTGTAGGTTTCTAAATATTTTGATGCAAGTATTAGTGTTAAAAAAGCCCCGACAAAGCCAAATCGTGAATAATAGCCATATATACTACCCGCGTTAAAGTTTATTAATATTTCAGTGCAAAAGATTGTCAATAAAGTTAAAAAAGATGAAAAGATTAAAAATTTGTTTAAAGGTTCTTTTTTGTCACATTTAATTAAAAATGATACTGCAAAGATTATGGTTACACCTTCTGCAATTGCAGTTAAAGCAAGGCTTGGTATTATGCTATAATTTGTAGTGTTAAGATTGATAGAATTACCTATATTTCTGCCTGAATTTAAAAATGTAATAAGGCTAGGTAAAAGTATTGGCAAAGCCATAACAATTCCCAAAAAAGTAGCAATAAGCGTTCTGGAAATTACAAAATGCCGGTCTTCTTTTTTTTCTACTATAAAGACATAAGCCCCAAATAGAATAAAGATATATAAAAGCGAAAAACTACCAACATAAAAGCAACTTAAAATCATACAAAAAATTATAATAGCCACAGGAATAATGTTTCCGTTTGATTTCATTTTTATAAAAAAATGTACTAGTAGTGGTGTATATATTAGATAATCTAGAAAGGACAAAAATGTGTACATCATAAACATATATCCGCAAAAAGTGTAGGAAAGAGATAGTATTATGATGTTTATGGTATTTAGTTTTGGAAAATATTTTTTTATAAACCAAATGGCTGTGCAGCAAATTGTTACTAGTTTTAAAACAAACACGATATTTATAGAAAAATACAAATTACCCTCTCCGCCCAGTAAAAGAAGAAGGTTAAATGGGCTTAGTATAAAATAAATTAAGTATCCAAAGGTGTTTGCCCCAGCAAGAAAAGATTCCGAATAAAATAGCGGGGATTCACCCTTTAAAAAATCAAAGATAGTCTCGCTAATAGGTATTATTTGGGCTATCATATCGTAATGTGCAATTGTGTTAGTTCCAAATGGGAAAGCGGAAAAAACAGCATATAAAGCGATAAAAACCATAAGAATAATAAGGGAAGTTATGAAGTATTCCTTATTAGTTTTAAAAAAGTTTTTAGTCTTCAAAGTTTATCTTCTCCTTAATAATATATGTTGGTCTGTTTCTTGTTTGGTCAAAAATATTTGCCAAATATAATCCCAGTACACCTATAAAAATACATATCAGTGAGGTCAATATGGTAAAGCAGGGGATAAGCCAAAAATAGTTTAAATTATGTGCAAAAATTTCTACAAAAGTAAAGGAAACAAAGGTAATTATGCTCAGTACAAAGAGCAAAATCCCCACATAAAAAGATATATAAAGGGGAGTTTTTGTTGTATTTACAATCATATTTTTTGCCGTTAAAAACATCTTTTTATAATTGTATTTTGTTTTGCCAAATTCTCGTTTTTGCCTATCTGTTAAAAGGGTTTTAGTCTTAAAACCAACGTATAAAATTTGGGATTTTATATTAATATTAGTGTCGTTTAAAGATAAAATTGCATCAACCACCTTTCTGTCAAACAAATAAAAACTAGCCAAATTGTCCAAATGTTTTACTCCTAGTTTTCGTAAGGTTTTATAAAACATAGATGCTGTCAATTTTTTTAGAAATTTATCTTTTCGTTCTCGCCTTTTTAGTAGTACAATGTCTATGTCGTTATTATCCCATTCATTTAGCATATTTATTATGTTCTGTTCGCTTTCCTGCATATCGATGTCAAGGCTTATACAACAATTACCATTTGAATACTTTAATCCAGCCAGTATAGCGTTATCCTGCCCAAAATTTCGTGAAAGGCTTAAAAGTTTAACATTTTTATTAGTATTGCATAAGGTTTTTACTTTTTCTTCGCTATCATCTGTTGACCCATCGCTTACGAAAATTATCTCATAGTCATATTTTGTCTTTTGCATAACATCAGATAATTTGTTAAATGCCATAAAGATATTTTCACTTTCGTTTAAAATGGGTAGAATTATTGATACAAGTTTTTTACTCATAATTTTTTCCTTAACTTTTTATTGTATTATTTCAAAAAAAGATTAATTTTACAAAAAAATAATTAATGTTAAATTGCGTAGATACAAAAAAATATTTCATTGTAAAAAATTGTTGTAAATAGTAACGTGACTTTCTTTAATAAGTTAAGTATAAGTTAATAGTAAATTATTGTCAATTTTATATGATACTTATTGTAAGTTTATGTTTGACAAATTTTAAAATTAAATTTATTCTATTCTTGTTGTTTGCGGAGGATATAAATGGACTTTACAAAACAAATGCTAAATGAAATTCTTGTAAAACTATTCAATGCTGTTTTGTTTAGTGAAGAAGATTTTTTAAAGAAGAATATAAACGATAAAATAACATTAAAAAGTGTTCACGTTTTAGAAGCAATTAAAAAGGCGGAAGGTAAAGATAATAATGTTTCTATGAGCCAAATTGCAAGTGTACTGGGAATCACCGCGGGGACATTAACCACGATGATAAAAAAACTAGAAGACAAGGATTATATTGTAAAAAGACAATCAAAAGATGATAAAAGAAAAACCTTTGTTGTACTCACTAAAAAGGCAGAAAAAGTCATAGATGTTCATAATAGTTATCACGAAAATATGATTGATATGATAACTCGCAACCTTAGCCCAAAGGAAGAACAGAGTTTAGTAGATTTGTTGTCTAAAATTAAATACTTTTTTATGTAAAAATTACAATTAATTCTAAAATAGTTTGATAATCAAAATAATTTTAAAAAAATAGTTTGACTATCAAACTTTTTTTTGATATAACTATTGCGGTAAAAAAGGAAAATGATAATATGAAAATAGCAATAGTTACAGATACTAATAGCGGGATTACCCCAGAAGAAGCAAAAAAATTAGATATAAAGGTTATCCCTATGCCGTTTCTAATTGATGGCGAAGAATTTTTTGAAGACGTTAACTTAAATCAGGAGCAATTTTATGAAAAATTACTTAAAGGGGCAGATGTGTCTACTAGTCAGCCTAGTATTGCAGGGGTAACACAAGTTTGGAAGGATTTATTAAAGGATTACGATGCGGTACTTCATATTCCTATGAGTAGTGGTCTTTCTGCTAGTTGTGAAACGGCACAAAGTTTTGCCAAAGAGTTTGGTGGTAGGGTGCAGGTGGTAGATAATAAACGTATTTCTGTTACACTTAAACGCGCTGTTTATGATGCTATTAACTTAATAAAACAAGGTAAAACGGCGGAAGAAATTAAGCAAATATTAGAAGAAACCGGTAAAAATTCTACCATATATATTATGCTTTCCACCTTAAAATATCTTAAAAAGGGTGGAAGGATAACCCCAGCCGCAGCATTGCTTGGTAAAGTACTTGGGATAAAACCAGTGCTACAAATACAAGGGGCAAAGTTGGATAAATTTGCACAAGTTTTAAGTTTTGCCCAAGGTAGAAAAAAAATGATTGACCAAACAATCAAAGATATTACTACCAGATTTAAAGATTTGTACGAAAATAAACAATTAGAGGTTGAAATGGCTTATACCTATGATAAGGATAAAATAGAAACATTCAGACAAGAAGCCAATAAAGCACTAAAAAAATATGATTTACAAGTCAAGGAAGTAGACCCACTTAGTTTATCAATTTCTTGCCATATAGGTGAAGGCGCTATTGCTATTGCAGTAACCCAAGTTATAGAATAAAATTGGGTGTTTTTTATAAAATCAAACAAAATCTTCTGTAAAAAAATATTTATCTCTGATAAAGAGATAAAGTAGTTAAGCAAAACAAATATAATTTCTATCAAATTCGGTCCGATTCCATTTTATATTATCTAAGGTATAAATAAAGTTTTAGTTGCAATAAATTGATATAAGTAAAAAATTAAATAGATAGTTTTTAAAAAATCCACACAGTAAAGGCTAACACTTTTGAAACTAGCGAAAAAGACTAAGTAAAAAACTTAGTCTTTTTTATAAATTAATATGAATCACCTTTATTTTTGTTACATCTCCTACAAAGCGTTTGTAAATTATCATATGTGCTTTTCCCGCCTTTTGCGATAGGTTTTATATGATCAATTTCCAAATAATCAGCATCTTCACTTCTTCCACAATAACAACATCTATAACCATCTCTTTTATAAATGGCGAATCTCATTTTATTTGAAACCCTTCCTCTTTCAACTCTACATAATGCATCCCAAATTCCTTTATCATTATAAAATTCATAATTTTTATTATTTAATCGTTTTATTAATGTTTCAACTTCTTCTGTTGTAAAGATTTGTTCTTTTTTAGCATAAATATATCCATTAATTTTTGAACAATATAAAACAATCTGTATATATAGAACTCTTTTGGGATTTAATACTTTTTGCTTAAATAGTTTCTTTTCTAGTTTTAGTAAATATTCCACATTTAATTTTTCTTCATCTTTATATTTGCCAAAATCACTTATTTTTGTTAACTCATTAATATATTTTTCATACAAAGTGATGTTATACTTAATGCTTTTTATTGCATTTTCTATTTCAAATTTTTTGAATTGTAATTGATATATAAGGTAATCTTCGCAAGAAATATTATTAAAAAATGTTTCATTATCATATGTGTGGGTGTCAAAAAAGTCATTTGATATATTAACAAATTTAAAATTATCATTTAATTTTAATAATTTGTTTAAAGCAAAACTATTATTTAAAAGGTATCTAATGTATTTACTTTGTCTAACTTTGAATATGATGAAAATTGTACTAACAATTAACACTAATCCTAAAAATATAAAAATTTCCACAAATCTCTCCTTTAACAGAAATATTATAGCACATATTTTATAAAAAAGTTGAAAATATACAAAAATTTCTAAAAAATATTAAATGGCATTTAAACGTGCGCTTGTCTTGATACAAGTGCTGTCGCTTCAATCCAGCAGACAAGCACACGCAAATAATCTAATTGTGTTGCAAAAAGAGCGGTTGCTGGCATGGCGTAACGCAATCCGCTCTTTTGCTTTTTTATTTTCTTCTCTCTATTTTCTAGTGTAAGCGAATATTCTTTGTTGTCAAGGTTAAAGTGCATGTCAAAAGATTTGTAGATGTTGTGTTTCTTACGACAACCTATGACAACGGCAGAGATATTCGCTTTATTTTGCAGTTAAGAGAGAGTTAGGAGAAAAAAGAAAACATAGTCAGTTTTTCGTCTATGTTTCTCTTTATTTATTCCGCTAGTTTCAAAAGTTAGCGATTAAAATGTGTGGATTTTTTTAAAAAAACTATAAAAAAACTATAAAATTTTACATTTTTTCTAGTGGTTTTATTGCAAGTAAATCAAATATCTTTTGTAAAATGTTTATAACAAAAATAGTTTGTTTATACATGGAGTATTTTTTATTTAGATTTTTTTCGCCAATAATACTTGTTTTAGTATAAAAACTATTAAAATCGTTTGCTAGTGTGTAAGCATAGTCGCACAAGATATTTGGGCTTAGTTGTTTATAAGATTCTATAACCATATTGCAGAAATTTATTAGGGTTAAAAGTAGTTTTTTATCGCATAAACTTGCATCAAAAGCCCCGTCGATAGTTCCTACCTTTCGTATAATAGATTTTGCTCTTGTTAATGTGTATAAAAGATAAGGGCCGGTTTTTCCTTCAAAGGAGCAAAACTTGTCTGGGTCAAAGACGTAATCTTTTGTGCGCAGTATTGATAAATCTGCAAACTTTAATGCTGAAATTGCAACCGCATCTAAAACGTCATTGTCAGTCGATTTTTGGGAAGCGGAAGATTTTACTTCGTTTATTAAATCTTCTAATTTCATAACTCCGCCATCACGTGTTTTGTAGGGTTTGCCATCTTTACCGTTCATTGTGCCAAAGCCTGCAAATGTCAATTCCATACTTTCTGGTACTAGGTGGTATTTTTTTGCAACTCTAAATAAAGAAACAAAGTGAAGTTCTTGTCTATTATCTACAACATATATAACCTTTTGAGCATTATATTTTTTGTATCTATCAATTAATGTTGCTAAATCGGTAGTAGAGTATAAAACACTGCCATCAGATTTTTTTAGCATAAATGGTGGAATTTCTTTTGTATCAGTGTCTTCCTTTATATCTACAATTAAAGCCCCTTCACTTTCGTATGCGTAATTGTTTTTTACAAAAAAATTAATCACATCGTCATAACTACCCCTTGTGTCACTCTCGCCCAACCACAAGTCAAAGTGGACATTTAGTTGATTATAGTTCTTTTTTAAATCTGCCACAGAAACATCTAAAATGTGTTTCCAAAGAGCAAAGTACCCTCTGTGCCCGTGCTGTAAATCATAGGTGATTTGTTTTGCTTCCTTCATATAATCTTCATTTTCTTTGGCTCGTTTGCTGGCTTGCGGGTAAAGGGTTTCTAAATCTTTTATTGTTACAGGAGATTGTTTTGGGTATTCGCCTGTATAGTTTTCGGCAAAATAGGGAAGGTCAGGGTGAAGTCTTTTTATTTCGCTAATTACCATTCCCATTTGAAGCCCCCAATCTCCTAGGTGAACATCTCCTAAGGTGTCACAGCCAACATATTTACAAATTCTCTTTATGCTTTCACCTATATTTGCGCTTCTTAAATGTCCTACGTGTAGGGGTTTTGCCACATTTGCTCCGCCATAGTCAACTATTATTTTTTTACTCTCCACATTTTTTTTTACAATGTTGTCGACTTCTTCTATGTATTTTGGGACATAATCAGACAAGAATTTGTCATCTAAAACTATGTTTATATACCCTCCGGTTATACTTGCCGATTTTATTGCCTTATTTTGCAAAAAGGATATGATTTCACTAGCGATTTCAAAAGGTTTTTTGTGATAAATTTTGGCTAATTTCATAGCATCTACACATTGATAGTCCCCCATACTTTCTATTGCGCAAGGTGTTGCTGTAAGGGTTTCATTATATCCTGCCTGTTTAGAAGCAATTGTTAATGCTTGTGATAAAATATTTGATATGGTTTGCATAAAAATCTCCTATAATATTCTAAACAATTTTACCCCTTTTGTGAATAAAATCAAGGAAAAGATTACAAAAAGTACAATTAAAAGAGCCAAAAACCCCAAACTTAATGGCAGTATTGGTAGTTCAAAAATTAAAAATAGCATTACTGGCAATAAAGTTATAACAAGTCCAATCAGCAAAGTTAGTAATACTGACATACTTTGTTTTATCACCTTGGCTTCATCATCAAAATCTAGCATAGGGTGTCTTAGGTTGATGTAAAGTCCTAAAACAGACATAGTGAGAGTAAGCACTGTTGGGATAAGAATAAGCAAAACAGAAAAAATTATATTAAATTTAAAGTATATGGATAAAAATATTCCCGCGATAACTATTGGGGTAAGAACTATAATGTTATGAAAAAGCAATTTTGATAAAAATATTGTCTTGATCTTTATTGGCATAGATTTTAAAAACCATATACTTTTACCTTCTAGGGAAATGCTAACTGCCGATATTGTAGATGTGCAACTCATAAATGATATTACGATTGTACTTATTGCAAAGATATATGTTGTCACATCTCCTAGTGGGCTAAGCATTGCGGAAAGATTTAGATTAATCGATAGAATACAAAATATGATTATCATTACAGGACCCATTGATGTATTTACAAGATAAGTTGGGGAAGAAAAATAATTATTAAATTCTTTTTTTAAAAGTAAATTTAATGGGGTGTTGTTTTGTTTAAATTTTAAATCTTTATTTTTTGATTTATATGCTACAAATATTTTGCCGTAGTTCAAAGTAAATAGTAAGGTTCCTAACAAAAAGACTCCTAATGTTAGCACTAATGTTATTAATACGTTTTGTATGTTTGGGCTAAATAAATAATTTAAAAGAGTATTTGAAATTGGTTTTGTTTCAAAATAAGATTTAATCATGGTTTCGTCTAAAAAACCATAGTTTACGGACACAATCATAATAAATACAAATACTATACCAAATAAAAACA
Organism: uncultured Clostridia bacterium; assembly: GCA_944381205.1. Taxonomy (GTDB): domain Bacteria; phylum Bacillota; class Clostridia; order Christensenellales; family UBA1242; genus UBA7862. The sequence continues at coordinate 38,715 of CALWKG010000002.1, forward strand.
GGGAAAATAAAGACTTAAAAACCCCAGCAAATCTAGTTTTATTAAAAAGTCTTGATATAATAAAATCTAGTATATAAGTTAGTCCCACACTTAAAAGAGGTAAGAGTAAAATCAAAGTTACAGACATTAATATAAAGCCTATATTTATCCCGTAAGAAATCGAATAAATTACTACGTAAGGAACAAAGACTATGCAGGTAAAAAATAAGTCATATAAATATTTATTTAAGGTTTTTGATAAAATAATTATGTATTTTTTTATAGGTAAAGATAGCAAAAAATCACTATCACTTGTTGGAGTGTTATTACTTGTGGCTCTTAAACACCCCAAAACAAAAAGGGTAACGAGAATGGTAAAAATTCCGTTAAAAATTGCAAATTGATTTCCTAAAAAACTAAAACTACTTATTGTAGAGTAAGCATTGTATGAAAATACTGCAACAAGTAGAACAATCATTATTGCAAAAGTAAGTAAACTTGACCTACTTTTACCCCGTCTTTGAGTTACACTACCAATCATCATATTAAAACTGTTTTTTAAAAGTATCCAAAGGTTACGCATTTTCGCTCCTTAAAAACACATCTTCTAGCGAACTATCTTTTTTAATGTCTTCCATATTGCCAGATTTGACAATTTTTCCGTCTTTAATTATTGCGACTTTATTGCAAAGTTTTTCGGCTACTTCAAGTACGTGTGTAGAAAAAAATATCGCTCCGCCGTGAGAAACAAAGTCTTTCATAATTTCCTTCACTAAAAAACTTGCCTTAGGGTCCAAAGCAACAAATGGTTCGTCTAGTACGAGCAATTTTGGAGAGTGGATAAAGGCAGAAATTAGGTTTAGTTTTTGTTTCATACCGTGAGAGTACGTTGATATAGGATTATTTAGTTCGTCTGCTATTTCTAGCATTGTTGCATATTTTTGGGTAAGTTGTTTGCGGGTAGATATATCTACATTGTAAATATCTGCTACTAAATTTATATATTGTATGCCGGTTAGGGTAGTGTAAAGGTCAGGATTATCTGGTATGTAAGCCATTAGTTTTTTACATTCTATCGGACTTGTTTTGATAGAGATACCGTCTATTAAAATATCTCCGTTGGTTACTTCTTGTATGCCAACTATACATTTTATCGTTGTTGTTTTTCCTGCACCATTGTGTCCTATAAAGGCATAAATGTCGCCAGCACAAACATCTAGATTAATATCTTTGGCTCCAACTTTGCCGTTAGGATAAATTTTTGTAAAATTAATTAATTTTAACATTTATTTTTCCTTTTACTCTTCAAATTTAACACTAATACAGTTTAGTATATAAGTATTTCTGATAAGGTGTCAATTATTAATCAAAAATATTTTATTTTTGTCAAAATTACCCCTTGAAAAATATATTATTTGTGATACAATATTTTCATATTAAAAAAAGGGGATAAAAAATGAGCAGTAAAAATGAGAGAAGAACATTTTGTTTGGAGGAAAGTTTAAGAAACGAGATGGAAATTAGATATGGTAGCGATGTGCTAAGGTCCAGAGATGCCATCGCAGGGGCTATTTGTTTCGCGCCAGAAAGGGGTTGTATTAAGGACTATGGCCCAGATGAAACAGTTTGTGGAGTTAAGATAATAGATTCCACAAAAGTAGTACCAAGCACACAATATGGTGTTTATGGCTTCAATAAGGGGAACTGTGTTTATTTTGGAGAAATAGGCAAGATAGAGGGAATAGATTTAAGGCAAAAAGTAAGAGAAGTAGGCGACTTTTTATTTAAAAATTTAAAAAATAAACAACAAGAAGAAGCAGAAAGAGAAATGTAATCTAAATCCTTTTGGGGGAAAAATGGAAGATAACAAGATTTTAAAGGCAAAGATTTTGCAAACTTTGTGGGGAGAAAAAGGCAAAGACGAAAACGGCAAGACCGTTATTTCCAGCAATATTGCAGAACTTAGAATTATTTATAAAGAGCAAAGCAAAAATGGCTTGTTTGTTGCTAGCAAGGGAGAAGAAGTTTATTCTTCTTGTAAAAAGGCCTTGTTTTCTTCTGTTCTAGGCTTTAATGACTTTGGTGAAAATATCTTTAACCAAAGGATAGATGATGGGAACATAGAAGATAAAGATTTGGTAATTATGACACAAAATGCAGCACGTGGATTTGTGGGAGTTAGGTTGGAAGAAGACCGTGAGTTTTAAAATAAAAAAATCTCTTTGAAGTCAAGAAATTTTCAAAGAGATTTTTTATGCTCATTTGTAAAAAATAGATTTAACTATTTATTATTATTTGCTTAAAATATAATAAAAGTTATTATTTTTTTGTACGAATTTTTAGCAGGATAGATTGTTTATTTTGAGAAATTATAAAAAAATTTTTTATGTCAAGGTTGCAAGGGCAATTATCCCGCCAATCAGAGCAATAAAGCCAAGTATTGTAAAAAATATTTTCCACTTAGACCTAGGGGCACTGCCAGAAACCCTTCCGTTTTCGCCATTGACATAGTAAGTATAGGATTTTGAGTTGTATTTATATGTACCCTTATAAATTGGTAAATAAACGTAGGCGTATTTTTCATTGCTAAACTGAGTTTGGCAAGAAAAGTTCTCTAACCTATCATAAGTGCTGTTAAGTTTATTTTGTATAGCACTTGAAATAGTATTTGATACATTCCTGCGCATATTTTTTTCGCTAGTTTGTAAATCAATTTTTACTGCTTCGCCAAACAGCCCATATAAATATTCAGGTCTATATACCAAAATATCATTGGTACTAAAATTACCCAAACTTCTTAATTTGCTAGACGAAATAGAAGGTGAAGCACTTTCTATATAGCCGGTCATTTTGTCAAATTGATTTCTGTTAAAAAATTGTCTTGAATAAGACACTCTGCCATCGTGACGCCTATGGCTTTTTATGCCTATGCCCGAGTAATGAGTAAAGGCATCAAAGTCATACACGTATGCAGGTAAATAAATTCCAGTTAAAGTGTCACTTTTTGCTTGTTTTTTAAGGTTGTTTGGGGCAAAACGTTGACGACTTAGCCATGCTTTTAACTTATTTATTGCAGTTTGTTTGTTTATTTTAAAAGGCTCTATGCCGTCTGGCTCGTAATCAATTCTATTGGTTTTTGTCAAATTGCTATCGCCACAAGATGGGCATCTTAAAAGTTCACTATCAGTATGTGTTACGTGCTCTCTGCCACAGGTATTACAAATATAGGTTGTGTATTCTGTTTGACTTTTTGAAATTTCACTGGTATCCGTAAAATCTTTTTTTTGTAGAGTTTGCATTTCACTGTTTATGTTCACAACAGAAGAACAGTGTGTGCAACGCAAATTTTGACTATCCACATCAAAGATTAACATTCCACCACAGTTTTGACATTTAGTAGAGTTGACCATCAAAATACTCCTTTGAAATATTTACGGGACGTTTATTTTATTTTTGTCCCACATTCTGGGCAAAACTTTGCTTTCGCGCTAAGTTCGGCACCACAGTTAGGGCAATTTGGTTTGACGTCCCCGCCTAGTTTATTGCCACATTCTACGCAAAATTTAGCATTTTTAGCATTTTTTGCTCCACAATTTGGGCAAAACTTAACTGCTTTTTGTGGAGAAGATGGGGCAGATTGTTCTTTTTGAGAAGAAGATATGGAAGATTTTATCATTTCACCTATTGCCATACCTGTGCCCAGTTGAGCCCCTAATCCGCCGACTCCTTGATTTTTTGCAAAGTCACCAATGGCTTCTGCTGATTTGAATTTTACGTAGGTGTCCATATTATTTTTCATAACACCCATAGAACTTTGAGTATCTATTGCTTTTTCTACTTGTTCAGGGAAGGAAATATTTTCGACAACAAAGTTAGTAAGTTCTAGTCCAATTGAACCAAATTGTTCGTTTAGTTTATCCCTTACGATTTTGTTAAACTCCATTAAATTGCAGGCAAGGTCTAATGCGCTGATTTTACTTTCGGCAATTGTATCACTGATGCCAGACACTAGCATACTTTTTAGGTATGATACAATACTTTCGGTAGTATAGAGAGAGTTTGTACCAAATACTTCTTGCAAAAAAACCTTTGCATCTTTTACTCTAAAAGCAAAACTGCCATAGCCTTTTATTCTGATAGAGCCAAAGTCTTTATCTCTCATAACAATAGGGTTAGTAGTGCCCCATTTTTGATTAGTAAACTGCTTTGTGTTTACAAAGAATACGTCTGCCGTAAATGGTGACTTAAACCCTCGTGGCCAAGCAAGAATCGACGACAAAATAGGTAAGTTGTTTACAATTAAAGTATGTATGCCAGGTGTAAAAACATCAGCGATTTTACCTTTTACCATAAAAATTGCAACTTGGGACTCTCTAACAGTAAGTTTAGAGCCAATCATAATTTCCCGTCCTTCCATAGGGAATTTGTAAACCATAGTATTTTGACTAGGGTCAGTCCAGTCTATATTTTTTAAAAGTTGTGATTTAAACCAACTAAATAATCCCATAATAATCTCCTTAAATTTACCTTAAAATTATACTCGTGTTTATGGCTGTAATTTCTTGACCTTCACCCAAAACTACACTTTGATTGTGATGGTACTCTTTAACATAATCGCCAATTCTTACGTTAAAACTTTCTTCTTCACCCTTTGTAGATAAAAGCACGTATTTGCCCGGCTTTACTTTGTTTTTTATACCTACTATTTGGGTGTCGTTAGGGTTTAATACTATGTCTTTTTGCGATAGCGAAATATTCATATTTCCATCTTCGTCCACAACGGTTTGGTCAATGGTATATCTCATACCATTTTTGGTAACTACGTCGTCAACTTCGCGCTCCTTTAATCCTTTTAGAGTTTTAGAAAAACGAAAGTTAATGAAAATAAGTAGCAAAAATTGTACCACACACGCAATGCCTAATATTAAACAAATAATTTCGATAGTGCTCAATTTGACCTCCAATAAAAAAATTCATTATTACTATATAAAATTTTACAAAAAAGAGCAAGTAAAAATACCAAGTTAATAACTATAAAATTGCTTTGAAATTTTTTGATTAAAAAGTATAATAAATCATCAATCAATGATTTTTAAGGGGAAAAAGATAATGAAAATAGGCACATCGGGTTTTAGGGGAATAATTGCTGATGAATTTACTAGGGAAGAAGTTTGCAAAATTATAGAGTGTACTTGTAAGATTATAGAAAAAAACAACTTTAAACGTCTGGTTGTTGTTGGTTATGATAATAGGTTTATGTCTGATATATTTGCAAAATACGCAGTGGGAGTTTTTTCTGCTCACGGGATAAAATCTTTTTTGACTCCTACAAGTGTAGCATCACCAGTGATTAGTTTTGCGGGAAAGTACGAAGATTGTGATTTATCAATCATAATAACCGCTAGTCATAATCCTTACGTGTATAACGGGATAAAAATTTTTTCTAAAAATGGGCAAGATTTAAGTCTAGATATTGAACAACAATATAACAAATATTTGCCAAAAATAAAAAGATTTAAATATCTAAGTTTTGATGAATGTGTAAATCGCAACCTTATCGAGTATAAGGACTATACAAAGCAATATGTTAATAATATTCTGTCACTTTTAAAATATAAAGACATTAAATTAAAGACAATGTTTAACGTTATGAGTGGTTCTAGCCTAAACGGAATAGTCGAGTTAAAAAACAAACTTAAATTAGATGTAGAAATTGTAAATACTCATAGGGACCCTTTGTTTAATTATGGGGCGCCTATTCCTAGTGAAGAAAATTTAAAAGAATTTAGAAAAATTGCTTTAAAAAACAAAATAGATTTTGCTTTTGCGACAGATGGCGATGGGGATAGGGTGGCGGTTATAGATGAAAAGGGCAATTATTTAAATGGCAACGAGATTGCAAGTTTAATATACTATTTTGCAGTTAAAGAAAAGGGGTTAAAAGGCGGTTTTGTAAAAAACTATTCATTTTCTTTACTCATTGATAAAATTTGCAAAAAATATAACTGCGAATTATTTGAAACACCTGTTGGGTTTAAATATATTAGTCAAAAACTGATTGATACAAATTCTCTTGTTGGAGCAGAAAATAGTGGCTGCGAAATTAAGGGTAATGTATATACAAAGGACGGCTTGGTTTTATATGCACTACTACTTGAAATAGTGAATTTTTATAAAAAGCCACTTTCTAAAATAGTCAGCGACTTAAAAAAAGATGTTGGCTATAAAATGTATTATAAAGAGTACTCTTTTAAGGTAAAAAACAAGCAAAAAATTATAAAATACTTGCAAACAAACAATCCACAATTTAAAAAACAAGTTATAAGTACCGGCAATTTGGACGGTTTTAAATACTTTTTCGTAGATGGAACGTGGGCACTTATAAGGTTTAGTGGTACAGAAAATTTGTTGAGATTGGTTTGCGAAATGAATAGCGAACAAGAAATGAGTGAAGTAATTTCATATTTAGAAAATTTTGCAAATGAAATAAGTGAAAAATAATAGAAGTAATTTTAACTTTCCTTGTTTTTACTCTCTTTATTTATCTCTTTTGACTTTAACTTGCATGACAATTTTCCAGAAAACTCACTAGTTTTTAAAAAATGCAAACTATTTTTGGACAAAAAACAACTCGCGATTAGAGAGTGGTTTACGGGGCGGGTTGTTAGATATCCAAATAATAATGACTAAACAACTTGTGTACAGTGAGTGAGTTTACAATAATAAAATGTCAAGTACTGTAAGTTATATTGTTGTGAGTGGTGATTTGTTTCGTTGCGCTACTAAATGAACTATAACTGACATTAAACCTTGGATAATCGTTATTTTGAGCAGGGTAAATAATCTCAAATTCCTAATACAAAGCATACTAAAAATTACGGCTTAGGGGGTGTAATTTGTGTTGTTTTTAATAAATACTTAAAATGACAAAATAGTTTGGGTGAAAAATTTTTACAACAAACTAAAATAAAAAATTTATAAGGAAGAAAAAAATGGAAATAAAATTTAAACGGATTTCAAAAGATGCTATATTACCAAAGTATGCCTATAAAGATGATGCGGGAATGGATATTTTTAGTAATGAAGAAGTTTTAATTTCGCATAACTCTTGGGCATTAGTAAAGACGGGTTTTTGTATGGAGTTGCCACACGGATATGAGGCACAAGTTAGAAGCAAAAGCGGGTTGGCACTTAATAGCGGAATTTTTTGTCTAAATAGTCCCGGGACGATAGACGAAAACTTTCGGGGCGAAGTAGGTGTTATTTTAATGAATATTAGCAATAATGATTACTTAGTGAAAAAGAATCAAAAAATAGCCCAAATGGTAATAAACAAAGTAGAACACTTTGACATACAAGTAGTTGATAATTTATCACAAACAGAACGTGACATGGGAGGTTTTGGCTCTACGGGAATTGATTATAAATAAATTTTTTATTAATAGTTTGTAATTTTTTTTACCAATCGTTTTTTTATCAAAAGAACACTAAAAAATTCACTATTTTTTCGCTAATTTTTATGGTTTTTTATTAATATTTTAATGAAATTTTATTGATTTTTTTCTCATTTTTTCTAATATATCATAAAACAAACTGCCAGTTTTCCATAATTTTTACTGTTTTTTTATAGACATTTTTACTAATTTTATAGTAATTTTTTGCAAAAAATATGCTAATTTTTATTAATTTTTTATTAATTTTTGCTGTTTTTTTACTGTTTTTTATTGATTTTTTACTTAATTTTTATGATATTTTTACGATTTTTTTGTGATTTATTTATGTTTTTTTTATTGCTTTTCATCAAATTTATAAAAAAAATAATAGCCCTAGTAGAGCAAAAAAATTAAAATTATTTGTTAAAGTTCTAAAATAAAGTTTGTTAACTCCTAAGATAAAATATGTTTTGTAGTTTTAAAATAAAAAAACAATTAAAATTATTTGTTAAAAACTGGTTTTGTGTTATGATTAGGTAATTTATAGCCTATAAAAAAAGAAGACTATGTTGTTGGAGGAATAATGTCTGTAATAAAAAAGCAAAAAATATTTCTACCTAATTTGGGAGTTAATGCGTCAAAATGGGCGGTAATTTCGGGTTCGGAATTTAAATGGGATAAGGAATTTTGGCAAACGGTAGAAAATTATGTGAGTAGCAGTCCATCTACCTTAAATATGATTTTGCCAGATATTAATTTGACTAATGATAACAAAGAGAAGATAAAAAAAATAAACGACACTATGGTAGATTATTTTATGAATAGGGTTGTTATAGATAGAAATGTAAATATGGTTCTGACGTGTCGTTCGACTCCTTGGCATAGGGATAGATTGGGGCTTGTTTTTACGGTTGACCTTGATGATTACGATTACCACGAAGAAGGTAAAGGATTAATAAAAAATATAAAACCCACTATTATAGAAAAGGTTGCTCCGAGAATGGAGATTAGGAAGAACGCGATACTTGAAACAAGTCATATAGTTTTACTTTACGACGATAGGGAAAGAAATTTAGCAGGTGACCTTTATAATAACAGGGCTAATTTACAAAAGTTATATGATTTTAATCTAAATATGGGTGGTGGACATCTGAGTGGGTATCAAATTAAAGATGTAGATGATGTTATACGGCAGTTTGACAGGTTGGGCAGTGAAGAATATGCAAAAAAATATTACAACAGTGATAGACCACTTTTGTTTATCGTAGGAGATGGCAACCATAGTTTAAGTGTTGCAAAGGCCCATTGGGAAAGGCTTAAAAAGACACTTTCCCCAGAACTTTTGCAAAATCACCCGGCAAGATATGCTTTGGTAGAGGCGGTAAGTATTTACGACCCGGGTGTAGAGTTTAAAGGTATTCACAAAATAATAAAAAATGTGAATATCAGAAGGTTTATAAAGGGGATAAAAAAATTAACACATAGGCACTTTAAACGAAACGAAAAGAAGGTTTTTACTATGCAAAGACTTTTTGTAGAGGGTAAAGAAATTCAGATAAAAATGCCATATGATAGTTTAATTGCGACTAAGAAAGTTCAGGAGTACATAGATAACTATTTGGAAAATGAACTAGAAATGACAATAGATTATACTCCTAGTTTTGACAGGGTAAAAGATGAATGTACAAAAGATACAAAAAGTATAGGAATAATAATAGAAGGCTTTGACAAAAGTAAAATTTTTGAGTATGTTTTAAAATATAATTTCTTACCTAGAAAAACATTTGAATTGTTTAGGCCGATAGAAAAAAGATATAACTATGAAGTACACAAAATAAAATTGATATAAAAAAGGACTTATAAAAATGGATATTGCAAAAGCACTTAGTTTAGAATTTAACATCAGACAAGATTACGCGGAAAACATTATTAATTTATTGGACGAAGGGTGCACTGTTCCCTTTATCGCAAGGTATCGTAAGGAGATGCACGGTAGTCTTGACGACCAAGTGATTAGGGAATTTGCGGATAGGTTGGAATACCTTAGAAACTTTGAAAAACGTAAAGAAGAAATAGTAAAACTTATCACAGAACAAGAAAAAATGACCCCAGAGATTATGGATAAGTTGGATAAAGCGCTTACAATGACCGAACTTGAAGATATTTATAGACCTTTTAGACCAAAACGACAAACAAGGGCTACAATAGCAGAAGCAAAGGGATTAAAGCCTTTGGCAGAGATTATTTATGCTCAAAAAGACAAGCGAGAATTAGAGGAAATTGCAAAAGATTTTGTTTCACAAGAAAAAGGGGTGGAAGATATTTCTTCCGCACTTGCTGGGGCATCTGATATTATTGCAGAAATGATATCCGATAATGCCGAAATTAGAAAGATTTTAAGGGAGTTTATTTTCAATTCTGCCCAAATTGTAACGACATTAAAGCCAGGTGAAAAATATTTGGTTTACGAAACTTATGATAATTATAAAGAACCTGCAAACAAAATACCTAGTCATAGAATTCTGGCAATTAATAGGGGGGAGAGAGAAGATTGCTTAAAGGTAGAAGTTGAAGTTAACTTTGATAGATGTGAGGAGTTAATTGGGGAGGAAGTTTTAGTTAAAAATGGTAGATTTGAAGAATTTATAAAAAATGCCATAAAAGACAGTTTTGAAAGATTGATAGAGCCATCTATGGTAAGAGAACTAAGGTCTAATTTGACTGATACCGCTAATGAACAGGCTATAAAGATGTTTGAAGTAAACTTAAAACCTTTGCTTATGCAACCACCACTTAAAGATAAGGTAATTTTAGGACTTGACCCTGCATATAGAACGGGCTGTAAAGTCGCGGTTATAGACGAAAGTGGTAACGTCATAGATAAGACCGTTATTTATCCAACACCACCACATAACCAGATTGAAAAGTCAGAGCAAGTACTCACAGACCTTATTTTAAAAAATAAAGTAGATGCAATAGCCATAGGCAATGGCACGGCAAGTAAGGAAAGTGAAATTTTTGTAAGCAATTTAATAAAAAAATTACCTATAAAAGTGCAATATATGGTAGTTAACGAAGCGGGGGCTAGTGTGTATAGTGCGTCAAAACTTGGTGCGGAAGAATTCCCTGACTATGATGTATCTTTAAGAAGTGCCGTTAGTATTGCAAGAAGATTGCAAGACCCTTTGGCAGAACTTATAAAAATAGATGTTAAGTCTATTGGCGTTGGTCAATATCAACACGATATGCCACAAAAAAGGCTTACAACAGTTTTGGACGGAGTAGTAGAGGACTGTGTTAACTCTGTTGGCGTAGATTTAAATACCGCATCGTATAAACTTTTGGAGCATATTTCTGGGCTTAATGCAAGTATTGCAAAAAATATTGTAGATTACAGGCGAGAACACGGCAAATTTAAGCAAAGGGACGAATTACTTAAAGTAAATAAACTAGGGAACAAGGCTTACGAGCAGTGTGCGGGTTTTTTGCGTATCCCTAACGAAAAAAATATTTTAGATAATACGGGTGTTCACCCAGAAAGTTATAGTGCGACCGAAAAACTATTAAAGATGTTTGGTATGACTAGCGAAGATGTAAAAAATGATAACGTGCAAAATTTGCCAAGACTCATTGGAGCAAAGGGAGAAGAAGCGGTTGCTAGTGCTTGCGGGGTGGGTATTCCTACACTAGATGATATTGTGAAAGAACTTTTAAAGCCGGGGAGAGATATAAGGGACGATTTGCCAAAGCCAGAACTTAGAAGCGATGTTTTGAGCATAGAAGATTTAAAAGTTGGTATGGTAATGCGTGGAACAGTGCGAAATGTTATAGATTTTGGTGCTTTTGTTGATATAGGTGTTCATCAAGATGGATTGGTACATATTTCGGAAGTTTGCGATAGATACATAAAACACCCAAGCGAAGAATTGAGTGTGGGTGACATTGTAAAAGTAAAAATAATAAGTATTGACTTGCAAAAGCAAAGGATAGGACTATCGATTAAGCGAGTAGGTGAGGACGAAGAAGTTTCGCAAGTAAATAATCAATAAAAAAATATTCTCTATATTAAATAGATAATTTTTAAGTAATAAGGCTCTTGAAAACATTAAATTTTTGGGAGTCTTATTTTTTTGTTATTATTAAAATTGTTTTGGCAATATGTTATAAAAAGGGTTATGGGGCGATTGTTTTATAGGTTAATTGCTTTTAGAATATGGGGTTCTTCGTCTGCCTATCGTTGAGAGTCGGTTCTCAGAATGACAGAAGTGTATGTAAAGACAAATAAAAATTTATTAAGATAAAAAAGGCTCCAAATACTTTTGGAGCCTTTTTTACATACATTAGTAAATTAACACACGTTAGTAATTTAATACACATTAGTAATCTATATTGATATTAGTAAACTGTGTTGTATTAGTAATTTATATGTATATGTTAGTGGTTTGTTTATTTTAGTGAATAGTTTGCGGGTAGTTTTTGTGTTAAAGGTGTTTTTAACTTTTAAAAGTTTTGTTTATTCTAATTCAAATTTGCCGGTATATAACTCGTAATATTTTCCTTTTTGCTCAATAAGTTGTTCGTGGGTACCTTTTTCGATAATCCTGCCTTGTTCTAAAACCATAATAACATTAGAGTTTTGCACAGTAGAAAGTCTGTGCGCAATGACGAAAACCGTTCTGCCTTTCATAAGTGCGTCCATACCATCTTGTACAAGTTTTTCAGTGTGGGTGTCTATGCTAGAAGTTGCCTCGTCTAAAATCATAACAGGAGCATTGGCAACTGCTGCTCTTGCAATGGATAGTAATTGCCTTTGACCTTGTGATAAATTAGCGCCATCACTTTCAAGCATTGTATCATAACCTTGCGGTAATCTTTGGATAAAGTCGTCTGCGTTGGCTAGTCTTGCGGCTTCAAAGACTTGCTCGTCTGTTGCGTCTAGGTTGCCATAACGAATGTTTTCTTTAACAGTACCACTAAACAAGTTTGTATCCTGCAAGACCATACCGATAGAACGTCTTAAATCATCTTTTTTTATTCGGTTAATGTTAATTCCGTCATATCTAATTTTCCCGTTAGCGATATCATAAAATCTATTAATTAAGTTAGTTATTGTTGTTTTGCCTGCGCCAGTTGCCCCAACAAAGGCGACCTTTTGTCCCGGTTTTGCGTATAGGGAAATGTTGTGAAGGACTATTTTTTCGTCCGTATAGCCGAAGTCTACGTCAAAAAATCTAACATCTCCGCGAACGAGTATAAGTTGTTCATCTTTTTTCTGTCTTGGGTCTTTCCAAGCATAAAGTCCTGTTTTGTCAGGAACTTCTATCAATTTTCCGTTTGTGTCACGTTTTACGTTAACTAGTGTAACTATGCCCCTATCTACTTCTGGGGTTTCGTCTATTAAATTAAAAATACGAGTTGCCCCTGCAAGCGCTACAATAATAGAGTTTACCTGCTGGGAAACTTGGCTAATTGGTTGGGTAAATGCTCTGCCTAAATTTAGGAAGGACACGATTGTGCCAATAGTTATAGCACTTAGTCCAAGAATGGTTAGGTTAGGGGTGTTTGTAATATAGAACAATCCGCCAACAACGGCAATGAAAACGTACTGTAAGTTTGTAAGGTTTCCCATTATTGGCATAAATATATTGGCATATTTGTGTGCCTTGTTGGCATTATAGCAAAGTTCGTCATTTAAAATGTTGAAGTTTTTTATGGTATCTTCTTCGTGGTTGAAAACTTTTATAACCTTTTGCCCATTAATCATTTCTTGAATAAAACCCGTGGTTGAACCAATGGCTTGCTGTTGAGCAATAAAGTATTTACCACTTTTTTTACCAAGTTTTTTTGTGATTATTAAAATAAGCAATAAAAAGAAAAGTACGACCAATGTAAGATATATGCTAAAATAAAACATAGTACAAAATACTGCAATAACGGTAACAAAAGAAGATATTATTTGAGGGATACTTTGACTTATCATAGATTCTAGGGAATCTGTATCGTTGGTGTAGTGGCTCATAATGTCCCCGTGTGTATGAGTGTCGAAATATTTTATAGGTAACCTTTGCATTTTTGCAAACATTTGGTTTCGGATATCTCGTAAGACATCTTCGGATATTATAACCATAAGAAAATTATATGTGTAAGTGGATATAATGCCTACTACAAATATTATGGACATAAGTAATATGCTTTTTAGCATTTCAGGGAATAAGTTTGCCCCTGTTGTAAGCATAGGCTCTATATAATTATCCACAACTACCTTTATAAAGATTGAAGACGTGACGGTGGTGATGGAGGATAAAAGTATACAAAATAATACAATCCCAAACATAATTTTATGTTTTTTTATTATAAGACCAATGAGTCTAGCCATTGTAGATTTTTTATTCTTTATCTTTTGCATTTGACTTCCTCCTTTTCTTATTTTGGCTTTCATATAAATCTTTATATAGTTCGCTTGTTTTTAATAACTCGCTATGCGTGCCTGTTTGTAAAATTTTACCTGACTCCATAATGATTATCAAGTCTGCATCTTGAATACTTGACACTCTTTGTGAAATGATTATTTTTGTGGTCTTTGGTAATTCTTGTTTAAATGATTGTCTAATTAAGGTGTCTGTCTTGGTATCTACGGCACTTGTGGAGTCGTCCAAAATTAATATTTTTGGCTTTTTTAAAAGGGCGCGGGCAATGCAAAGTCTTTGTTTTTGCCCACCGCTCACATTTGTCCCGCCTTCTTCAATATATGTATCATATTTATCTGGCATTTTTTCAATAAATTCATCAGCACAGGCAACTTTGCACGCGTGTTTTATTTCTTCCATAGAGGCATCTTTGTTGCCCCATTTTAAGTTTTCGGTGATAGTTCCAGAAAATAGCACGTTTTTTTGTAAAACGACAGCAACACTATCACGCAAAGTTTCAAGGTCGTATTCTTTTACGTTTTTTCCACCCACATAAACACTGCCCATTGTAGCATCGTACAATCTTGGAATAAGGGATATTAATGTAGTTTTTGAACTACCTGTATTTCCCAAAATACCTATAACTTGCCCAGTTTTTATGTGTAGATTGATATCTTTTAAGCATAATTTTGAGATATCTCCGGTGTAACTAAATGACACGTTTTCAAAGTCAACATCTCCGTTTTTTACTTTTGTTATGGAATTTTCGCAATTAACGATAGTTGGTTTTTCGTCTAGAATTTCAATAATTCTTTCTGCTGATGGTCTTGCAATAGTGGTACTTACCAAAATAAAAGATAACATCATAAGAGACATAAGTATTTGCATAATGTATGTAAATAGTGCAGATAGTTGCCCAGTATCTAAACTACTACCACCGCTATTGACTATAATTTCTGCTCCAAACCAAGCGACAAGTATCATACACGCATACATAATAAATTGCATAAGCGGGGACGTAAATGCTAAAATTTTTCTGGCACTAGTATTGTCTTTGTAAATTAAATCACTAACTTTTTCAAACTTTTTTACTTCGTAATCTTCTCTTACATAAGATTTTACAACTCTGGCAGCACGTACGTTTTCTTGTACGGTTCTATTCATATCATCATATTCTTTAACAACACGTCTAAAAATAGGATGAACATTTTTTAAAATAAAGTACAATCCAACCACCAATAAAGGTGATGCAACAAGTAAAATTAATGCCATTGTGACGTTAATGGTAAAGGTGAGAGTCAGTGCGAGAATAAGCATTATTGGGGCACGAATTGCTGTCCTGATTATCATTTGGTATGCATTCTGAACAAAATTTATATCAGTTGTGAGCCTAGTTACAAGACCTGCCGGTGAATACTTGTCAATGTTTGAAAACGAAAAGGTTTGTATTTTGCTAAACATATCGTAACGTAAATTTTTAGAAAATCCTGAACTTGCCTTTGCACAAAAACTACCTGATAAAAAACCAAATAACAGCGAAAGTAGTGCCATTACACAAAGAATTACACCTAGTTTTATAACAACACTCATGTTAAAGTTGTTCTCCAAACTATCTATTAGATATGACATAAGGTAGGGAATTAAAACCTCTAACACAACCTCAAAGAAAACGAAGACAGAAGTGAGTATTGAAGGTGTTTTGTATTCACGTATAGATTTCATTAATTTTTTTACCATAATTATTTTCCTTTTAAAGTGTCAAAAAAAATAATGACACTAATACAACAAATGTTACTGCATCACAAAAAAATAAACATAAAATATGTTTGTTATATTGATAGATATTTTTAGAAATACAAATAAAAATTTGCTAAAAAATCATTCAATAAATTTTGTATCAATTTTAATTTTTTTTGTCAAGTCATATTTTTAATTATTTGCTGAATTATCATTATGAATTGATTATTAAATAAATATGTTTTTTGTGAAAAAATTTTTATATATTTAGATGTGATTTATTAAGACTAATTGTGGTTGTGTAAAAAAAGTATTTTATTATCGAAAAAATACATTATCTTTTTCTTAGACTGTTTAGTCGATAAGTTAAGTCACATATAAACATATTGGCTTAAATTCTTGGTTGATTTAGTATAATTTATTCCGACCGTTTGGTCGAAGCGAGATATTTCTGGTAGTTTTTGTATAATTAAAATTTATAAAAAACTCTTTTTTAAAATTGAATATTTAAATATTTTTTGTCAAGCCGTTTATTGTTAAATCATTCAAGTGAAAAAACGGAAAATGTTTACAAATTGTTTATAACATACACGAGTATTAGGAACAAAAAATTAATAAAAAATAATTAAAAAAATTATCAAAATTTTTGCCGATTTTGTTTTGAAAGTTCCCCAATATATGTTAATATTTTATATATTTAAAGAACCTGCTATAATTTTAAAATATTTTTTCTTTTGTAGAGAGATAATACTAAGGAGGAAATCTTAATGGCTGACGATAAAAATAATTTGAGCAATGGGGGAAATAATAACGAAGTGCAAGGTACAAATAAAAATGTAAATGCACAAGGTTCTAAGGTGCCTAATTCTCAATCGAGTGGAGTCCCGCCTATTAAAGCGGGTAGTGGTGTTCCGCCAATAAAGCCGAGTGGTGTTCCGCCAATAAAGTCCGGGAATGGAGTTCCTCCTATACATACTAGCAATGGAAATTCTACAACTGGAACAACAAATGAGTCTCAAAAAGTTGAAAGTAGTAGTTCCTCCAATGTGAGTAATGATGCAAAAAAAGAAAAACAGTCTAACAACAAATCAAGAAAGAGTAAAAAAATTGCCCTAGTAGTTATTTTGTTGGCATTACTTGCTTGTGCGGGAATTGTTGCAGGGGTATTTTTAGCGCCTGCTGGCGAGTACACTGTAAGATTTGAAGGGTGGTATACTCCTGTTGAAAGTCAGGGGGTTAAGGGCGGTGAAGTTTTGAATTTACCGGTATTAGAAGATGTGGTTAACAATAAAGGCGAAGTTGTGCTTAAATTTGAAGGCTGGACTTACGAAGATGGTAGAGAATATATTCCTTCCGCAGTAAGAAGTAATTTTACCCTTTATGCAAAATATACAGCAAAGGACATTACGTCTACTTTTGTAATGAAAAACATTTATAGTGAAAGGGAAAATCAGTATATTTATTTAACGTCTACTACTACAAAATTTTTTGATGAAAGTATAGAGTTATCTAGTTTTGTAGATGAAATTTTAAATTTTGAAAATGAAGAATATGTTGGCTTTGCAAACGTAAAAGAGTACAATGTGCAAAACTTTACTATTGGGGCTCAAATAAACGATGTTTCTATTAATTCAATGGTTGATTTTATAGACAAGTATTTCAATCTTGCAACATTTACTGTTTTAGGGGAAGAAGAATCTTTTGGCGCACAAGATATAATGCTAACTCCTATGCAAGATAGTGTTATAGTGGTGGATTTTATTCCAAAACCAGATGGAATTACAATTATATACGACGATAATTTGGAAAGTATAAAAAAGGATTATATAGGTAGTGAAGATTTTGACGAAAGCGATTTTAATTTACCTAGTCACGAAGTAAAAGTTGAATATGGTATGCAAAATTATGTTTTCCCAAGTTTTAGCGAGTATTGGGATATAAATGCTCCTAATCACGACTTTGTAGGTTGGTCTTTAATAGACCCAGAATTAGATGAAGAAGGCAATATTACTAATGTAAATTTTGGGCAAGGTGATAGTTTTGTTAAAATTGGTGATAGTGTAAACATTGATAGGGATTTTTTAAATAATGGCACGCAAATCACACTTTATGGTATTTGGAATCAAGGGACTACTAACCTTTTAATTTATACAGACTACAATGCTGATGCTTCTATTGATACAAGTGTTTCGATAGGCGTGTCAAAGCCTGTTGGGGAGTGGGCAGAAGACGAGTTGAGCGTCTTACAAAAAGAGGGCTTTGCTTTGGTTGGTTTTAATACACAGCCTGATGGTAACGGGTTAAGACTTAATCTTGATACCGCTATTGAAGGTGGTATGGACTCTGAATATTATAACAAAGAACTTGGTTGTATTGTCTTGTATGCGGTTTATAAAAAGATTGTAGAAGAAACATATATAGACATAAACGATGATTCTGTCGATGCTGTTTTGGTAGACGGAATGGTAAAAGATAGTGTGGCTTATGATTTGAAACTTGAAGAAGGCTATAAATATGAACAAACAGTAGAAATTACTTTTGACGAAATAAACAGAAGGTTTACAATTACAAATTTGCTGGTGGGGGCTGAAATTAGTTTACCTAATTTTGATAGGTCAAATTATAGTCTTAACAGTTTTGTGATTAATGGTAATTCCTATGCAACGGGAGAAAATGGGTTAGTCTATACCATACTTGAAAATGATATATTTAGGCAAACTGTTGAGTTAGATGCTAAGTGGAGGGGAATTGACTATGAGTTTAATATTATTGGCTATGAAGGTCAAAACAGAATTATACCTATTGAGTATGGTAAGAGTTTAAGTTTGCAAATAGATTACGAGTTTTTAAATAACGAAGGAATTGTTGATATTGCCGTATATAATGCAGAGTCTATGGCGGAAATTGATAGTATTACTTTTAGAAGAATGGGGCACACATTTAACTATTTCGCTTTAAGTGGTGAGGAAATATCAAATAGTGAATTGTCACTTTTTGTGGTAAATAGGCTTTTTGATGAAATTGTGGGTGATTGGACTATTTGTGAATATGATGTCAGTTTTATATTGTCTGGCGGGCAATATTTAGATAGAGATGATAATTTGGATTATACAAGCCCTTATACCATAAGTGGAGTTAAGTTTAATACCGATATTTCACTTATATCTAATTATGTAACCCGTGAAGGATATAATTTGATGGGGTGGGTAACATCTGCCGATAGTGAAGACGTGGATTATAGTTATGATAAGACAACTCTTACAATAACAAATGATTTAGAATTATATGCTGTCTGGCAAAAGGCCAATAAGATAACTCTGTTACTAGACAATTTAAGAAGTGAAGAATATGTTATTTATACTGATAGAAATAACTATTTTGTGCTAACCGGTGAAGAATTTGATGGCTATAAATTTGATAGGTTTAGTGCATCACCTACCGGAGAAGTTTATGCAAAATATTTTGAAGCCAATAGTGACAGACAGTACTACGGATTAGATACAGATATAGAGTTGTATGCAATGTGGGCAGAAGTCGTGTTTTCTGCCGGAGAAAATAGTGCTCAGTATGTACAAGGTGGGAATGTGCCGGAGTCATTTTATGTTACCAATGATGTTTTTAATGTAAATATACCAGAACAAAATTTTGTTACAACATCATATTACAAATTCGATAGTTGGTCTATGGGTGGCAATATTTATACGGATACATTTGATGTAAATATTGATATTGTGGAAGAAACAACTTATACACCAATACAAATAGAATTTGAAGCAAATTTTAATTACAAAGATATTTTGGTAAGGGTTTATAGTGAGGAAAAGGGCGAACAAAGTACAATGATATCTGGATATGCTAGTTTTGACGAAGATAGAAGGGTATTTACATTGTCTAGTTACAGGTTCCCAAGTAAAACAAACCATCAAATAGACTATTTTTATGACGAAGATAGTGCTGTTTTTGTTAGTAGTGAAGCGAGCGAGAACAAGTTTATAGTTTTTGATATTCCAGACCCAGATAAAGAAAAAATGGAATATGTAGAAGGTAGCCACTTTGTTTATTCTATTTATACAAAGTGGAAATACACATTGACATTTGAATCTAACGAGGGTGAGATTTATCAAAACGCGTATAGATATGTTGGGGCAACCTATACGGCAGAAGATAGTGCAAATGTTCCTCTTGATAGTATTTCGCAGGAAATTACATATACTTTGCCTTATGGTGGTGAAACTGTTGGCGACGTAGAAGGCTTAGGTTTTGTGGTAGATAAAAGGGATTTTGCTTATTGGACAAGTGAAGATGTTTCCGAAACTAATCAACTTATAGGTGGTTATACGGTGACTATCACGAAAGACAGTACTTTTACAGCAGTATGGGAAGGAACAAATTATTTGATAAACATTGAAGATAGAGATGGAGTTGTGGTAAATAACCTTGTTATAGAAGACATATCCTATGGCGAGGAGTATAAATTATTTGGCGGAGATAATGCCATTGTAAACTTGGGTGAAACTAGAAGGCAGGTAACAGATGAAGGTAATCCAAATCCTTACTATAAGGAAGTTATAAGGTTTGTATACGAGTATACTGTTTTAGATGGGGAAGAAGCGGGACAAATGTACAGAACAGAACTCGCTTTGGATTCAGTTATCAATTTTGTCACAATAGAAGGTGGTGAAGTCGGTGGCTTTATTAAAGAAGAAGATTTGGAAGACGATGCCATAACAATTTATGTAGAGTGGGCGGAAGTAGAATATGACATTAGAGTAAACTTAGGGTCTGCTTCCTGGAATGTCACGCAAGGAGAAGATTTGTCCAAAGATTTTGGGGCAGAACTTAGGTTAGACAGTGCTACTAATGAATACTACATTATGTACACTACAACTTACAACGAGGTTTCTTCAACAGGGTTTAATTTGGCTTACCTTGGTTTATCTTTACCAAGATACAGAGTTAATGGTTTTACGGGAAAAAGTGGAGATGTAGTTGTTACAAAAACGTTAGATGAGAACCAAAATTTAACGGGTTTTGTATACACTTATGAAGGGCATTGTTCGGAATTTGATAAACTTGATAAGACTCTTACAATAAATTGGGTAGAGATATTAACTTTATCTATTAATTTTAATGGTGGTAGCGCTGGGGAAGAAGTTCAAACAACATTTGTACTAGATATTAACAACGATAATGCTACTTTTGATGTTCCAGAATATAACGTAACTAGAAATAATAGTACCTTTATAGGCTATTACTTCGGGGTAGAAAATGACTATTTTAAAACAAACACCCAGTATAATCAGTATAGTGAAACTGATGGTTATGTAATAGACATTGATAGTTTGGGATTGTTTAGTGCCGGAGAGCAGGTTATAATTTCTAGACAAAATATTATTGATTATGGTAACTCAACAGCCAATTCTATAACTATTTATGCTGTTTATAAGGCAAAGGGGCAATTTATAACTGATATCAGTGAAAACATATCAGGTTTTTATACTCCAATTAGTGAAACAATGGTTGCAAGCACAGAAAAATCATTTAGTGTGGAGTTTATAGTTGGGGTGGAAATTGGACTAGCGGACTTGGAAAAATATCATTTTGTATTAGAAAATTCAGAAATTTATGTCCAAAGTGGTTGGGAAGAAAGCAATAGAGTTTCGGTTTCTCAAAAAATTATTAGTCAAAACTTTTCATTGTATGCAGTGTGGAAACAATCAGAAATACAAATCTACTTAAAAAATTATGATGGAAGCAATTTTGAAACGGGAGTTCTTAATTTTAGTGAATTAAGTGGGCGCACGATTAACTTAAATACAAAGTACTTAGAACTAGCAAATACGGGCAAATTACCAGAGTTATTTGGATATAATTTTGTGGGTTGGTCATCTACTTTAAGTGGAAATTTGGTAAATAGTGCAAGTGATAAGGAAAATTTATTTGATGCTATAAATCTCTACACAATTCCTGCGACTTCCAGTAGTGTTTATGCTGTTTACGAAAAGAGTGATGTAAAAATTACTTATGAACCAAATGCGGAATCTGGTGTTGTTTATGACAAAATAACTGATAGTGGCTTAAAGTTTGGTGACACATACATAGTCAAAGATAATATCAATTACACAAGGCGATATTTCGACCTTGCGGGTTTTGCATTGACCCCAGATTCTAGCGAAGCCATTGATGGTAGTTTGATATTAAATAATGACCTTAAACAATATTTTACAACAACGACAGAAAATGGTAGGGTGATATATTCGCTTAATTTATATGCTGTTTGGACTAGACAAGTAAAGGAAATTACTATAAATTTAAACGGCGGAACTTTCTATAATAATGGTATAGATGGTAGTTTGTCTGCTTTTTATGATGCTACGACAAGTGATAATATTCAGGCTTTGGTAATAAATTCTAGCAATGTAATTATTAGGGCTTATGTAGGAATAGAGGATACGTACAATTTACTTGTTCCAACAGGAGATTATTTTGCAAGAGATGGGTATGTCTTTGAAAAGATAATTGTAGAAGGCTCTGATGGAGAAACAGATTTAACCGGAGGAAATATTCCTTGTAGAGATACAAATTCGTTAACTATTATTGTTAATTGGCTAGAAGTAATAAATGTTAGAATTTATGCAAATAGAAATAATAATGATGAGGAATTTATAACACTACCTATTGTGTATGGCAATATTTTAGATTTTGACGCAGGTCAAAAGCAGATTTACAATTATAATACGCAAGAAACCTATGAGATAGAATTTGCAAAAGACTACTACTTGTTGTCTTCGTTTAACTCTGCGAGAAATGCAGGTGTAACATACGATGGAAATATCAATTTGACTTGGGATAGTTTTATTAACAGTAACGGTTACATTAATATTTATTGCCAGTGGCTAGGCGAAGAATATGCCATTGTTATTAATGCTAACGATAGTGAGATAGAAACTATACCAGAAACTGTTATAAATTTGGATAAAGAAAATAATGATTTTAGGTATGGTCAAAGCATTAGACTAGGTGATTATTACTCTAACACCACTAGGGCGGACGGAGATTCCGGCTATGTCTTTAAATATATTGAAGATGAATTTGGTAACCAATATGACATTGCTACTTCGGAGTTTAATCCGGAAATTTTAGGTGTGGCATTGCAGGATACTTACGTATTTAACGTGGTGTGGGATACAAGAGAATTTGAAGTTACCTACAACTTTGGCGCTGGGACTTACACTGATGAAGAAGGTATCGAACATAGTTCTATTACTCAAACGCACAAGTATAAAGAAGAAGTTCAGTTACTAGCAGTAAATGACGAAAACACAAAACACTCCGAAGATAAGGGAGAAGGTAGAGTTCATAACCTATATCACGTCAGCGGATTTACAAGCGAAAACATTGATTTGTCTGGGAATAGTTTTATAATGCCTAGTGAAGATATTACTTTAAATGTTGTTTGGGAAAGTAGCGAAATCAAGATTTTAATTGATGCTACTGGTAGTTTGTTTGATAGTGAAAATGTTAAAGGTGAAGGACATTACGAAGGGGTTGAGATTGAAAACGTTTCTTACGAAGGGGAAAACAATACCACTTTAATTTTATCTGGATTAAAAATGGGTGATAGTGTAGATTTTGCAAAACTACCTTTACCTGTAAACGAAGGATATACCCCAGGATATTATTTCCTAAGTGGATATGTTCCAGGGGAAGAATATGACCCAACAACTGATAGTTATCAGGTTCTTAAAGTAGATGATGTTATTGATATAAACGACAGTATATTGAGTCAAGAGATTTTAAATTTAGACGATTATTATGATGAGCAAAGACAAGCATTCGTTTTGTATTTTTCTACATACTGGTCGGCAGATAGTTATATGATAATGTATATGCCTATGGTACCAAAGATTGAAAATGGTTATAGTGTTGATGCTAGCAGTGTTATTTCGGGTATGGAGTCTCTCTACAAACAAGTAACTTTCGGTTCAGCAACTACACTAGCAGGACCTATGACTCTAAATGGTTGGGAACAAATAGGGTGGACATTATCACTAGATTACGAACATGCTTTTGACGACGGCAATGTGTTTTATTATGGCAGTGAACTTGGTAACGATACAAATAATCAAGTAGATGAGATTGCAAGAGTATATGAATTTGAATTAGACGAAAATGGACAGGTTAAATTATACCCAATTTGGCAACAAAAACAGTATATGATTACGTTTAGAGATTCGGAACAAAACGATAACATTTTGGTCAATAATGTGGGATATTCAAATTACGATGTTAGTTATTTGTATGATTCCACAGATACATTAAGTAATTTGCTTAGTAAAAATAATGTTACGTTTAAAGATTATTCCTTTAAAGACGTGTATTCTATACCAACTACTTTGAAGTACGTTTCAAGTGATGGGACAGAAATGGTAATTGACTTTGAAGATACTTTAAAATTCTGTCTTGCACCAAGTGGGTTTATTAATGGTGACGATTTTAATAGCGACAGTGTTGTAATTGAGATTGTATATGAAGAAGTTTCGTATGAAATTAACTTTGTTTTGCAAGGGGGAATTTTAGAATACAACAGTTCTAAACTTGCAAGTAATTACGAAGAAAACACAGGCTATACCCTTGTTGGAGAAGTTTTATATTCAGATTTAGTGGAAGGGTTTAATGTGGACGACTTCTTTGATGTGCAAGAAGATTTAATTACAAAGGAAGGCGAAAACGTAATTTATACCTTTGCTGGTTGGGCTTTAAAAGATGATACTACAAAATTAGTAATATTAAAGGGTGTAGATGATTTTAAATTTGTGGTTGATGGTGATGTTGAAGAAATCTTAAAGCCGAATGAAAATGGCGAATTTGATTATGTATTTGAATTTTATGCAATTTATAACGACAAAATTGTTGTGATTGATAGTGGTGACGGCTACGTTATAAATCCTAATCAAGAAACAATTATAAACGAGCAAGTTTGGATAGCACAGGAATTTAATATTTATACTTATGCTTATCTTGGCGAGATAATCGATATTACAGTTGATTTGTATCGCCTATCTGCAAGGGAAAACTATCATGTGGCAGTTGCGACGGAAGACGAAAAATATACAGTACAAGATAATGATGAAGCAAACTATAAGTATGTTCCTTGGGAAGGCAATACAAGATATATTGTATTAGACTCGGCAACAGATGGACAAACATTGGTAGTTGACGAAGGTTTTGTAAAAGACAACTTTGAAATATTAACGCAAGATGGTAATTATTATGGGTACCTACCATCTAGTGCGAGTGAAGGTAATTATGCTTTTATTTATGATAAGATAACAGACGAGTCTAGTTTTGATTTATATGATAGTAATATTTCTTATGAAGAAGATACGCAATTTTATCAATTACTAGATAATAGAGCATTACTTATAAAAACTAGATATGGCGAAGTTATAAACGACATTTCTAAGGTTTCGATAGAAAACATATCTCAGGAAGTCACTTTTAGGGGCTTTGGGGACGAGTATGGGGTGTATTTTAATTCTCCATTAAACGTTCGCGGTAATGATGGTGAAATTATTTATCTTAAAGCAATTTATGAAACAAATATTATAGTTTCTTTTGATTTGAATGGTGGTATTTATAATTCCAATAACTTTATAGAAGCAAGAATTTCTGCCAAAGATGAAGGTGGAAAGTACATTATGATACCAAGGACATCTTCTGATGCCGCAGGTATTGGACCTTATTATTGGGGATATGATTTCCTAGGTTGGTCAACATTTAAAAACTATGAAGAATATGTTGACAATGGTAGCAATCCGGATAGTTTGATTGTCCCAGAAGAAAATGAAAAAAAGCAATACATAGATGATTTGGTACAAGAAGGTACGTACGAAATAACCTTGTATGCAATTTGGAGTCCAAGGGAAACTGATTTTATTTTTGAAAATAGAACCAGTCCTAATGATGAGATTGCTCTTACTGGAAATAATGCTGTTAAATTTACTATAACTGTAAAATACGGGGAAAGTTTTAATCTACCAACAATAGGCTATGGAGATTATGGAGAGATAATAAATAATTGGACTAGTACAACAAATCCAAATAATGTCTTTATTGGATTTATGATGTATGATGGCAAAAATGTTGCAGTAAACTATGAACAAAATCAAGAATATATTTTAAGGAGTGACAGGGATTTTAAGAGTTATAAGGAAGACGCCACAAGAGAAAACACTCCACAAGAAATTAGAGTTTATACAAGGTGGGCACAGCCTGATGTAACCGTTAAGATTTACCTTGGGCAAGGTTCAACCACTACCTATAAGTATTTTGGTGATAACAATAAAATCGAAAAGAGCGGTAATTGGGTTTACTTGAAAGACTATACCTATAATGGAGCAAATTATCCTATACCTAATTTGGACGATTTCTATTTGGAAAATAAGTACGCAAGTGCACTTTATTACAGTAGTGATTTTAGTGAAATAAATAGAGTCCCAATTGAAAATGGTTCTTTACTTGTGGACGAAGCACATACTTCGGGCGGAGTCTTGTCACTATATATAAAGTGGGAAGATGCGGATAGTTACATTAGAAATTTCTATGGTAATTTTAATAAGTATTTTGGGACGTTAAATAATGCTTTACTTAATGTGAGCGAAATTAGTTTAACCGAGGCCTCTTCTTTGTCTAGTTATGAAGCAGCAATAAAGGCTAGAAAGAGTGTAGAAGTCGTTTTACTTAACACAAGGTCAACTTTTGAAATTTCTCAGGAAATAAAAATAGGCGATAGCAATGGGCAAAATGGACTTGATGTTTCAATAAGTCTAGATATTAACGATGTAAAAAGCAGTAAAACTATTACAAGAAACAACTCTTATACAGGGGTTGTGTTTAACCTTGGAAAAAATTCTAGTTTAACATTTAATTCCTTAATATCTTATAGGCTTATACTTAGCGGGAATAATTCATCTGCTGATAGTTTTATTAAAGCCAATGGTGCAGATATAGTACTTAACAATGGGGTTGAAATTACTAGAATGACAACAGATGCCAGTTTTGTTAGTGGTGAAAACATTAGCGGTGCGATAGAAATTATTGACGGTAGTATATCTTTATACGGGAACACATTAACAGATAATAGAATTATATCTAACATTGCAAAAGATGTTTATGGTGGTGTTATAAGAGCGATTAATAGTGTTGTGAACATTGATTCTTGTTCGTTTAGTGGCAATAGTGTTAACAGCAATAATTCGGCCTATGGTGGTGCAATTTCAGTTGAAAATGGCACATTAAATATTACAAATACAAATTTCTCTAATAACGTGTCGCATACACTTTCAGCAGATGAAGGTTTTGCGGGTTATGGCGGGGCGATATATGTCTTTGCTTCTACATTTAATTTGAGAATGAAAGATGGCTATTTGTTTACTCAAAATGAAGCTGAAATTGGTGGTGCTATTGCAATTTCAGGTGCGGAAGGACAAATAGGACACGCAGAATTTGACTTGCCAATGATGAAATACAACTATGCCGTACGAAACGGTGGGGCAATATTTGTAGAATATTCGGATATTGAACTTAGAAATGTTGACATTGAGCAGAATGGTATTTTAAATGCCAGTTCTAAGGAATATACTTTAAATGGTGGGGCTATTTATGGTGGTGTAAAATCAAATATTTTAATCACAATTAACTTTGAAAATTTGGGCTCAGTAGAAGGCAGTAATAATATCTTTGGATATGGGCAAGGTGTAATAAGTTCTAATGTGGCATTAAATGGTGGGGCAATCTATTCAGAAGGCAGTTCGCTTAGGATAGAAGGAACTACATTTATGGGTAATAATTATAGTGAGTTAATATCCGTAGAAAGTGGTGGTAAAGGTGGTACGATTTATGCAAAAGGCAGTGAAGATGATGTAAATGAAGTCCAACTTGTCTTAACAACCATTACTTTTAGTAGGGCAATGTATGGTGGCGGTATATATATTGATGAAGGTGCAAATATTAGCAGTGAAACTACAAAAGAGTTGTATGACGATTTAAAGAGAAGAGAAGAGGCCTACGAAAATGGTGAAGAAGATGCTCCGATTGTACGTATTGACGATTATATAGAAATAGGCTCGGTCATAAAACAAAATAGTGCAAGATACGGTGGTGGTATTTACTACAATTCTTCAAACGAAGAGTCTTCACTTGAATTTATGTCAATAGCCTTAAATAGTGAAGACCCTTTTGCAGACAATAATAATGGTTTAGCAAGTCAAATAGGCGGTGGTGTTTATATAGCAGGTGGGCAAATATCATTTAACCAAAGCACATATATCTATCAAAATAAGGCAATTTCTGGTGGTGGTGTTTATGTTGGTGCTTCACAAGAGCAAAGTGGGGACACGGAAGGCGGAACTGATGAAGGGAATGGAGAGATAACTACTTTGGTAGAAGAAGAACCTACTATTACCGCTAAGGCAGTATTTGATGGGGTTTGGTTCTTGTATGAACTTGTGCAAGTTATTGGAAATTCAGGAAATATTGAAGAAAAATTAGATGAATTAGAAGTTTATCTAAATGGTAACCCTGTGCCTGAATATAATTCACAAAAGAAAATAGTAGAAACTGAATTGCCTAAACTAATACAGGCTTTGGATAATCTTATCCAGTCAGAAGGAATATCAAATGAACACACACAAAGGTTAAATAACATAAAAACAAATCTTCAAGGATATATGCAAAATGGTACGTATTCTAAGTTAGAAGATGAAGATTTTGAAAATGCAAGAGATTTATTAGACGAAACTCTTGAAATATTAGCCGAGATAGAAAGCCAAGAAATAGGTAGTGAAACTGCGGAAAAGGTAAGTGCTGTTAGAAGTCAAATTAATACTTATACTACTGAACTTATGCTACTTAAAGCATCTATATTCTATGATTCTTATAAAGAAATGTTAGAAGATGTTGGAGTTGGTGGAGATGAGTCAGTTGATAGTTATGGTAATATTGCAAATAATGGCGGTGCTGTTTACGTAGGTAAAGGTGGTTATGCTAACTTTAAGTCTGGAAGAAACGGCGCAACCAAAATGAATGGAAAGGGCTATGGTGAACATGTTTATAACGAAGGAGTTGTTGAATACGGCGAATTCAATGCAGAAACAAGCCCTGATTCAAATGATGGGAGAGTTTATCAAATATATAACTCCGGAACATTTGACATTTACGGCGATGGTAGAATTAAGGCTATGCCACGCGTTATGATAGAGAAAAATGAAGATGGCACAGCATACGATTATATTACTATTTCAAACGAAACCTATGATAGTATTTATAGATTTGATATTTTATTTACAGATACGGCTTATTTAATGGGAACACCAGTTGTCTTGTTTGAAACAGAAAGCGCATTTAATTACTATCTAGCAAGGGTTGAAACTTTACCAAGCGACTATGCTTTGTTTAATGTTGTTGACCCTACTGTTATTTTAGTTCCAGACGAAAAACAACACGCACTTGTTCTTAGGTACCGCAGTTACGAAATAAGGTTCTATGATATCAGTGAAGATAGTGATAGCGTTATTACTCCAACGGCGAATTTATTTACTTATGACGATTATGCGACAGAAGCCCTTATTGACGAACTTAATAGTTATAATATTAAAAGAGAAGGGTATGACTTTATTGGCTGGGCGTACTATGTCTTAGATGAAGGAGGAATCCCTTCAACCTATGATGACGATATTGCCGTAGAATATACGGGAGAAAAGGGAATAGAAGTTGCCGATTTGGTAGGAAAAGAGATTGCAGGACAAATGTTCTTCCCAATAGAAAATTTATTAGAAATTGATAATGGTATGTTTAGATTGCCGGCACACCATATTTATCTTTACGCAATGTGGAAGCCTCAAATATATACAATTTACTACGAATACGATACTGTGTATGATGGAAATACGTCAGACGGGTATAAAATACACGGAGCAAGTATAAAAGATAATGAATTATTGCCATTATCTAGTCAGGTTCAATATAATTCTACCTATTACATAATAAACGAACAGGATATTAATAGGGTTCAACTTGTAAATTACGAAGCCATAACCGTTGTTTCAAAAGACACGCAAACAAATATAATAACAAGAATTTCTGATAGTCTTAAAAATGAATATGATGTACATTATGATGAAGTGACTCAAAAGTATTACTACGACACAAGTATGTACAGATATTATATTGAAAGTGAAACCTCTGCATATAGGGTTTACACAACCGGAGATGAAGCATTAGATAAAAATATGTTTATCTATGAAAATGCCCAAGATTTGTACCCTACAAGTGTAAAATTAAGTGCTGATGGCGAGCCAATAGCGGTTAAACAAGATGTTACCGGAAAATATGTTTTAATAGATGGTGTAAGGTATGATGTTAGGGCAATGTTTAGACCGGATAATTATATCTTTGACCATATTGAGATAAGCGGTAGCAAGTACTATTCGCTTGAAGATGCTTTCCCAATTTCAAAAGATAATCCATTTGCTCTCTCTGATACTGTAAATAGAGAAGTTTACATTACTCTTTACTTTAAACGTATGAGTATGGGTGTTTCGTTTATGTTAGATGAGAATAGTACAGAGCCAATGTTTACCCTAGACAGGTACGTAGGAGCAAATATAGTTTTGCCAGAAGATAACATAATATCTTATGACGACGTCGAATACGTGTTCTACAAAGAAGGTTGCGTTTTGACGGGTTTTGTTGATGAAAATGGAAGCAAATATGATTTGGGTAGTACTTATGTTGTAGAAGAAACTACGTCTGGACTACATACTTTAACGGCAGTATGGCAAGATGCAACTTGTTATATTAAAGGTGCATTAAGGGATTCTTTTGGGGTTAAATATAATAAGTACTATTTAACACTAGAAGATGCTTTGGAAGATATTAATTCGGGTAGCCTTTTTGGGCTTAGTGAGTACGAACTATACCTTATGGACACAAATAAAGAAGATACAGCAAATAGTGTATTTGAATTAAATGAAACACTTGTTGTAAATAGCAATTTACTTATTATGACAGATAATTCAAGTAATAGTGATTTTGAGATAGTTTATTCGGATAGTTTTGACGTAAATTCTCCTATGTTTAGAGTTCAAAGTGGCAAACTTACACTTGGTACTAGTAGCAGAAAAGTCACTATTAATGGCGATAGAGAACGGGGAACAACCAGTGCTGTAATTGTTGAGAAGGACGGGACATTGCAACTATCGTCTAATAGTAGGGTTATCAATAATGTTGTGATGGATAGTTCTACAAATTATGGTGGTGCTTTAACAGTATACGGCTATGCAAGGGTTATTGGAGCACAGTTCTACAACAACCAAAGTTATAATGGCGGTGCAATTTACATCGCAGAAAAGGGTAATGTGGTATTGGAGGCAGATACAAGTAATAACTCTGCTATACTATTTGCTCCAAACGACCAAAATTCCAGTGGACAAGGGTCTAAATTAGGTAACGTTGCAACAAATAATGGTGGTGCAATTTATGTGTCAAGTGGCGGTGCGTTAAGTGTTTCTGGAACAAAGGAAATTACTATTTCTAACGGTACAGCAACAAATAATGGTGGTGCGATTTATCTTGCAAGTGGTTTTGGAGAAGTTTCACTAAATAATATAGTTTTCAGTGAAAATTCTGCAACAAATGGCGGTGCTGTTTATATTGATGGGAATTATACCTTGGATAAAAACATAGAGTTTTTAAATAACACGGCAGGTAGTGCTGGTGGAGCGGTTTATGCTACTGCTAACTTAACTGTTTCAAGCAGTGGTGTTGCGTTTAGGTCTAATAGTGCTATGAAGGGTGGCGCGATAGCAAGTTATGAATATCTATCAATTACAGATGG
Source organism: uncultured Clostridia bacterium (assembly GCA_944381205.1). Classification (GTDB taxonomy): domain Bacteria; phylum Bacillota; class Clostridia; order Christensenellales; family UBA1242; genus UBA7862. The sequence goes on from CALWKG010000002.1 coordinate 70,169, forward strand.
TCAATTTATAGGCAACCGTGCGGAAGGTGGTGAAGGTGGGGCTATCTATGCCGAAAATCAAGTATTTATTAGTGGAAATACAATAATAGGAAATTCTTCAAATGGCAATAGTGCAAACTTTGGTGGTGCAATATCAGTGCTTAATGGAAGTTTAACAATTAGTGGAGAAAATGTTAATATTTCCTATAATACTGCGTTCTTTGGTGGTGCAATTTATGCCCAAATGTCTAGTGTTTCAATAGATGAAAATACGACTATTAGTGATAACAAAACAGATACATCTTCGCAAGATGAAACTGGACGTATTGTTGGTGGTGGTGCCGTATATTTGTCTTCATCTTCTTTATATTTAAAGGGGCAATTATCTTATAACTTTGCAGTTAATGGCGGTGCAGTTTTTGCCGAAGGTGTGTCAAATATAGTACTAGATGGTAAGGCTTCAATTTATGAAAACGAATCCACAATAAGTGGTGCAGGGTTATTTGTAAGTAACAACAGTAGCCTTGAAATTTTATCTGATGACGTGACAATAACACAAAATATTTCTTCACAAAATGGTGGCGGAATTTTCTATTCTTCTGACGTTAACAGTGTGTTAACAAATGGTCACATTTATGGCAATGAGATAAATAGTAATGCCGAGATAGCCCAAGGAAAAGAAATTTATTTAAGCGATGGCAAAAGTTTAACACTTAATGGGATTATCGTGGGAGAAGAAGACTCAGTAAGACCAAATGTTATTGACGAATATGATATTAATGTAATGAGCAATAGTACACTATACAATTACGGTTCTAATATTAACGGGGCAGTTTATGTAGAAGGGATTAAGGATAGTAGTAAGCGAGGAGCTTTGTTTATTCGCGGGAACGCATACATACGTGATATTTTCTTAAAGCAGTATTCATATGTGGTTGTGGAAGGGTTGTTGACTTCTAATAAGATAATCGATGAAGGACAAACCATCAATATTAATTTCTTGTACTTTATGGAAGATGACCCATTAAAGACACCAAATGAAACAAAGATAGTTAGATTTAATAATATTAGTGAGTTAAATCAAAACTCAAAGGCCTTCTATTTGGTTAGGGAAGAAGGTTCCGCCCTAGAAGGATACTGTATCAACAATGTAATAGAAGATAATTATGCGTGGTTTGTACTTAGGGAAATTGCAAAAGTAATGTACATAGACCCAAACGGTGGGGTTATAGAACTTAATGGACAAACCGCAGGTGCAGGCGAAGAAAATGAAATTTTGGCCATTGATTTGCCAAGTTATGATTCGATGAGTTTCTTAGACGAAATTATAGGTCATAAGGTTGGTTATGAGTTGTCTAATACATTCCTTGACAGGGATAGTAAAAAATATTATACGTCAAGCGAAGCCTTACCTATTTATATCTTAACGCTCATTGCTCAGTGGAGCCCAAAAGAGTATGAAGTACAAGTAATTAGAAATGGCGATAATGGGACAACTACCGAACAGTTTGGAATGAAATATGAAGACTCGACCAGTCTTCCAAAGGCAAGTTTAAGTTACAATACATTTGCCGGTTGGAGAGTTGGTTATATGGAAAACGGCGAACTTGTTATGTCTAAAAACGTTGTTCTTGGGGCAAATAGCAGTTTTAGCCTAAAAGATATTAGTACTAAATACGGACAAGAAGGCAAGGATATTTTCGAAAAGATTGACTCATGGAATGGAGTTGTTTATCTTGTTAGCGAGTTTACTCCGGTTATGGTGGAAGTTATAATACATTCAAATGGCGGGGAAAGAAGTGAAATCTCTGGCGGTGAAGATGGCGATATTGTAAAAGAAGAATTTGGCGATGGGTGGAGATATCTTGTACCACAATCGCAAATGTATCTAAATTACAATGATTTTGTAGAAGATTTTACTAGACAAGATGCAACTGGCGATTATGGTTATGCTGTAAATGGACTGTTTACTGGCAATGATGGAATTTTTGAAGAAGCATACGAAATTATGTACAACTTTGATAATCCATCTATTCCAATTTACAATATTACTTCACTGGAACTTTATTGTTCGTGGCAAAGAGTAGTGGCATATATTCGTAAAACTTTAAGTGATGACGATGCTGGTAATAGAATAATTTACTATGATGACATTAATAAAGCGGTGAATGACCTGACTATTAATGACGAACTTGTAATAGTTGCTAGAAATATTAATGTTTCAAAGACAATTGAATTTAAAGTAGATGCTAATGTGTTTATTAGGGGAGATGTATCTATTAATAGACAAAAGGGATTTAATGGATATTTGCTATCTATATCTTCGCAAGTTGTGTTTGTCTTAGAAGGTGATGGAAGCCTTGTTATTAATGGAAATAGCAACGAAAGAAACGATGATGAAAGTCCTAATATGAATTATGCAGGGCTTTCTACTGACGGGGCAATAAAGATTGCATCTTCTGGAACATTAAAGTTAGACGAATTTGTAACGATAAAGAATAACTATTCTAAAACTAATGGTGCAGGGATAAATTCTCAGGGTAATTTAGTTGTGAATGGTGCTAAATTTAATAATAATAAGACCGTCCTTAATGGTGGGGCTATTTATGCCGAAGGTGGATTAACTTTACAAAATGCAACAATTACCAATAGTTCTGCAAATGCCAACGGCGGCGCAATTTATGTTGAAAGTGGTGTAATTAGTATTGAAAATTCAATCATATCTAATAACACTGCAAAAAATGGTGCCGGATTGTATTATAATAGTTCTATTGCTAGTACAATTTCAGGTGGGGAGTTTACAAATAACGTAACAGCAAATGCTGGCTATGGTGGTGGTATATACATTGCAAAAGATGCCGGGGCTTTAATTTTGAAAGGAATGATAAAAATTTCTAGCAATAATGCAACCTATGGCGGTGGTATATACATCGATGGTACGAGAAGTGGGAGTGCAGAATATCATTTAAGTTTAGATGGAGTAGAAATTACAAATAATACCGCAACTTATGGTGGTGGAATTCAAGTTGGTGATTTTGCAGATGCGCTTAATAGACAAGTGGTTGTATTTAATAGTGGTACTATTACAAACAACACTGCAACTTATGGTGGTGGTGTAGGTATAATTAGGGGAACATTTAGAATAAATGACGGTGAAATATCCTTAAATAATAGCACTAATGGTAGTGAAATTTATGTTTCCTATATGAGTAATATTGCATTTGGCACACTAGAAATTTTAGGCGGTGCAGTTGGCAAAGATGGCAGTAATTCTACAATTTTAGTTAATGGCAAAAATTCAAGTTTGTCTGTTAGCGGTGAGTATCAAATAAATAGTAAAGTGCAATTATTAAACGAAGCAAAAATTAACGTAACAGATGTCATAAGTTCTAGAAGTAGTGTTATTGTTTTAGAGACAATGAAGAATACAGCAAACGGCTTGTCAGAAAATTTGCCACCGAAAGGAGAAAGCCTTGTTGTTGTAAGTTTTGCGTACTTGGTCGATGTGCAGTTTGATAAGTTTGATATTGTAGAAGACTTAAAAAATAGGGGACAAAACAGTTACAGATTAGCAGTAGACGATAGTGACATTGTACTTTGTGAAGCCATTTTTGAACTCACTATTAATGCTAATGATGGTGATATATCTGTAAGTGATGGTCTTGTGTATGAACAAGTTGACGACACTATTATCTTAGACGTCTACTATACTACGGTTTTAAATGAAATTTTAAATCAAGTTTCTGCGTATAGGGAGAACAAATTCTTCCTAGGATACTATATGATAGTAGAAGATGAAGAAGTCGAAATTTTTGATGAAATGCCATATTCCGACTTAGAGATTTTTGTAAAATGGTCGATGGATTATTATACTCTTACCATTGATATTAATGATACTAGAAGTGAAAGTGGGATAAAAGCGGAGTTTGACGAAAGTTTGGCTAATTTTGAAGAAGGCGAAAGTTATGATGAAACAAACCGCAAAATAAATATAAATGTATACGTTGATAGTGAAGGTACTACCTATGGTCAAGATGCACTAGATAGAATTACTGCACTACTTTCAAGAGAAAACTATACAATTTATGGTTTTGGCACTTCTCAAATGACAACTTCTGCTGTGGGTGATAGTTTCGTAATGCCAGAAGCAAATACAACTTTATATGTTTTGTGGCAAGGTATTAACTATACCGTAACATATGTAAACAATAGTCCAAATAGTTCAGATATAGAACAAACTGTTGAAAGAACCTATGTGTTTGATAATCAAGTTATGGTTGCTGATGATAGTACTTTTGCTGTTGCTGGATATACATTGTCTGGGTGGAGCCTAGAAAGAAACGGAGAACTATTATATCAAGCAGGACAAAACGCATATAATTTGATTGAAGATGGTATAGGATATACCCTTTATGCCGTTTGGACACCAATAAAATATGAGGTTATTTACAATAGTAATATGGCTGGAAATGTAGAGGGTGAGATAGAAAATGACCTATTTACGTATGGAGTTAATGAAACTTTAACAAGTGAAAGATATACAACTATTGGGTACACACAAGTTGGTTGGAGTTTAAGCCCAGATACTGATAGTGCAAATACAGACGAATATTATAGTTTTGAGGGCTCACTTAATGTTATTAGCCTTACAACTGAAAGCGAAGTGGTTATGTATGCCGTATGGAAGGCAAATAGTTATATCGTAAATATCCATCAAAATGGGGTAGAAGGGTCTAGTGTAGTATCACAGGTTAGTTTTGAATATAATGTAGAAGAAACTTTACCTTTGGCATCTACATTGTTTGGTATATCTAATAATTATTTCGCGGGTTGGAGTTTAAATCCTTATGATGATGCTACAAGTGCAACTTATGACTTTGAAGATGGCGCGGTTGTGTTTAATCTTACTGATAGTGGGGAAATTGATTTATATCCAATTTGGATAGCAAAACAGGTTATAGTTCACTCTAATACAGGTGATGAACAGAGTTTTGCTTTCTATATCACGGCCAATAACACAGTAGAGATAAATAAGCAAGACCTTGCCAGTATGGTGTCATTGCCAGGGTTTGAAATTGGTTATTTGTCTACTAATGCGATTGTGGATAGTGGCACAAAAGTAACATTTGATGGATATGATGTGGCATATATTTTAATGGATAATTATGATTCATTAGATTTGTACATTGCGTGGTCTGCAATTCAATATGAGTTTAAGTTTGTAGTGGGTGGCAGTGAGCATAGTGAGTATATTAGTCAAATAAAGAGCACAAAGCCACTTGATTCGGGCAATACATATAGCGAATATTCAGACAATCATAAGATTACAATGTATGACAGTTTACTCCCGACTATGGAAATTTACGGTTGGTCGGCAGACCCAAGTCAGGCAACCATAGATTTTAACCTTGGGGAAGAAGTAGATTTAGACAAAGAATTCTTTACTGCATTTGACGGTAAGCAAGATTTAAGTCTAACAACTATTACTCTTTATGGTGTTTTGAGTCCAAATTATAATATTACGTATGACCTAAATACTGACGATAATATAATTATAGGTTCATCGACAGATATTACGGGGATAAACAATGCTTCCACTGGGGAGCAAAGTATAAATTCGCCTGTAAGTCTTATCTATAAAGATTATCACGGTAATGTTTGGGAAATAGCAACAGTGGATTACGAAAGTAGCGAAGCAAGGTATGCGTATTTCCTTGGTTGGTCACTTGATAGTGAAACTACCGAGCCAGAATACGTACCTAATACAGAAGTTGAAGATAGGTTTAGCGGAGATATAACATTGTATGCAGTTTGGGGATATTATACTAATCCGTTCTATTTCAGTTATGAAGATGTGGATACGGGGGTGGCAATTAACGGAATTAGTGACTTAGGATTAAATAATATAGATAGCAATGTAGTTTTACCAAAGCATACCTTGGTAGCCCAAGACGGAACTTTGGTCTATGGTAAAGATATTGTTGAAATCCGACAAAGTCAAAATGATATAGAAAACATATCTACTATTGACTTTAAGTATTCAAATATAAGTCAGTTATCTACTCTTGCATTTAACAAGTATACGTCGTTAACAGCACTAGTAAATGTTCCACAAACAATTAATATAGACGCAGGTGCTTTAAGTGCGACAAATTTGGAAGAAGTTGTCTTTGAAGAAACCGACAATAATAGATATTTTGTTGATAATCGTGGGAATGTTTATTTAATAAGTGGTGCAAATGTTACTCTTATTGCTATGCTTGTTAAAAATAGTGCAAATAAAATTTCGATTGGTGGGCAGGTCAGTAACGGAGAAAGTAGTTACTTAGTGTCTTCAATAGCAAAATATGCGTTATATGGTACTAGTTTTGAAGAAGTAGAAGTTCTTCCAGAAGTGGCTAGTATATCTGTTGGGGCATTTGCAAATATTAATTCAATTAAGTCAATCACATTGCCTTATCTAGGTACCGCTGTTGGTGAAAACGTAAAATTAAGTGACTTATTTGAAGTTATAAGTGCTTCTCTTGAAGAGATTACTATTACAGAAGAAAATACTGTTTATAATGAAGCCTTTAAAGACCAAACAAATATTAAAACAGTCATTTATCCACAAGGGATAATCTCTATTGGAGTTGATGCGTTTAGTAATTGTACAAGTTTAATTTCTATATCAAAAGATGGTAGTGGTGTAGATTTATCGCAAACTACAAACATTATGGATAGGGCTTTCTATAATTGTTATAGTTTAACTGATAGTATAAGTTTGCCTTTGGTAGTAAGTCTTGGAGATAGTTGCTTTACAAATGCAGGGATAAGCGAAGTAAAACTTTCTCGCAATGCACAGACGTTTGGTATGTCATCTAATGGGGAACTTTATACTGCATTTAATGGAGCAATTAATTTAACAAGCGCGTATATTTACTCTACTTATGCGTTTGAAGCAGTAATCAACAATACCGGTATTATTGGTGGAGAAAATAGACAAGGGACGATTTATACTGACGTTAATTTCTACTTAGTTCTCAATAATTTAAGTGATGCTTCGCTTAAAGAAAAGTATTTTTCCTATAATATTGTGGTGTACGACAGGGTTGAAATTGTAAGAAACAACGAAGTGGCAGGATACTTTAATACTTTGGAAGAAGCAGTGGAAAGTTCATTATCTAATGATGTTATTGTTATTAAATCAGATTTGGAAATCACTAATCCTATTGTTATTGATAAGCCAATCACAATCTATGCTGGATTTACCGAAATAGACCCAAATGATGATGCCTTTATCTATGCAGATAGTAGGGTTGGGGTAACACTTAATGTTTCTGATGATATAGCAGGACAAGAGATTTTCACAATAAAAAATACAAACGTTACTATTGGAAAAATGATTTCATCTTCTTCTATTAGTGAAGGTTATACAGACGGGGTTCTTAAAATAACAACAAATACTGATAGAAATGCAAGTTTGTTTGTTGTACAAAGTTCTAATCTTGTACTTGGTAAAGGTATTGAAATTTATAACTTTAAGTCAAGCCTTACAGGAATGGTTAATGGTAGTGTTCTTAACATACAATCTGGTAGTTCTGTTACTATGGAAGGTGGAAAAATTTATAATAACTCAGCAAATTTGGGTGGTGCAATTTACGTAAATGATGGCTATTTTAGTGTGGAAAATGGTGTTATTGAAAACAATATTGCAACTTTTGGCGGTGCTATGTATGTTACGGGACAGGGTAGAATAGAAATTTCCGAAAGTGAAGAAACTTTAATCAATAATAATACAGCAACTTTTGGTGGTGCAATATATGTGGCAACAACAATCCTTGATGAAAGTTATGCGACATTAGTCTCTGGCGGAAATATTTTCAATAATACGGCGACTAGTGGTGCAGGTGTATATGTGTCACAAGGTGTGTTTAGTATTAATGGTTCTAGTGCAAGTATCTATGCAAATACAGCCAAAGATAGTGGTGGTGGGGTTTATGTGTCACAAGGTGCATTTATAATGCGCGCTGGTAATATTGGACTTGAAACACAGGGTAATACGGCTTTAAATGGTGGCGGGGTTTATGTCGCATCAAATGGAACTATTTTGATGAATGATTCTCTTGCAAATATTTCCTACAATAGTGCATATTATGGTGGCAATTTGTACTTTGCTTCAAGTTTAACTCAAAAAGGTATGGAATCTACATTAAGTGCAGGGACAATTTCTTCTGCTAATAGCAGTATGATGATAGATGAAGAGTATTTGGGTGGTGGTATCTATGTTGAAAGTGGTAACCTTAATTTAAGTTCCAGCATTATCATTGCTCAAAATAACGCAACATTAGGCGGTGGTGTGTATATTGAAGAAGGCAATTTAAGCATAATTAATATGGATTCTATTGGTGGAATTATTTCAAATAAAGCGCAGTCTGGCGGTGGTGTGTATATTTACGACGGCATTGTTACTATAAAAGCAGGCAACATATCTCAAAACACAGCAAGTTCTAATGGTGGCGGTGTATATGTATTTAGGGGAGAATTAAAATCTTCTACTAGCAGTACTGTGACTAACTTATCTCAAAATACAGCATCGAACGGCGCAGGTTTATACTTTGATACTTTGGCTATCGCCACAATAGATAACTTCAATATTATGCAGAACACCGCAAATTCAGAGCAAGAGGGTAACGGTAATGGCGGTGGAGTATATATTGCCGGAGGAACGATTACTATAAAGAATAGTAGAATTAACGAAAATAGTGCTATAAATGGTGGTGGATTGTATATTCCTAATGTTCAGGCTGGTTTGCAATTTGCCATATATGATAACGCACAAATTTCTTCTAATAGCGCAACAAATAATGGCGGTGGGTTGTTTGTTGATAGAAGTTTAACTTTAACTCAGGGATTAATAAGTGCAAATAGGGCAAATCTTGGCGGACAGATTTATGTTGGTGTAAATGCGTTGTTATCTCTTGATAGGGTAGAAGTCACAACGCAAGATTCTTCCGAAGAAAATTACACAATGGGTGTATATTTGGCACAAGGAGCTTCTAAAAAGGCATTTAGCATTAATCACAATACTAATATTCATAGGGCAGATACATTTGTTTATTTAAATCAAGGTAACATAGTGTATGTTTTAGACAGTGCATCAACGGATAATCAGGTTAAATTGTATATTTCCACTCCAATAGGAAATAACCAAGTAAAAGTTGCCGAATTTGAAAGAAAAGATTATGCTAGTGCGGGTAGATTTTACGCTCCACTAACTGCATTTACTCAACTAGAAAAATCCATTTATGCAGTTGTGGCATCGGTTATTGCTATTGAAGATGAAGTAAATCTAGAAGAACAAAACTATGCTACTTTAAAAGACGCAGTGGAACTCTGTTTAAATAACAGTACTTTGATGATTATTAAAAATCAAGAAATTATTGGTAGCGACAGTAACAATAGCACAGTTGTTACAATTCCGAAAAACAAAACAATTACGATTATAAGTCAAGACGGCAGTATGATTACTCGTGGTGACGAAGGTGAAGGAATTTTATTTGGTGGTTACCTAATAACAGTATTTGGTACTCTTAATTTAAATAGTCAGTCTATAACTTCTACACCGCTTATAATAGATGGTAAAAATGCAACAAATTGTGCTTCGTTAATTTATGTTGGCAATACAGGTGTATTAAATATTTACGATAATGTACAAATTAAAAACAACATTGCTTCTGCGCAAGGAGCGGGTCTGTTTAATCCAAATATTAATGATAGGATTAGCAATCAAAACTCCGATTATGGCGGTGCGATATATGTATCTGGTGGTCAGGTTTATATGCGAGGTGGTTCTATATATGGAAACACAGCACGTAATGGTGGCGCAGTATATGTAGCAAGTGGTAGGTTTGAAATGATAGGTGGGAACATTGGCGGAACAACTGATGGTGAAGATAATACTGCTAATAATAATGGTGGCGGTGTATTTATAGAAAGTGGAAATCTTGTAATCCGTGGTGGTACAATAACTGGTAATAAAGCAACAAATGGTGGCGGAATTTATGCAGGTGCTACCGCTAGTGTAAACATAAGCGGAGTCCAAGTAGGTGGAGTACAAATAATTTCAAATACAGCGACAGAAAATGGCGGGGGATTGTACTTTGCGTCTAGTAGTGGTACTAATGCTTACTATATGACCAATACCTATATTGCAAACAATACGGCTGTAAATGGTGGTGGTTTATATGTTTCGTCCGGTATTGTAGAGATAGGCAGTCTTAATGCTCAAACAGAAGACGAATTTAGGCAAAATACAGCCACAAATGGTGGTGCTATATATGTTGCACTTGATGGGCAAATAGTCGTTTATAATGCTAATATCGTTGGCAATAGTGCAAGTGCTAATGGTGGTGGTGTGTATTTCAGTAATACAAGTAATAGAAATACGAGCCTTTTGTATAACACTACAATAGGTGTGTCAGGGCAAGGGAATAATGCTACTAATGGTGGTGGAATATACATTTCAAGTGGTATGTTAAGAGTGGAAGGTGAAAATACTGACGAAGAATTTACTTGCTTTGTTGCATATAATACTGCCGAAAGTGGTGGCGGAATTTATGTAGCACAAGACGGATTTATAGAGATTAGGAATGTTGCTATAAGTTCTAACTCGGCAGATAACGGCGGTGGATTATATGTAAATACAACAAGAGAGGCTGATTTGACAGGTGCTCTTGTAAGTAACAATATCGCAAATAGTAATGGTGGCGGTATATATTCTTTGGCAGGAAATATAACATTTATTTCTGTTGCAGGAGGTCAAGACGACGGAATTTATAACAACTCAGCCATCAATGGCGCAGGTGTTTACGTCGCAGGCGGGTATGCGTTATTTGAGTCTGCAATTATACAAGATAATACAGCATCTGCTTATGGTGGTGGTATGTATGTAAATGGCGGTAATGTTGAAATGCTATCAAGTGCTGTTATGAACAATTTAATTACTGCAAATTTAAAAGATGGGCAGGGTATTCACTATGCTGGCGGTAATGTAACGTTGTTTGGCGAAAATAACATAAGCAATCCGCTTGATAATTCAGAAGGAAACGAAAGAAGTGGTAGTATACTTATAGAAGGAGAAACTACTCTTGAAAATTCCTTTAAGATTTCAGGTTCAATATCGTTTATTTATGATATGTTCTATTTGGTAGAGAGAGATTCTTGGATTAATACTTACGAAAATGATAGAGAAGCCTTAACTAATATGGCATTTACTCGTGGGCAAAATGCCAGTGCTACAATTTTGATAAAGGTAAATACTAATAAGTTGGAAGGTGACAGGGTAATAAAATTTACAGCAAGTAGTATTATTAAAAATAATTTATTAGAAGTTGTGCAAATTGATATTAATAGTCACAGAATGTTAGTACAAGGGGAAGGCGAAGATGCAGACTTTATTGTTCTAGAAAGACAGTTCTTCCAATTAGTTTTACCTAATAAAAACGACCCAGAAGTAGCAGAAATTGTGGCGGCTTTTGTAACCTTAACAGACGCAATAAATAGTCTTGAAGATTATAGACAATCACTTCCAGAAGGTTATGATAAAGGTTTCTTAATACTTGCAAACTTTGATGAAAATGATGCCATTTATATTAATTCTGCAATAAATAGTAACAAGCACTATGATTTAACAGATGAAGATTCTGACCTGTATAATAAAATTACTATTACTCCAATTGTCCCGGGAGCCGTGCTCAATAGAGAAGAAAGTGTAAACGATATAGTAATGTTTAATACATTTAGTTATGATGAGATTTATATCGGATTTAATAGTGAGTTTGATAATTTTTATAGCCAACTTAGAATAGATAGAGAAACCTCAATGTTAACCTTCGAAGGTAGTGCAGATAGCCAGTCTAGTTTGATTACAAACTTTGGTAAGTTGACTCTTGGCAAAGGTGTAACTATTAGGAACGAGAACAGCAAAGGTGATTTTGGCGCAGTTACTAATTATGGTACATTAGTTATAGATGGAGCGAATCTTTACAATAATACGGCTATAAATGGTAGTGCTTTATATGTGGCAAGTGGCGAAGCAACAATTGAAAGCGGAGAATTTTATAATAATAGTGCTGTAAATGGTGGCGCAATATATGTAAATAGTAATGCAAAATTAACAATTAATGGTGGAAATATTGGTAGGTTTAACACCGGCACAGCAGAAGATTTAAGGAATAAAGCCCAGTATGGTGGTGCAATATATGTTAGCGGTGGAGAACTCACACTAAATGGCGGTAATGTTTCTTATAATTATGCTGAAATCAATGGTGGTGGTATATTTATAACATCAGGTTTGGATAATACGGGCAATACTTTTCGTGGTAAGATGGTTATGAATAGCGGACTGCTTGCAGGGGAAATGAGTTATGTTTCCCATAACGAAGCAGGAGAATTTGGTGGTGGTATTTTTGTAGAAGATAATTTCTTACTAAATAAAGATTTTTATGATAGAGAAATAAATCTCATAATTAATGATGGAAATATCGAAAACAATAAAGCATTAAATGGTGGTGGAGTGTATGTGGCAAACTTCCTCCTAGATGGTGACGATAAGCAGTATAATGGAGCGACTACTTTTGGTAGTGGAACAAATACAACTTACGTTTATGGTGTCGCAGTTGAGATAAATGGTGGTTCAATTTATAACAACAGTGTCCCTACTAATGATGAAGGTATAAATGTAGGCTACGGTTATGGCGCCAATATGTATGTTCACGGTGGCGAAGTCGAAATGTACGACGGCTCTATACGTGGAAACGGGGCTAATACGTTCATAGCAAAATTTGGTGGTGGCTTATATCTTAACGATGCAAAGTTTACTTTGTTTGGTGGTACTATTTCTGATAATGCTGTAACGCAAAAAGGAGCAGGTGTTTATGTAGATAAAACTTCTTACTTTACTTTACAATCTAGTAAAGAATCAGGTATTCTAAATAACTATGCTTATGTTAGCGGTGGCGGTATTTATCAAGAAAAAGGCGAAAGGAGTTTTGACGTAGGTAACGAAGGTGAGACAACTCTCATTAACTCATCAGGCAATATAGTACTTATATCTGGTACTATATCTGGTAATAGTATTAGCCCAATGGGTGCAGGTTTTGGACAGGGGATATACGTTGATGCTTCCGCACAAGAGTTTGTCTTGGGTAACAACGCAAATGAAGTATTATCTGTTGACCTTAATATAAAAGATTTGGTGTATTTAGCAAACGAAAGTATCATATTTATTAACGGCAAGTATAATCAAGAGTACACTCAAATAAACAATACAATTACTATTGGTTCAAAATATATGGCAGATGATTATGTTCTAGAAGATGGTAGTAGAGCCATTATTGCCAGATATTCTAATAGTATCCCTAGTACAGATACAGTAAGTCTAGAAGCAAAATTATTCCGTGGTAGTGATTCTAATGGTGAAGCATATTGCTTTATTATGCACAATACTTATGATGTCGTTATTGGTAGAGCAAATATTGCAAAGCAAGTAGTAGGTGACCCATTTATTAGTTTCTACGAAACACTTGAAGGGGCATTAAATAGTGTTCATGATAGTAGAACGACTTACCTATATCTTTTGGTTACAGAGCAAGATGGATATAAACTAAAAATGGACTCTAACGCAGTGGTAAAAGGTGGTGTAAACATCACAGTCCTTTCGGGGTATACTAATGAAGAAAAGACCGAAGTTTACTCCAACGGATTAGACAACCCACTTAATGTCCATATTGGTAGTGTCAAAGGTGATATTATGACCTTTGAAGAAGATTCTACTGGTGTAGGGAATATCACATTTAGCAACATAAAAATCCTTGGTGATGGGCAGGAGTTAGAAAATGGTACAAGGCTATTTAATATAAAGGGTGCTAATTTTACCTTGTCTGATGTTATTATAGATGGGATAAAAAGTAGTAGTACAAATGGCTCGTTGTTATATACTACAAAGGGAAATATCTTAATTAAAGGACAACTCGTTCCAAGAGATGGGACAACTGTAACAGTTGATGAAGAAGGCAACCAAGTCGGTGGAAAAGAAGGTATGCAAATTACAAATAGTTCTGGGGCTATGGGGCTTGTGTATGCCATAGGGACAAACACATACCTTACATTAGACGGCAAAGGTGTTTTGTTTAATTTGAATACTGCTTCTAGCGGTACTGTTGCAGTTGACGATGCAAACTTAGTTGTTAAAAATAATGTGGCATTTAAACAGAATTCGGCAAAATCTGGCGGTGCTTTATATCTTACCGGTGAACAAACTAATGTCGAGATACAATCTTCTACTTATACTGGTAATACTGCGGATAACGGCGGTGCAATATTTATTGAAGCAAATACGTTTAACAACGATACCAATAAATTAAAACTTTCTGGTTTAATTACTTTAAGTAGTAATAACGGCGGACAAGGTGGTGCAATTTATTCGGGCACAAAAATAAATCTTAATCTTTTAAGCAGTTCAACACAAGAAAGTGCAATTGTAATTTCAGATAACAAATCTTCCTATGGTGGCGGTGTTTATTCGACAGGAGAACTAACCATAGGGAAAAATGTTCAAATTACAAATAACTCTGCCGATTATGGTGCCGGGGTTTATATTAGTTCTAACACTCTATCATTAAATGGCGGTGTCGAAATTTCAGAAAACAGGGCAGGAACTTCTGGTGCTGGTATTTATGCAGATAAGTCTGTTGTAAATATTGCTAGTGCAAATATTATAAGTAATAAGTTTAACGAAAATACAACACACGGTCTTGGTGGTGGATTGTATGCAGAATTTAGTACAATTAACGTCTATGACGAGGCAAAATTTGAGTTAAATACAGCAGTAAATGGCGCAGGTATGTACTTTGGTGAAGGAAGTAATTTACAACTTATGGGTGGAAATATTATTTCAAATGCTGCTTCTGAAAATGGTGGTGGATTGTACTTTAAAGGGGAAGAATTTATTTTTACAGGTGGCGAAATATCTCAAAACACAGCGGATTATGATGGTGCAGGTGTATTTGTAGGCGGTAGCGGTGTGTTTGAAATGACATCTGATAATGGACAAGGAGAAGGTGGCTCAATTTGTAGCAATGTTGCAAGTGGTAATGGTGGTGGTGCTTACATTGATGGAGTCTTAGTTCTTCTTAATACAGGTAAGATTTCTAGCAACAGTGCTTCTTCTGGTGGTGGGTTGTACATAGCAGATGCTGTTATAAAGTCAGGTATAACAGGCTCAGATAAGACATCTTCTCTAAACAATTCATTTGAAGTTGCGTCTAATTTAGCAAGTAGTAATGGTGGTGGTATATATATTCAAAAAGGATTCTTTGATATAACAGGCGGGATTATGTATGCTTCAAATGTTGGTAATAGTGCTGTAAATGGTGGTAATATATATGTAGCAGGCGGTACACTAAATATTAATGGAAGTGGAGAGATTTCTTATGGTAATGCGAGTGGTAATGGCGGTGGATTATATGTTGATATGACAAGCGATAATTCCGCAGTAGTAAACTTTAATGGTGGATATGTTACTCACAATACTGCACAAGGTGATGGCGCTGGTATTTATATTAATGGGAACAAAAACACAACTAGCGACGATGGCTTGGTTACAATTTCGGGAAATAGTGTATACATTAACGGAAATATTGCCAATGGTAATGGCGGGGCAATATATTCTTCTGGTAGACTAAGTGTAATAGATAATGCAACTATTGGTGGTGATAGTAAAGCCTATAATACGGCAAAGAATGGTGGTGGTATATATGTGGCTTCTGGTTATATAAATATTGTTGGTAGTACAATTTCAAATAACCAAACTATAACTAATGATGACCGCAATGGTAACGGCGGTGGATTGCATATTGCAGGACTTTTAGATTCTGATAACCAGGCTATGAGGCCACAGATTGTAAATACAACATTTGCAGATAATATTGCCTTAAATGGTGGTGGTATGTATTACAGCGGTGGGTTTGCAACCTTTGAGTATAATACGTTTATTGGTAATACAGCAAAGAGCGGTTCTACTGACGATGGTGTTACCTTTGGTGGCAATGGCGGTGGTTTGTACTTAAATAGCATAAACTCATATTCTTTTAGCCTTGATTATTTAACTGTTGGTGGTGATAAAACAGGCGAAGGAAATAGTGCAACAAATGGTGGCGGTATTTACATTAAAGAAGGTTCTTATAAGTTGTACGGCTCAGCAGAATCATCGGGTTCGAATTCTTCAACTTTCAACATTACAAACAATAAGGCTGTAAATGGTGCTGGTATCTATGTCGCAGGGGGAGAAGTAGAAATTGCAAGCGATAAACTGGAAGAAACTCAAACTTCTATTTACCACTTTAACGTTTCAGAAAATGTTGCACAAGGTAACGGCGGTGGTATGTTTAATGAAGCAGGTGTAGTAAATATCACAAGTGCAGTGTTTGAAAACAACGTAGCAGAAGGAAATTCGGCTGGTTCGATTACTGGCTATGGCGGTGGCATTTACTCATCATCAAATGGTATGGCTGGCGATAAAGGATTGACATTTGAAAGTGGCGAAGTTAGACGTAATAGGGCAGAAAATGGCGGTGGTATAGCAACAGGTGGTGGTTTAGATGAAAATGGAAATGAAACCAGAGGTTCATCTTTAATAAATGCTCTTATTTATGAAAATCAGGCAGAAAATGGCGGTGGTATTTATATTACAGGTTCGTCAGAAGAAAGTGCAGAAATTTACCTTGGGTCTACTGCTACTACTAACGAAACTTACGCGGATATAGGTACAGGTATATTTGATAATGTGGCGAAAAAAGGCGGTGGTATTTATGTCGAAGGTGGTGTAACATCTTCTAGCACGTATATTCAAAGCAATTATGCCAGAGATGCAAATTCCGATAGAACATTTGGTTCTCCTATAAATGCAGACAATGGTTATGCTGGTGGTGGAATTTATATCGACGGCGGGCAATTTAATTTAGAAGATAAAGTGGTTGCTTATAACGAATCTAGTGTAAGTGGTGGCGGTGTATTTGTGAATAGTGGTATTTTTAACCTAGGAACGTCTGCTCAGGTTATAGATAATACTGCGGCTAGTGGTGGCGGTATTTATGTGGCAATGAGTGCTCAACTAAAAATCAAAGGCTATGTAAATAGAAACGAAGCCAAAGAAATAACAACTACTACTGGAAATGTTATTGGTGGTACAGGTGGTGGGTTATACCTTGAAGGACTTTTTACTGGTGATAATGGACCTGTAATTGATTTCAGTGGCGGGACAATAGGCACGAGTAGGGAAAGAGATAATCAAGAAACATTTTCTTATACACACGAAGATTTTTATACTGATTTTGGCTCTAAACAAACGGAACTATTTGTTGGTGGTATTTATAAGGAAAGCATAAGAGGTAATATTGCAGTACGTGGTGGTGGTATCTACATTCAAGGCGGTGGTGGAAGCACTGACAAATATAGTCTAGAAGGTGTAAAAATTATTGGAAATGGTGCTTTAAATGGTGGAGGAATCTTTATTGCAGGAGATAGTGAAGTAAATATAACTAGCAATTCTAATATTGCCAAAAATGTTGCTCTCCCATTTGCAGGTAGCACTGGGTCTGTTGGCAAAGGTGGCGCAATTTACATACAGGCTGGCACAGTAACAATTGGCTCTTCTGTTAATATTGGCACAGATAGAAATATGTACGAATATGAAAAAATTACTTGCCGTCCTATTGAAGGTGTTAGTGAAGATAGCGAAACTAAGGGCGCAAACATTTCAAATTTAGGCGGGGCAATTTATTTGGAAACAAATAAAAATGATATAAGCCTAGAAATTGGTAGTTGTGCTATTGGTTATAATATTGCGCTTAAATATTACGATGGTCAAAAGCAAGTTGATAATACAGGTTTAGGTGGGGGAATCTATTCGAGTGCAAAGAATGGAAAGTCAATAACAATTGCTTGTGGTGAAAATGAAAGCGATAGTTCTATATATCATAATATAGCAGAAAAATACGGCGGTGGAGTGTACTTAGAAAATACTAATTTGTCACTAAAAAATGGCGCAAGAGTCTGTGATAATAATAGTTATGAACATATAGAATTGTCTGGCTCTGGTGCAGATTACATATCAGACGAACCTCATGGCAAAGATATACCTGCTAGTAACGTAGACCCTTATGTACACGATATCTATATGAAAGATGGAAGTCTATTGCTAGATGATTTTGGTCAAATAGGTTCTACAAACCGTACTGATGAAGAAAGCGGATACTTTGTATTATCATTGTATTGGAAGTTGAGCGACAACAGGGATATTAATTTTGGTAATTGCATTGGTAAAACAGGGACAATAAAAGGTGATGTGTTTATTGATACTAAGGGTGTAATAACCATAGATTCAAATAAATTTATTACAAACCGTACTTCTAGTGATAATTCAAGTGAAGCAGAAGATGGAGCAGGTTTCTTGTCGATGTCATTCTTTAATGGACTTCCAAATGGATTCCTAAATTATTGGAAGCAACATCACGTAATAAATAAAGTAAAAGTATATCTTGCTATACCTACTGTTGGATTATTTGGTGATGATATTTTAAGGATTACTAGTGATGCAAGTAAGATTGCAATTAGGTACCCTGAGTATAAGTACGAAACAAGCCTTGGTTTTATACCAACATTTACTTGGGTATTTGACGTTTACGTAGGGTCAAGTGTAACGTATATCGGAGATGCTTCTTTGGTATCAGAGGCTCTTAAAGATATTCCTACTTGGATTTTCTCCTTCCTTGGCGGTGATGCAGGCCCAATTCTAGATATGATTATGGACAATATGGACGACCTTGCAGGAGATTTTGAAGCACTTGAAGATGTACTTGGTATTTTGGGTCAATCATTCTCACCAACTTCGTCGCTTATGAATTTGGTAGATATGATTTTATATGCTTCAACCGGTACACTTGGTGCCTTTATAACTTACGTATTTGATATCGAAGATTGGTTAGGACCTGTTGGCTCATTACTTGATAGTATGGGGATAGACTTAACAAAGGTATTCGCCTTTGGTGGAGCAAAAGCAACTATTGCTAAGTGGAAGGAATTCCGTGATATTCACCCAGATATGGCGGAAGAAATAATTACTGTATTCGTCAAGTGCTTCCAAGACTTTGCTTCGTTTATCTCAATTTGGTTAGGACCTTGGGCTCCATTATTAACAGGTGCTGCACAGGCG
The DNA here is from genome assembly GCA_944381205.1 of uncultured Clostridia bacterium. GTDB lineage: Bacteria > Bacillota > Clostridia > Christensenellales > UBA1242 > UBA7862. The sequence goes on from CALWKG010000002.1 coordinate 89,400, forward strand.
ATAGTAGATGGTTTCTTGTTTGGTCCAGATGATGTATAATGGATAAACTAATAGTAATGGCAGTAGAAAAGAAGGTTAAATTATGAATATTTTTAAAAAAATATATTGTAGAATTTATCAGGCTGTATTTAGGATTTTATTGCCAATTCTACCTTATAGAGAACCAAAGTTGTTAAATTCTAATGACGAAGTGGCAAAATTGTTAATACAAAAAAATATAAAAAAGGTGATTATTGTAACGGATAAAAATTTGTTTAATTTGGGGCTAAGTCAAGAATTGCAAGGTTGTTTAAATAAGTACGATATCCAATTTGTTGTTTTTAGCGATGTTGTTGCAAATCCCACTACCGATAATGTGGAAGAAGCACTTAAAGTTTATTTACAACAAAATTGTAATGCAATAATTGCCTTTGGTGGTGGTTCTAGTTTAGATACTGCAAAAGCCCTAGGAGCAAGAGTAGTAAGACCTAAAAAGAGTTTAACTCAAATGAAGGGGTTGCTAAAAGTAAGAAAAAAGTTACCATTACTTATAGCAATCCCAACCACTGCTGGTACTGGTAGTGAAACGACACTCGCAAGTGTTATAGTTGACAGTAAAACAAGGCACAAATATGCTATAAATGATTTTTCACTTATACCTCATTTTGCCTTGCTTGACGAAAGTTTAACTTTTAATCTTCCACCTTTTGTAACGGCAACAACTGGATTAGATGCTTTAACTCACGCAGTAGAAGCATATATTGGAAGAAGCACTACAAAAAATACAAGAAGAAATGCCTTAGATGCTGTAAAATTAATTTTTGAAAATCTAAATAAATGTTATATCGACCCAAAAAATGCCATCGCACGTAAAAATATGTTGCTGGCTTCTTATAAGGCGGGCTTAGCATTTACTAAATCTTATGTTGGGTACGTGCACGCAATTGCACATAGTTTAGGCGGTAAATATAACGTTGCTCACGGTTTTGCAAACGCAGTAATTTTGCCTGTAATGTTAAAAAAATACGGAAAAAAGATATACAAAAAATTGTATAAAATGGCGGTCTATTCGGGTATTGTAGGTAACGATGTAACTTTTAGGACAGGTGCAGAACAATTTATTGCAAAAATTGAAGAATTAAATAAATCTATGAATATAGCAAATTCAATATCGGATATTAAAAGAGAAGATATATTACAGCTTAGCAAAATTGCCGATAAAGAAGCAAATCCTCTATATCCTGTACCCGTGCTGTATTCATATAAGGAATTGCAGGAAGTTTACTATAAAATTATGCAAAATAATAATTAAATAACTTGACAGGACAAAAGCAAAAGTGTTATTTGATAGTTGTAAAGTAGGTTTTAAGGAGAACAAAAGAAGATGGATTGGCAAGGGATTTGGAATGATATTGTAAATTTTTTTAGTACTAATATTTGGAACATTGTATTCTTTTTTGCAACTTTATTTATTGGTATAATATTAATCAAAATTATTATAAATATTACGCGTAGAATTTTGGGTAAAACAAAAATGGAAAAAATCGCCCAGCAATTCTTAGTAGGTATTGTAAAAGTTGCATTGTATTTAGTTTTGGTACTTATATTGCTAAGTCAGGTTGGCGTACAAATTACGGGTATACTTACCACTGTTAGTGCTCTTGTGCTCGCAGTTGGAGTTGCACTTGAAGGAAATATTGCCAATTTGGCAAACGGGATTGTCATAATTTCTACACATATGTTTAAAAAAGGTGACTACATTATGGTAGATGGGGTAGAAGGAAATATCACAGACATCAATTTCCTATTTACCACACTTATGACTGTTGACAATAAAAAAATAACCTTGCCTAATTCTACTATTGTTAATAACCACGTGGTAAATCTTGGCGCAAACCCAAAAAGAAGGGTAGATTTTACTTTCTCTGTCGCTTACGAAAGTGACGTCGAAAAAGTCAAAAAAATTATAATAGATGTTATGAAAAGTGATGGCAGAGTGTATCTTGACCCAGAACCTTTTTGTAGATTAAAGGTCCTAAATGCCAGTAGTCTAGATTTTGTTGCTAATTGCTGGGTTGATAGTGAAGACTATTGGGATACTTATTATTACGTGGTGGAAAACGTCTACAATGAACTCAAACGAAATAACATATCTGTGCCTTACAATCAACTAGAAATCAGGGAGAGGAAAGACAACGTTACTTTGCCTATACAAGGTAGTAAATTACCTGAAAGGATAGAAAAGGAAAGGAAAGTTGCTCACAATAAATTTGATTTGGAAAATGCCGATTTTACAAGTATTTTTAAACACAAAAAGAAAGATAAAAAGAATAAAAAAGATAAGGGCGGTAAAGACAATAAAAAATCAAAGAAAGTTAAAGATAACTTAGCAGAAGAAGTTGAAAAATAAAAGGAGGTGAAAAAAAACGAATCTTAAAATCATATATAAAAAAGGAGGGAATTATGAAAAAAGTATTATCAAGTAAATGGTTTATGATACCAGTGTTGTGTGTGTCGGTGGTGCTACTTGCAGTTTATCTGTATGTTATGATTCGCCCTGTGAGTTATGGTATGAATTATACATATTATGTAACACCCACACAAGAAACAGATACCACAACTAATACCCAAGGGCAACAAACAATAAAAATTGTTAATAAGGATAAGTTAACTTTAATTACAAAAATGCAAGTTGAAGTTACAGAGGCTGGAACTGGATATTTGGAGATAACAATGAATGTTTGGTATATCCAAGAAGGGGATAAAATAATTTTTAGTAGTAGTTATACTACTGACAAGGAAAAGACTTTATTAGAAGATGCGGTTAATCTAATAAAGCAAGATCCTACCCAGTGGGAAGCATTACTAAACGGAGAAAATTCTAGTTTTGAAGTCTATCAGGTATCTTCGTTTAAAATAACTCCAATAGGGCAAATTACCGAAGGAGAAGAAGGTGACTTACTTAATAGGGGACTTATTTGGTTTGGTTGTATAATGGGTGTTGTAGAACTAGCCTTAATTGTTTTTGCTGTACTATCAGTGGTATTTTATATTAAAAGTACAAAAAGCATAACAAGTCAAACTAGCGATGAAAGTCCAAAAGCCTAAAAAGTTAAACGAGCAAAATAAATAAAAAAGGAGTTATACTTTTATTAGTAAAACTCTTTTTTTACTTTTAAAATTAACAATTAAAAACTATTTATTCCACCTAAATTTCAAGTTCAATTTTTTTGTGAATTTTAAATTGGGTGTAAGTAACTCCACAGGTGTCAAAAAGCCTTTTTGATGCAATTACAGCATCGGTGTCTTTGTATTTATCACACAAATAAACAATATGCTTTATTCCCGATTGTATGATTAATTTAGAACATTCATTGCAAGGAAATAGGTCTACATAAATTGTAGCCCCTATTAGATTTTGTCTGTCTCCGCGATAATTTAAAATTGCATTCATTTCCGCGTGGCAAACATAAAAATATTTTGTATTAAGGTTGTCCCCTTCTCTTGCCCAAGGGAAATCCCTATCTTCAAACCCATTAGGAGCACCATTGTATCCAATACTTAGTATTCTATGGTCTTTGCTTACAATACAAGCCCCAACCTGAGTAGAAGGGTCTTTACTTCTTAGGCTAGACAACTTTGCAATGGACATAAAGTATTCGTCCCAACTCAAATAATCTTTTCTCTCGTTCATAATTAATTATATAACATAATTTAAAAATTTGTAAACAAAATAAAGCCATATTTTATACTAAGCAGTTGTTTATTATTTTGAGTTCCTTTTATAATATTTTTAATTTTAAACTTTCCATATCACTTTACAAAAACTCAATTTTTAATTAAAATTATTAATAATATTTATTTTAGGGGATAAAATTATGAAAAACAAGGTTGTTGCGTGGACAAATATCGTATATTTTGCACTTATAATTGTAAGCACAATTTTACTTATGCTAAGCATTACAAGTCCTTATATTATTAAAACAATTGACAGTGTACTTTTTGTACTTTGTGGGGCTACTAATTTAATATTTTTATATGTTTACAAAAAACCGGGAAAAGTTAATAAGGCGATTGTTCTTGTGGTTGGACTTATTTTTGCTTGTGTAGGTGATATTTTAATTATTTCAAACTTTGTATTAGGGGCAATATTTTTTGCAGTTGGACATATATTTTTTGTAGTATATTTTTGTCTTTTGCAAAAGTTTAACTATATAGATTTTTTTATAGGAATTGGCATTTTTATTGTTAGTCTACTGCTTATATTATTTTTACCAATATTTAATTTTGGCAACTTTATGTTGGTTATAATTTTTTATGCTTTTATAATTTCTTTTATGTTAGGCAAGGCAATAGGTAATTATCTTGCCATAAAAACTAATGATTCCTTAGTAGTGTTTATAGGGGCGATGTTGTTTTTCTTTTCCGATTTAATGCTGGTTTTTGATAATTTTACAGATTTAGGCGAGGTCTTTGGATATTTGTGTTTGGCAACCTATTATATTGCAGAATTTTTATTAGCCTACTCGGTTTATAATGTAGACTATACCATAAAATTTGATAAGGGAGTTAATACAAATACAAATAAAAAATCAGTTTAATAACCATAAAAGTAGCATCTTTTTTACATAAAATTCGTTAAAAAATGTAAAAAAAATGCTATTTTTTTATGCAAAAATAGTGAAAAAAACGTAAAAAAACCTTATTTTTTTGCAAGAAAAGTACAAAAAAATAGAGAAAAAATGCTGTTTTTTTTATAAAAAACACGTGATTTTTATATAAAAAATAGTGAAAAAAGCATAAAAAATATACTTAAATTTGTGAAAAAAAAGGTATAAAATTACTACAAATTATTAATTAAAAAATGATTTTACATTTCGAAATAAATTCTAATAGTAAGTTTTTTTATGTACTTACATTTTAAATACAAAACCTTTTTACACGTATTTTTTGTGTCCTGTATTATGTCGTAATTTATGAGTCTAGATTATATTTGGGATATATTCAGATTATATCAGATTTTATTTAGACTATGCTTAGATATCGACTATATTCAGGTTATATTCAGGTTATGTTTAGGATATATTTCGACTATATTTCGACTATATTTAGATCATATTTATATTGTTCTTAATATTGATTTTTCTGGTATGTAACACGTTATTAAGTATTATAAATTATTTTCACAGATTTTTTGAAAATTTAATATATTAATTAATATGGGAAATTATATAGATAAATTATTTTTTGATTTAATTAATGAATTTAAATCAAAAGATGTAAATGAACTTTTTTTAAATATGAAAAACAAATTTTGTTTACTTGATTTTAGCACAAGGCAAGGGATAGAAGAATTTTTAAACAAGTTTAATTATTGGGGTAGTTTAAATCAGAGTAAAGGCGACTATGGGGTGTTTTTTGAAAAGGCAATAGCATATAAAAAACACGCAAATGATTTGGTTTGGTTTTATAATAGACTACAAGATTATAGGTCAAAATTTGTTTTATTTGCGGTGTTGAATAATTATTATAATTTTGATTTTTTATCACTTTACAACGCGACAAGTAGAGAATTTTTTCAGTACTTTGATTTGGACATTTTAAAAGATTATAGAGATTTTACTTATGTAGATATTGGTAGTTTTACTGGCGATAGTGCAATAAACTGCATTGCTAGTTTAAAGTATAAAAAAATGTATTTGTTTGAAATAACAAAAGAAATTTTTGAACAATCAAAGGCTAGGTTAAAAGATTACAAAAATATTGTATTTAAAAATATGGCAGTTAGTAACTATAATGGTTTTGCAAAAGTGTGTTTTAATAAAAATGGAATGTCTGCAAATAGTATAAGTAATGCGGGTGGTGATGATGTGAAGGTCGTTAGGTTAGATGACGAAATTAACGAAAAAATAGACATTATTAAAATGGATATTGAGGGTGGGGAAAGGAAGGCATTGCTTGGCGCAAAACGTCATATTAAAAGCGAAACACCGGCACTGCTAATAGCGATTTATCACGGGAATACCGATTTAATACAATTACCAAAACTAATACATAGGTTAAATAAAAATTATAAATTTTTTTTAAGATATTTTGGCGGGAATATCTTCGCCACTGAAATAGATTTAATCGCCGTTCCATAAAGTGTGTAAAAATTTTTGTATATTTTTTATGAAAGATATTTTTAAGTTTGTAAAAAAGAACATATTGATTGCAACTCTCAATATGTTCTATTTTTTTAATAAAGATATATTATTTTTTGTTATTTAATTTTGGTTAAAGCGCGGAATTGTCATTTGTTTTAAAAAAATTATCTTAATTGTCTATTTATATGGAAATTTATCATTTACTATAAGTTTATTTTTGTCGATTATTAAAGAGCCTTTTAAACATTTAATTAAAAAATAAGAACATTTATAACTTTTAGTTAAGAACTTTTTTTGTGGCATATTTTAATGTAACAAAATATTAATTTAAAGAAATTTTAAGATAAAATAATTCTATTCGTCTTTTACTTTTACCCATAAAGGTTTAAGTAGTTCTATTAGGAAGAAGAACACGATATTAAGTGCTATAACTACCAAAAATTGAGTAATTGTAATTGGTACAAGTCCAAATACTGAGCCTATGCTTGTGAAGAATACAGGTATTTGAATAAGCAAAATGATTAGTGTTGAGATATTTAAAACTTTGTTGCCAAATAAACCCTTTTTAAAACTTGTTTCTTTTAACTCTTTACAGTTGTAAGCGAATACAAGTTCGTTAATTACAACAGACAAAAGTGCTAATGTGGAAGCCACATCATAACCAAACCAAATTTCTGACACAAAGAAAATTAACAATGATAAGCCTGCTTCTAGTATTGCGGATACGATAATACCTGTGGTTATAAAGGGAGTGAATACTCGTCTATTTAATCCAAATGGCTTTTCCTTCATAGCGCCTTTGCCATTTTTTTCGTAGGCAAGAGCAATAGAAGGAATAGTATCTGCGATAATATCAATATACAAAATGTGTAGTGGGGAAATAATATCTCTTAAAATTATCATACCTGCAATAATTAGAAATATTTCGGCAAAATTAGATGACAAGTTGTACAAAATGGTTTTTATGACGTTTTTGTAAATTCGTCTACCTTCTTCCACAGCGGTTACTATTGTCGCAAAACTATCGTCCATTAGTATTATATCGGCAACATTTTTAGTGACATCAGTACCCGCTCTACCCATACCAACACCAACGTGTGCTAGTTTTAGTGCTGGGGCATCGTTTACCCCGTCTCCTGTCATAGCGACTACTTTACCGGCGGTTTGTAGAGCCCTAACAATCCTGACTTTATGTTCCGGGGTAACACGGGCAAAAACCGTATATTTTTTTACGAAACTGACTAATTGGTCGTCTGTAAGACCGTCAAGTCGCTTGCCTTCTATGCCTTGATTATCACGGCTTGCAATGCCAACTTCTTTTGCAATCGCCATAGCGGTTGTAAGGCTGTCCCCAGTTATCATAATTGGTTTTAGGTGGGCTTCGATACACTTTTTAACCGCTTCTTTTACACTGTCTTTTGGCGGGTCTATAAGCCCCACTAATCCAAGCAAAACAAAGTCATTTTCCTCATCGCTATTATATTTTGATTTTTTATCGACCTCTTTATAACAACAGGCAAGTACCTTGTAGGCTTTTTTGCTCATCTTCTTTTCTTGAAGTAGGTATTTATTAACAATATGTTTTGTTAAGGGTATTGTTTTGCCGTTTTTATATATTGATTTGCACCTTGGTAAAATTTCGCTTAAACTGCCTTTTGTAAGCATTAATGTTTTTCCGTCTATAATATTTATGGTACTCATCATTTTTCTAGTGGAGTCAAATGGGAGTTCGTATACTCTTTGGTATTTTGTACGCAGTTCGGTTAAAGTAATGCCCAGGTTGTTTAGATATTTGCTAAAAGCAACTTCCACAGGGTCGCCAATAAAGTCGCCTTTGTTTTTTTGGTCTATTTCATTATTATTGCAAAGTCCAAGTACAAGTTGAATTTTTTCTAGTGACTTATCTTGAATTTTTACATTAGTGTAAGATTTTTCGTTATAGTAAATTTCAACAAGGGTCATTTGGTTAGTAGTTATTGTACCTGTTTTATCACTACAAATAACTTGTGTTGCCCCTAAGGTTTCTATGGCAGATAATTGCTTTACAATAGTTTTCTTTTTAGACATTTGCTGTACACCAATGGTAAGGGTGGCTGTGATTGAAACGGGTAAAACCTCGGGTACGGAAGCAAGAACCATAGATATACACAGCATAATGATTGAAAGCGCGTCTTTTTTCATAATAAGCCCATAAGCCAAAGTTCCTGCAATTAAAAAGCAAGCCAAAACAGTTATAAACGCACTAACCTTTTTAATCTTCACTTGAAGTGGCGTTGGATTAGAATCGTTTTTATCTAGACTACCTGCAATTTTTCCAAGTTCGGTGTCCATACCAGTTGCGATAACTATGGCTTCTATTCTGCCATTAACTACACTTGTGCCAGAAAAAACTAAATTTTTTTGTTCCTGAATAATTTTTTCACCTGATATAACGCAAACTTCTTTTTCAACTGGTAAACTTTCACCGGTTAAAACAGATTCGTCAACTTGTGCGTTAATGGCATTTATCAATCTTGCATCTGCGGGGACTTTATCTCCTGCTTCTAAGTAAATTATATCTCCCGGCACTAGTAGTTTGGCATCAATTTCTATAACATTGCCGTCGCGTTTTACCTTGGCTTTGGATACGGTCATTGTTTTTAGGGCTTCGATTGCGTTTTCGGATTTCATTTCCTGAATAAATCCCATAAGAGTGTTTACAATAACACAACCAAAAATTACTATGGCCTCTATTACACTTTCGCCATTTACCAGTGAATAGATAAGAGAAACAAACCCAACCAAAATTAAAAATAGAATCATCATATTAGAAAATTGGTCTAGCAAAATCTTAAAGGCGCTTTTTTTATTTTTTTCCTTTAAAACATTTTCGCCTTCTTCTTCTAAAATTTCATTTGCCTTTGTTGACGTTAATCCGTCTTTGCTAGATTCTAATTGTTTATAAATTTCTTCTTGGGTCTGTTGGTAAAAAGGTTTCATAAGATAACTCCTTTGCATTTTATAGTTTATGTTAACATATTTTTTAATACATAGTCAAAAACAATATTGTAAAAATAGTTGACTTAATTTTGTCAGTAGAATAGACTTATTTTGTAAGTAAAATTATGGTGTACTCATACAATTTATTTTGTTGTTATATTATTTAGGGGATAGTAAATTTTTTGGGTAAGAAAAAGGGGGAATATAAAAAATGGATTATTTGATAGTTGGGGCAGGGCTTTTTGGAGCAGTGTGTGCAAGGGAACTTACAGATGCAGGTAAAAGTTGTGTTGTAATAGATAGAAGACCTACCATTGGGGGAAACTGTTACACCGAGGTTATAGAAGGGATTAATGTACATAAATACGGAGCGCATATTTTTCACACTTCGGATAAACAACTTTGGGATTATGTGAATAGATTTGCGGAATTTAATAATTATATAAATTCGCCTATTGCAAGGTATAAAAATGAATTGTACAATTTGCCATTTAATATGAATACATTTACAAAGTTGTGGAGTGATGTGTTTACCCCAGAAGATGCCCAAAAGAGAATTGAGGAGGAAAGAAAAGCAAAGTACACCGAAAATCCAAAAAATTTGGAAGAACAAGCCATAAATTTGGTGGGAGAAACAATATTTAAAAAACTTGTAAAAGGTTACACCGAAAAGCAGTGGGGAAAGAGTTGCAAAGAACTGCCTGCATTTATTATTAAAAGGTTACCTGTAAGGTTTACTTTTAACAACAACTATTTTAATGACAGGTATCAGGGTATTCCTATTGGTGGGTACACAAAGATGTTCGAAAAAATGTTGGACGGCATAGAAGTTAGGCTAAACGAAGACTTTATCGCCAACAAAGAAAAATTACTAGCCAGTGCTGATAAAGTTATCTATACTGGGGCGATAGATGAGTTTTTTGACTATCAATATGGTCCGCTAGAATATAGAAGTGTTGATTTTGTTACCAAGGTTTACGATATGCCAAACTTTCAAGGCAATGCCGTTGTAAACTATACTGATAGAGAAACCCCTTACACTAGGGTTATAGAACACAAACATTTTGAATTTGGAACACAAGAAAAAACAGTTGTAAGTTACGAATATTCTTCTACTTGGCACAAGGGGGAAGAAGCCTATTATCCACTAAATGACGAGAAGAACAATCAACTTTATGCTAAATATAAAAAATTAGCGGATAGTCAAAATAAGGTAATTTTTGGTGGTAGGTTAGGGACCTATAAATATTACGATATGCATAACATTGTAAGGGAAGCACTAAATTTAGTGGAAAAAGAACTTCACGGGGAATAAAATAGTTTAAATTATACAATAAATAGAAAAACTTATAATATTAAGATATAAGTTAGTTGGCTATCCTACAAAATGATTATTGCAAAATAAAAGGAAATTTTTAATAGATGTATGATAATACCAAAGTATTAATTGCTATCCACAAGGAATACGCAAGGCCGGATAATGATTTATATTTACCCCTTCAAGTTGGGGCAAAGGGAAAAGACTCTTTTGGTATTTTGCGAGATGATGGCGGGGATAATATATCTGAATTAAATCCATCTTTTTGTGAACTTACAGGGTTGTATTTTGCGTGGAAAAATTTAGAGTACGATTATTTGGGATTGGTGCATTATAGAAGGTATTTTAAGGGTAGTTTTAAATTTATTGTAAACGGAAGGACTAAAAAGATTTTAGATAAAAGTGACTTAGAAAAGTATAGAGAAGTTGATGTGATTTTGCCAAAAAAACGTAAATATTACATTGAAACATTGTATAATCACTATAAGCATACTATGTATGTTGAACCGCTAGACAAAACGTTAGAAATTATCAAACAAAAATATCCTGGTTATTACGAAGAAGCCTTAAAACTAAAAAAACGTCGTAGTGCTCATATGTTTAATATGTTTATTATGAAAGATGAAATTTTTAACAACTACTTCGCTTGGCTTATGGATATTTTGTTTACTTTAAAAGAGCAAATGAAAGAGATAAAATACGACACATTTCATTCTAGATTTTATGGTAGAATAAGCGAATTATTGCTAGATGTGTACTTAAATGTTAATAAAATAAAGTATAGAGAAGTTGGCATTGTAAACATAGAAAAGGTAAACTATATTAAAAAAGTTTTTAGTTTTTTAAGGGCAAAATTTACAGGGAAAAAGTATGAAAAGAGTTTTTGAGTTTTTAGACATTAAGAGAGAAAAAATATATATTGTTCTCATAGGTATTTTTTTTGCAAGTTTTATTTTGCAACAGAGTACAATAAATATAAGTTTGCCTTTTACATATACAATTTTTGAAGTTATTAAGTACGTTATAGTGGGGCTACTTTGTGGGGAAATTTTGTGGACAATTATAGAAAATAAATTTAGGCAAAGTGAGTTTGATATTTTTTTTATTTTTTTATCATTAATAGTTTTAATTTTTACGGGTAAAATTTGGCCCTTTTGCATTGTGGTTTTGCTTTTCAGTGGCAAAAAATATGATTTTGGCAAAACTAGTAAAATTTTATATTATGTGGTTTTGGGTAGTTATTTTTTTGTGCTTTTTTTAGGAACAACTGGGATAATAACTAATATTGTAAATTATAGGGGTGATGGTGTCATAAGATACGGCTTGGGGTTTAATTATGTTTTAGTGCCGGCAACTTTATATTTGACAATTTTGGTTTTAAGGGTGTATAGCACAAAAGGTAAAATTTCCATTGCAGAGATTATATCTCATCTAATGTTTATTATGCTACTTTATTTTACTACTGATTCCAGATGCGATTGCTTTTTATCGATACTTTTGCTGGGAATGGTAATTTTATCAAAGTTTTTTAAAGCAGATAAGGTAAACAAATTTGTAAAAATTGTTTGTATTTCGCTCCCTGTTTTAGTTATGGTAGGGTCGTTTTTGCTGTTAATTTTATATTATAAACAAGTGCCTTTTGCAATAAAAATAAACGAATTATTGGGTAATAGATTGGGGTATGGACTTACTGCTATAATGCAAGAAGGAGTGCCAATATTTGGGTCTGATTTTCGGGCGATAGTTGGTAAGATAGAAAATGGTGTAATTGCTCAGCCGGAAAATTATATATTTTTGGATAACTCTTATTTTTCCATTTTGATTGAAAACGGTATAGTATTTTTAATTGCAATGGTTGGTCTTTATTGTTTTGTTATAAAAAGGAGTTTTGATAATAAAAATTATTGGTTTGTAATCCTTATAATTATTATGTTACTTCAATCGTTTATAGAGCCGTATTTATTGTATCCTTACTATAATGTGTTATTGTTAGCATTTGGGGAGATGGTATACAAAAAAGATTTTGATAACCAAATAAATGTAGAAAACAAGGAGATAGATGTATGAACAAAAAAGTGGTTGCGGTGGTGGTAACGTATAATAGGTGCGAACTTTTATTGGAGTGTATTACCGCTTTAAAGAATTTAAAAAACAATAATTTGCAAATTTTAATTATAGATAACGCAAGTACTGACGGAACAGAAGAAAGGGCTAAGGAATTATTAGACAATAATACCTTTTATTTCAATACTGGTGAAAACATTGGCGGGGCGGGCGGTTTTAACTTTGGTATAAAGCGAGCCTTAGAGCAAAATGCAGATTATATTTGGCTTATGGACGATGATGCCATTGTGCAAAAAAATAGTTTAGACGAACTTCTTAGTTGCGCAGATAGATTGGAAGATAACTTTGGTTATTTGTCTAGTAAGGTGCTTTGGAAAGATAATTCAATTTGCAAAATGAATATACAAAGGTTAAGTTTATCAAAAAAATTGACCGATTTTGATAATTTTCAAGAAATAAAACTGGCATCTTTTGTGTCCTTTTTTGTTAAGGCTAGTGTAGTGGAAGATATGGGATTACCTATAAAAGAGTTCTTTATTTGGGGCGATGATTGGGAATATTCCGCAAGATTGTCTAAAAAATATAACTGTTATTTTGTACCTAATAGTGTTGTGCTTCATAAGTCTAGCCAAAATATTGGGGTTGATATATCTTCGGATAGTATTGATAGGATTTCACGATATTTTTATGCTTATCGTAACGAAGGTTACTTTTATAGAAAACAAGGTTTTAAGGGTAAAGTTTATAATTTTTTAAAGAGAAATTTGCACAGATTTAAGATTTTAAAGTCTAAAAAAGAAGGTAAAAAGGAAAAGTTAAATATCATAAAAAGGGGTTATAAAGCATCTAAAACTTTTGACCCAAAAATCGAATATTTTTATAGACCAAACACTAAAATAAAGGTGTTAGAATGTTTTGGAGAGCCACTACATTACGGCGGTCAAGAAGCCTTTATAATTAATATGTATAAGAATTTTAAAAATAGTAACATAAGTTATACTTTTTTTACCCCGTATGCTTGTGATAACAAGATATTAATGGAACTCGCTTTAAATAGAAAGGAAATTATCGTTGCTAACGATGATGACTATCATAGTTTATTTAGAAAGTTTAAACTGTCAAAAGTGTTTAAAAAGTTCTTAAAAAATAATAAGTTTGATTGTGTTCATATACATTCGGGCAGTGTGTTTACTTTGTTAACTGTGTCTAAAATAGCAAAAAAAATGGGAACAAAAAGAGTTATTGTCCATTCTCATGCTAGCGGGATTAATACTTTTAAGCATAAACTAATTAAAAAGTATAGTGACAAACGTATTAGTAAATACGCAGATTTATTTTTTGCGTGTTCTAAACTTGCGGGCGAGTTTAAGTACCCAAAAGAGATAATGGAACAAAATAGATGCAGGGTAATAAATAATGGTATTGATTGCGAAAAATTTACTTTTAACGAAGACATAAGACAAAAATATAGGAAAGATTTTAATTTAGGTAATTCCCTTGTATTATGTCAAGTTGGTAGATTTACTATTGAAAAAAATCACCAATTTACAATAAAAATACTTACAAAATTAAAACAAAAATTAAATGATTTTAAAATGATTTTTGTAGGCGACGGAGATTTAAAGGAAGATATTAAAAAGCAACTTAACGATAGTGGGCTTATTGATAATGTAATTATGCTAGAAAAGAGAAGCGACGTTCAAAATATACTTTTTGCTAGTGATATGTTTATTTTCCCTTCAACCTTTGAAGGCTTAGGAATTGTGGCAGTAGAATCCCAGTGCACAGGACTTTATACCTTAGCATCTAGTGAAGTTCCACAAGAAGCGAATTTAACGGACATAATAGAGTTTTTACCAATAGACAATGAAGATGTGTGGGTGGAAAAAATTTTAGAAAACAAAGATAAAAAGATTGGTAGGAGTTTTTATGGGGAAATAGTTCGCAATGCGGGCTACGATGCAAAAAGTTCGGCTAAAATTTTGGAAGATATTTATGTAAAGGGAGAAAATTAAAATTGGAAAAGGTATTAAGTGTGAGTGTCGCGTGCTATAATTTAAGGGATATGATAGAAGACAATATAAAGTCTTTTTGTGAAAGTGAATCTCGTGACAAAATAGAACTTATAATAGTAGATGACGGTAGCAAAGACAATACCATTGATTATGTACGAAAATATCTAGATAAATATCCAAACACAATAAAACTTATTGCAAAGCAAAACGAGGGTGCTGGTTCTACCGTTAATTATGGTATTAAAAATGCAACGGGAAAATATTTTAGGATGCTTGACGGAGATGATATGGCAATGACCAAAAATTTAGATGCGTTTATTGAGTTTTTGGAAAATTGCGATGCGGATATGGTTATAAGTGATTACTGCTGTTTAAACAACAAGACAAAGGAGTTGTTTGACGAAAAAAGGTTTAAAGATTTGCCTGTGGGGGAAAGTTTAAACTTTGACGAAGTACAACCAAATTTACCTAATGAGATGCATACTATTGCGTATAAAACTAGTATCTTGCAAGACAACAAAATTACACTTGATAACGGATATTATACGGACACAGAATATGTTTTATATCCTATCCCTTATGTAAAAACGGTTAGTTACTTTAATGATATAATATATATTTATAGGTTAGAAAATGAAAATCAAAGTGTAAGTGTGACAAGTTTAGTAAAAAATAGAGCCTATCATCAGCAGATTTTGTTTAATTTAATAACTTATTATTTGCAAAAAAGAGATACCTTGTCTTTACCGCAAAGGGAATACATTTTAAACAGAATTAAAATAATGACTTGGACCCAGACGAAAATATTTTTATTTATAGATGACAAAAAACAGGGCAAGCAAGAAGTGAAGGAATTTTTAACTAAACTTAAACAAACAGATGATGAAGTTTATAATTATAGCAAAAAAAGTAAACTAATTAAATTGTTGTTAATGTCCAATTACCTTTTATTTGGGGTGTTATCAAAGCACTTTAAAAACAGGGAAAGGAGTAATTATTAATAAAAAGGTAAAGCAGAAAAATGGATATAGAGAATATTACACCAACTAATTTTATAGAAGAAGAAATCGTAAAAGATTTAAGGGAAGGCAAAATTGATAAGGTTATTACTCGTTGTCCGCCAGAGCCAAGTGGTTATTGGCACATAGGGCATTGTAAGGCTTGGGTAATAAACTTTGAAACAGCATTAAAATTTGGGGGATACACTTATCTTAGAATGGACGACACCAATCCGAGTCGTGAGCAGGGTGAATTTGCTGAAAGTTATTTAGATGACTTAAAGTGGTTAGGTTATACTCCAAAGGCAGTAATTTATGCCAGTGAGGCATACTTTGAAGGTATATATAATTTGGCAGAAAAACTTATTATGAAGGGGTTAGCATACGTAGATGAGTTAAGCCAAGAAGAACAACTTAAAATGAAGGGTACTTTAACAACCCCGGGGATAAATAGCCCGTATAGAGATAGACCAAAGGAAGAAAGTTTAAAACTTTTTCGTGAAATGCGCGCGGGGAAATTTCCAGACGGGAGTTTAACTTTGCGGGCAAAAATAGATATGAGTCACCCAAATATTTTGATGCGTGACCCAATAATGTATAAAATTTCTCGCGAACACCATTACAAAACTGGTGATAAGTGGTGCATTTATCCAATCTATGATTTTGCTCACCCTATGGAAGACGCATTAGAAGGGGTAACGTATAGTTTGTGCGATATCACTTTTAGAGTGCATAGAGAAGTATACGAATGGTTTGTGGATAATTGCTGGGACGGGGAAGTTAAGCCAAAACAAAGAGAGTTTTCTACTCTTAACTTAGAAAATGTTTTACTGGGCAAAAGGTATTTAAAGCAACTGGTTGAAAGTAAATATGTTATGGGTTGGGACGACCCGAGGTTGCTTACTATTGTGGGTATGAAAAGACGCGGATACACTGCTCAGGGTATTAAAAATTTTGTAAAAAGTTGCGGGGTTGTGGCTAGTGAAAGCACCATACCTTTTTCTTCACTAGAATATTATATTAGGGAAGATTTAAACAAAGTGGCAACTAGGGCGATGGTGGTTTTAAATCCATTAAAAGTTATAATTACAAATATGGAAGACGGGGTTACAGAAGAAATTGAGATAGAAAACAACCCTAATGACGAAAATTCTGGCAAACATAAAGCGGTTTTTGCCCGAGAAATTTATATTGAAAGGGAAGATTTTTCTGATAATCCGCCACCAAAGTATAATAGGCTAACCCCTAATGGTATTGTAAGGTTAAAGGGTGCTTATGTTATAAAGTGCAACAATGTTGTTTATGACAACAACGGGGATA
This sequence comes from uncultured Clostridia bacterium, assembly GCA_944381205.1. GTDB lineage: Bacteria > Bacillota > Clostridia > Christensenellales > UBA1242 > UBA7862. The sequence goes on from CALWKG010000002.1 coordinate 106,219, forward strand.
TTGACCACTTAGAGTGTGAATATTTAAAAAATACAAAAAGCGGGCAAGAAGGTAGCAATATCAAGGTCAAAGGCACCATTCATTTTGTTGCAAAGTGCAATAGTTTTGATTGCACAATTAGGGATTTTAAAAATTTAACAAAAGATGAATATTTATGGCCGGGTAAAGCACTAGCACAAGGTGTAAAAATTGACGAGATTTTACAGCAAAATTCACTTGTGACTTCACGGGCTAAGGCGGAAAAATTTTTAAAGACCGCAACTCCTTATTCTCACTATCAGTTTATGCGTAAGGGCTACTATACTCTTGATAAAGATTCTACAAAAGACGAATACATTTTTAATTCTACTATCTCACTTAAAGATTCGTTTAAAAAGAATTAAATTTATTGGACCCAGTAAATTTTAAAGTGAAAAAATTAAAAAAAATTCATAAAACAATTAAAAACTACCGCAAATATTATTTAAGGTAGTTTTTTTTAATGTCTTTGAGATGTGATATAGTGTTATAAAAATTTTTTATGCTAATTGTTTTTTTAAGTAAATTTTTAAAACAATAAAATTAAAAAAATAAATAAAAAAAGTGTGTTAATTTGGTTGTTTATAGTTGTTAAAATATGCTAAAATATTTACAGTAAAACGATAACACTAAGAAAATTTATTACTAACATATTTTTATAAAATTATTGAAATTTTGTAAAATAGTTTTTTTACAACAACTTTGGCATTTTGTAACAAAAAATAAAAGTAAGAGTGGATAGATTATGATGGATAACATAAGAAAAAGCGGTGTTTTGTTACATATTACCTCACTACCAAATAAATTCGGTTGGGGTAAGTTTTCCCGTGAGTGTTATGATTTTATTGATTTATTAAGTGTTGGCGGATTTTCTGTCTGGGAGATTTTACCCGTGTCACCTACGATGTTTGGTAATTCTCCGTATAGTGCAGTTAGTTCGTTTGCAATCAATCCTATTTTTTTAGACGTTAGTTCATATTTACCGCAAGCAGATTTGCAAGGTTTAACCCAGTGTAGCAATTTAGATGAATATACAAGGAGATTTAAAGAAGTCTTAAAGATGGTGTGTGATAACTGGCGCGGTAAATTTGATTTATCGCAATTTGAAAAGGAAAATGGTTATTGGTTAAAAGATTATGCAATGTACGTCAGCATAAAGAATAAGTACGACTTGCCTTGGTATTTGTTTCCAAAAAACTTGAAAGATAGAAAGAAGGAAGCATTGCAAAAGTTTTTTATAGAAAACAGGCAGGAAATAGAAGACATAATTTTGATACAATATTTACTTGATAAGGATTACAAAAAAATAAAGGAGTACGCAAATAGCAAGGGGATAGAAATTTTTGGAGATACTCCATTTTATGTCGAACGCGATAGTGTTGACGTTTGGGCAAATCCTAGCGGGTGGCAAATAGGTAAAGGTGATAATTTGGTGGCGGGGGTTCCGCCAGACTACTTTAACAAAGACGGGCAGTTATGGGGATACCCAATCTATGATTATGAATACCTGAAAAAGCACAATTATAGTTATTTTGAAAAGAAGTTTAAAAGGTTATCGCAATTATTTGATGTTATAAGGATTGACCATTTTGTTGCGATTAATAAGTACTATGCAGTCAAGGCGGGGAGTAAAAATGCAAAACACGGAAAATGGAAATTAGGCGCAGGGGAAGAACTTTTAAAGGTTATAGTAAAGGCAACGTCAGGAAAAATTGTTGCAGAAGATTTGGGTATTGTAACAGACAGTGTAAAAACTTTAAAAGATAAGTTTGAAATTCCCGGGGTAAAGGTTTTACAGTTTGGCTTTGATAGTGATAATGATAGTGAACACAAGCCACATAACTACGAAAAAAATTGCGTGGCATACATAGGTACGCATGACAATGATACTTTTATGGGTCTACTTAGTGAAGGCAATTGGGATAAAATAAACAGGTTTAAAAGATATTTTGATATGCCACTAGAATGGGGCAACGAAGCGGTAGTTGACAGGGCTATAAAATGTTTATGTAGAAGTAGTGCAAACTTAGTTGTTTTTACCATGCAAGATTTACTAAAACTAGGCAAAAGCGCTAGAATGAATACTCCGGGTGTGCCAAGTGGTAATTGGGAATGGAAATTAAATAGTTTTAATGACGATGTTTTTAAAAACTTTGCAGAGATTAACAAAATTTACGCAAGATAAAAATAATAAAAGTCATAGGAAAAGGTGAAAAATGAAAAAACAATACGAAAGAGAATTATATTTGTTTCATCAAGGCACATATTACTGTGCCTATGAGTTTTTAGGCGCTCACCCTATGATAAAAAACAAAAAGAGTGGGTATGTCTTTCGTACTTGGGCTCCAAATGCCAGTAAGATTAACGTTGTTGGGGATTTTAATAACTGGGATAACACAAAAAATCCTATGAAACGTATTAGTAATGAGGGAGTTTGGGAAGCATTTGTTGAAGGGGCAAAGCAATTTGACAATTATAAATTTGAGATTGTAGATAAAAAAAATTATGCAAGGTTAAAGGCAGACCCCTATGGTTTTATGCAAGAAACCAATGGAAGAACGGCTTCGAAACTATATGATATAGAAGGTTACGAGTGGGGGGATAAAAAATTTTTAGAGTACAGGGCAAAGAAAAATAATTATGATGGCCCTATGAACATTTACGAAGTTAGTTTTACTTCGTGGAAAAAGCAAAGTGATTGTTCGTATTACACATACAAAATGCTTGCCGATGAGTTAATACCTTATGTTGTAAAAATGGGGTATACTCATATAGAAATTATGCCTATTACTGAATACCCGTATGATGGTTCTTGGGGGTATCAGGTTACGGGGTATTTTGCTCCAACGTCTAGGTTTGGCGAACCAAAAGATTTTATGTATTTTGTGGATAAATGTCACCAAAATGGCTTGCAGGTTATACTTGATTGGGTACCGGCGCATTTTCCAAAAGACGATTATGGTTTAATTGAATTTGACGGAACTTGTCTTTACGAAAATCAAGGCTGGGATAGAAAGGAGCATAAAACTTGGGGAACGAGGCGCTTTGATTATGGGAGAAACGAAGTTGAATGTTTTTTAATTTCTAGCGCGATGTTTTTTGTGAAAAAATATCACATAGACGGGCTTAGGGTAGATGCTGTGGCTTCAATGTTGTATTTGGACTATGACAAAAAACCTAACGAGTGGGTTCCTAATCAAAATGGCGATAATAAAAATTTGGAAGCAATAGAATTTTTAAAAAGGCTTAACGAAGCAATGTTTAAGGAATACCCAAACATACTTATGATTGCCGAAGAAAGTACCGCTTGGCCTCTTGTTACTAAGCCTACAAATGTGGGCGGTTTGGGATTTAACTTTAAGTGGAATATTGGTTGGATGAACGATAGTCTAGAATATATGAAAACAGACTCTTATTTTAGAAAGTCTATTCACAATAAGTTGACTTTTTCGATGTTCTATGCTTTTAGCGAAAATTTTATTTTACCACTATCACACGACGAGGTCGTTCACGGGAAATGTTCTATTTTAAATAAAATGTTTGGGGAATACAATGACAAATTTAAGGCAATGAGAGCCTACCTAGCATATATGTATGCCCACCCAGGTAAAAAACTGACCTTTATGGGTACAGAGTTTGCTCAGTTTAAAGAATGGGATTATATGGCAGGAATTGATTTTTGTTTATTAGATTTTGAGACCCATAACAATATGCACAAGTTTGTTAAAAAACTTAATTTAACATACTTAAATAATAAAGAATTGTACGAAGATGATTTTTCGTGGTCGGGTTTTAGTTGGTTGGTAGCAGACGATAAAAATCAAAATGTGGTTGTTTTTGAAAGATACGATAAAAGTGGCGGGAGTATGATTTTTGCGGCAAACTTTTCTCCAAATGACCAGTTAAATTATAGTTTTGGAGTAGACGGACAAGAGTACCAAGAGGTTTTAAACACCGATAGTAAGGAATTTGGTGGTAGAGATATTTTAAATGGTATAGTTAGGGCAGAGAGGCAAAAATATAACGGGAGAGATTATAAGTTAACTATTAAAATTCCGGCATTAAGTGGAGTGTTTTTAAAGCGAAAAAATAAAAAAATAAGGTTGGGTTAAAATAATGGAAAAGAATACAAAAGAGATTAAAAAGCAAAATAATAAGGTAGTATCACAACAAAAAACAAAACTAGATTTAAGTAAAGAGGAGAATAAAAATATGGCATTAAAAGCAAAAGAAAAATCTAGCACGACTACTGCTATAAAAAGGGCTAGTAGTAAAAAGGCTGTTGCTAAGACCGAAGAACTAGAAAAAAAATCAACTTCTGCCACCAAAAAAGAAATTAATAAAAAAGTGTCTTCTAGTCCTAAATCATCGGCTATTTCTAGCACAAAAATTTCTAAAAAGAATACTCCTGTAAAGGTAAATTCTACTAGCAAAAAGGTAGCCAAGGTTGATAGTTCTTCTAAGGAGAACACAAAAAAAGTTAAGAGTGATACAGTTACAAAAATGGCAAAAAAAGTAGTTTCTAAGCCAAAAGTGGAAACTGCAAAAAAAGTAAGCGCAATTAATCTTAGTAGAAATAAAATCACTGCTACAACTGATAAGGTTGAGACAGCACTAGGGGAAAATGCTAACAAGGATATAAAAGTAATAGCCGAAAAAACCAACTTTGATGCCGTAGAAAAAAGAGAGCAAAGAAACCTTGCGTCTGTTAAAAAACTAAAAGTGTTGTTTGTTGCAGGCGAGTGCCAACCTTTTGTTGCAACAGGGGGCTTAGGTGACGTAATAGGGAGTTTGCCAAAGGCCATAGCAAAAAATAACGAAGTAGATGTAAGTGTAATGTTGCCTCTTTACGCAAGTGTTAAGGAAAGTTATATTGAAAAATTACAATTTGTGTGTAATTTTACAACTCACCTTGCTTGGCGACAGGAATATTGCGGGATTTTTAAACTGAATCAAGACAATGTTACATACTACTTTGTGGACAATGAAAGGTATTTTAAAAGAGAAAAACCTTATGGCTTTTATGACGATGGGGAAAGGTTTGCTTATTTTTGTAAGTCCGTGGTAGAAAGTTTGCAGGTCTTAAATTATTTTCCAGATATTATTCACTGTAACGACTGGCAATCGGCTCTTGTGTCTTCATATATCAAAACAGGCTCTTGGCAAGATTTAAGATACTATAACATAAAAAACATTTATACCATTCATAATGTAGAATACCAAGGTATTTATGGTATGGAAAATCTGTCAGATTTGTTTGGTATAGATTACAAATTTAAAAATTTTTTGGAATATAACAACGATATCAATTTGACCAAAGCGGCAATACAGTTTAGTGACAAGTTTACTACTGTTAGTGAAAGTTACTGCGATAATTTAAAAGAGTCATATTGTAGCGGTGGGTTAAACTATATTATTATCCGCAATGAGTATAAGTTGTGTGGAATTTTAAATGGGATAGATTATGATTTTTATAATCCAAAGACGGATAAGGCTATTTACTATAATTACGATATAAATAGTTTGGACGGAAAGGTAAAAAATAAACTTGCTTTGCAAAAGGATTTAGGTTTAAAGCAAGATAAGGATATACCTTTAATTGCTGTTGTTAGCAGACTTGTATCTCATAAGGGGATTGGGCTTCTTATGAAAATTCTTGACAGAGTACTAGAAAAGAATGTGCAATTAATAGTAGTTGGCACAGGAGATAGATGGTACGTAGATTATTTTAAAGATTTACAAAATAGGCATCAAGATAAGGTAAGGGTTTTTGTGGATAAGTACTATAATGATATGGCAAGAAAAGCCTATGCGGGAAGTGATATTTTCCTTATGCCTAGTAAAATAGAGCCTTGTGGTATTAGCCAAATGATAGCCAGTAGGTATGGTTCTATACCTATCGTAAGGGAAGTAGGTGGATTAAAAGATAGTATAAAGGACTTTGGTTGTGAAGGTGGCGGTAATGGATATACATTTACTAATTATAATGCGGAAGACTTGTATTATCAAATAAACAAAGCACTAGAAGATTACAAAAATAAAAAGTTGTTTAATGATAGAGTTAAGATTGTTATGAGCAAAGATTTTAGTTGGAATAATTCCGCTAAAAAATACCTAGATTTATATAAATCTCTTATAAAATAAGGAGAAATATTTTGATAAAATTAACAGAACAAAAAGCAGAAAAATCACTCGACGATTATTTAGGTAAGTATTTGGCTATTTCTATAAAAGAAGCGAACGAAAGGGATATTTATAAAGCATTAACATTATATGTTCACGATATATTACTAGAAAAAAGAGAGGAATATTATAAAGAATTAAAACACAAAAAAGCAAAGAGAGTACATTATTTGTGTATGGAGTTTTTGCTTGGTAGAAATTTGCGAAACACCTTATTTAATTTACAAATAGATGATGTTTTTACAAAAGTTTTAAAAAAGCATAACATAGATATAGAAAATGTCTACGAAGTAGAGTTAGACCCTGCTCTTGGCAATGGTGGACTTGGCAGGCTTGCCGCGTGCTTTATGGATAGCCTTGCGACTTTGGAGTACCCTAGTATGGGCCACTGCATTTTGTACGAATATGGACTTTTTAAGCAAAAAATTGTAGATGGAGAACAAATAGAACTAACTGATAGTTGGCGTAGTACTGGTGATTTGTGGCTACAAAAAAGGCAAGAAAAATCCGTTATTGTTCGTTTTGGTGGTGAGGTTAGGGAAAGTTATGCTAATAACAGAATGATACCAATATATTCAGGTTATAGCGAAGTTCAGGCTATACCATACGATATGTTAATTAGTGGTTATAAAAGTGACGGAGTATCTGTTTTAAGATTGTGGGAAGCAAAAAGTATAAACCAATTTGACTTAAATAGTTTTAGCCAAGGAGCATACGTAAAAGCAGTGGCAGAAGCCAGCGAAACTGAAATGATTAGTAAAGTCTTGTATCCAGCCGACGACCATTATGAAGGCAAAACTTTAAGGTTAAAACAACAGTATTTTTTAGTATCCGCGGCTTTGCAAAATATAATAACTTCACACGTAAAAAGGGTAGGAGATTTGGATAAAATACCGGACTTTGTTGCAATACACATTAACGATACTCACCCCGCCCTTTGCATACCAGAACTTATGCGCATTTTGTTAGATGATTATGGACTAGATTGGGATAGGGCTTGGGGTATAGTAAATAAAACTGTAAACTACACCAATCATACCGTGCTTATGGAAGCCCTTGAAAAGTGGGACCAAAACTTGTTTAAGACGATTTTGCCTAGGATTTTCCAAATTGTATGTGAAATTAATAAAAGGTTTACAAAAGAACTTTTGGATAATAATTCAGATAGTTTTGATTTGTCACAAGTGGAAAAAATGTCTATTGTTAGCCAAAATCAAGTGAGAATGGCAAATTTATCAGTTATTGGGAGTAAAAGGGTAAATGGGGTTAGCAAACTACATAGCGATATTATAAAAAATGAACTATTTTATGACTTTTCTAGGCTTTATCCTGATAAATTTACCAACGTAACTAATGGTATTACGCATAGACGTTGGCTTTGTCAGGCTAATCCAAGGCTCACTAATGCCATTTCTAGCATTATTGGCAAAGCATTTTATTTAAAGCCGGAAGAATTAGAGAAAATTGGAAAGTTAGACGAAGACAAAGCATTTTTAAATACCCTATATAAAATTAAGTTGGAAAATAAAAAGGATTTTAGTAAGTACATAAAAAAAACGCAGAATATTGATATAGACTATAATATGCGGTTTGACGTGCAAATAAAGCGTATTCACGAGTACAAAAGGCAGTTATTAAATGTGCTTAAAATAATTTATCTATATCTAGACTTGCTAGAAGACCCAAATAAAAATGTGACCCCGCAAATTTTCTTTTTTGCTGGAAAATCTGCTAGTAAATATTATATGGCAAAGCGAATAATAGAGTTAATTAATAAACTTGCTCAGGAAATAGATAAAAATCCACAAATTTCAAGCAAATTACGAGTGGTTTTCCTTGAAAATTATAATGTAACTCTTGCAGAGCATATTATCCCCGCCAGTGAAATTAGCGAGCAAATTAGTCTTGCAGGTAAAGAGGCAAGTGGCACGGGGAATATGAAGTTTATGATTAACGGTGCTTTAACTCTTGGCACTTATGATGGTGCTAATGTCGAGATGTGTGAACTTGTTGGCAGGGAAAATATTTTTATTTTTGGGCTCAGTAGTAGTGAAGTAGATAATGAGTGGAAAAAAGGTTATAGACCAATAGATATTTACAATAACAATCCTAACGTAAAAAGAGTAATAGATAGGTTAAAAGTAGGCTTTAATGGGGAAAGTTTTGCTGATATTGCAAGATATCTTACAGAAGGCGACAGGGCAGACCCATATATGTGCCTAGTTGATTTTGATAGTTATTTAGAAACTTATTATAAAATGGACGAGATTTATAAAAATCAATATTTGTGGAACAAAATGAGTTTAATAAATATTTCAAAGGCTGGATTTTTTTCTTCGGATAGAAGTATTAAGGAATACGCAAAAAATATTTGGAATTTAAAAAGTATAAGGGAGTAAATTTAATTGTCGAGGGGTATATGAAAGATTTTGTCTATAATCCAATAGAAAACAAGTATCCTAGCGGTGTTTGTTTAAAAAAGGGGAAAATTACCTATTTACTAAAAGTTAGAAAACACCTTTTGGTAAAGTCTGCTTTGTTTGTCATACATAGGGACGAGCAACAAGATAATTGCTATCCTATGCAACTTTCTTTTTGTGACGAATGGTATACTTATTTTACTTATACTCAAAATTTTAACGAGGCTGGTTTTTATTGGTATCACTTTGAAGTGGATTGTGATGACGGCTATTTTAAACTTTTTAGAGGCGAAGACTATGATTTGTCACTGGAAAACGCGGGCATAAATTATCTTCAACTTGTAATAAACAAAGATAGTTCTTTTAGTCTTCAAGATGGAATTATTTATCATATATTTGTAGATAGATTTAATAGATTTGGTAAGGTTAACGCAAGGAAAGGACTAAATTTATTACCTAGTTGGGATAGCGAGATTGATAAGGAATACACTCCTAGCGGTGAAAGGTGTAACATTAACTGTTATGGTGGTAATTTTAAGGGAATTATAAAAAAACTTGACTATTTAAAATCTCTTAATGTGAAAATGATCTATTTGTCACCTATATTTGAAGCCAATAGTAGCCATAAATACGACGTGGCTTGTTATAGTAGGTTAGATAGTATGTTTGGCACTGAAAAAGATTTCATAAATTTGGTCACCGAAGCTCAAAATCGTGGCATAAGCATTATAATAGATGGAGTTTTTAACCACACTGGTAGCGACAGCGAATACTTTAATAGAGAAGGTAGGTATCCTACCATCGGGGCTTATCAAAGCAAAAATTCAAAGTATTATTCGTGGTATGATTTTTATGATGATAGTTATTCTTGCTGGTGGGGTGTAAAAACTTTGCCACAGACGAAAGAAGATTCTTCCTTTTTTGATTTTATTTCTGGTAGTGGCGGAATAATTGAAAAATATATGTTGATGGGCATTTCTGGATTTAGATTAGATGTCGTAGACGAGTTGTCTAATAGGTTTTCATTAGCCATCAGCAAACGTGCCAGAAAAGTTAATAAAAATGCTTTTATGGTAGGTGAAGTTTGGGAAGATGCTAGTTGTAAAATCGCTTATGGTGAACGCAAAAACTATTTTCTTGGGGACAATTTAGACAGTGTTACAAATTATCCTATGAAAAATGCAATTTTGAATTTTGTTAAGTATGGCAATGAACAAGACTTTAAAAATACTATTAGTATGATACTAGACCAATATCCCAAAGGGGTTCAAAATAATCTTATGAACATACTTGATACTCACGATACTGCAAGGGCGATAACTTTTCTTGGAGTAAATCGCGATATAGATTATAAAGATAAATGCGTTTTAACTACTAGTGAGTATGATATTGGTAAGCAAAGGCTAAAAATGGCAACTGTTATGCAATATACAATTATGGGTATACCAACGGTATTTTACGGGGACGAAGCAGGAGTCCAGGGTACTTTGGACCCATATTGCAGAGCAACATATCCTTGGGGAAAGGAAGATAAAGAATTAATTAAGTGGTATGTTTCTTTGGGTAGGCTTAGGCAAAACAAAACCTTGTCAAAGGGCAAATTTTCGTTGTTGTATGCAAAGGACGGTGTTTTGGCATATAAAAGACAAATGGATAATCAAAAGGTAATTGTGGTTTTAAATAGGTCAAGTGAACCTTTTGAGTTTGATTTGGAACAAAAAATGACAAATTATTTTGATGGGAACGATTATTTTGAGCAAGTTTTATTAAAACCAAATCAATTTTTGGTGCTCATAAATTAGGTTATTAGAGGGATAAAGTGGAAATAGAAATTTCGAACATAAATAGTTGTAGTATTTTTAGGCATAACAAGGTAGGTTCTATAAAAAAAACAGACATAAAGATGTGTGTTTCAAATATTTTTAACAAAAATTGCAGTGATATGCTGGGTTGGCTTGATTTGCCCGATATTGATAGTGAACAAATTGAAGACATATTGCAATTTGCAAAGAGTATAAAAAAAAGATTTAAAAATTTTGTTGTTCTTGGTATAGGTGGTAGCGCTCTCGGGGTAAAGATGCTTAAATATGCTTTTTTTGACTCTATTAATAAAAAAGAAAAAATAAAAACCTTTGTCTTAGATAATATAGACGGAGATTATTTTGTAAGTTTGCTTAATAGTTTGGATTTAAAGAAAACTGCCTTTAACATTATTACCAAGTCGGGAACAACTTGTGAAACTATTACTCAAATGTCTATTGTTTTGAATTTACTAAAAAAGAAAAAAATTAGTGTCCAAAAAAATCTTTTTGTAACTACATCAAAGGGCAATAGTCTATATGATTATGCAAATAATTTAGGGCTAAAAACCTTTATCATTCCGCAAGATGTTGGTGGCAGGTTTAGTGTTTTAAGCCCTGTGGGATTGGTGCCTGCAAGCATTATGGGAATTGATATTGTGCAATTATTAAATGGCGCAAAGAATATACGAGAAAACGCAAAAAGTAGCAGTAGTAATTTGGCATATATTAGCGCACATATTTGTAGTGTTGCCTTAAATAATGGTTTAACTAACATTGTTTTTATGCCATATAGCCAAAGATTAAAACTGGTCAGTGAATACTTTGCTCAACTTTGGGCAGAAAGTCTTGGAAAAAGATACAATAGACAGGGTAGAGAAGTTTTTACAGGACAAACCCCAATAAAAGCATTGGGTGTTACCGACCAACATAGCCAGTTGCAATTATACAGCGAAGGAAGAAATGATAAACTATTTGTTTTTTTAAAGGTAAAAAGTAGTAGTTTTGATATAACAGCAAGCGATAATATACCTTTTATGCTAGAAATAAAAAATATTAGTTTATCAAAATTGTTAAATAATGAGTTTGATTCTACTAGACTATCACTTGCAAAACTTGATAGACCTAGTTTTGCCGTATTTTTAGATAGTGTAGACGAATTTAATATGGGAGAACTTATTTTTTATCTTCAAACTATGACCGCTTTTATGGGGGAAATGCTTAACATTAATGCCTATGACCAAAATGGAGTAGAACAAAGCAAATTATACACAAAGGCAAGTTTGGGATTTGAAGGATTAGAAAAACAAAAAAATGAGTTAGAAAAATTTAGAAAAAACCAAAAATTTTTACAATTTTAACTATGATGTTGTAATAATGTGTCGTTATAATTTTAACGATAAAGTCATAAAAATAAATGTTTTGCAGATTATTAATAATTGTAATTATAATAGTATTACATTTTTGTATCATTTTTTATTTTAAAATAAAGATTTTTATTATATTAATACTTGTCCGTTGTTTATTTATTTGCCAATTTACTAACATTTGTGTTAAACTATTTGTCACCGAAAGTTATATTTTAAGGAGGAAAAATGTTAAAAGCAATATTATTTGATTTGGACGGAACCTTACTTCCTATGAACGAAGAAGAATTTACCAAAGGGTATTTTGGTTTGCTTAGCACTAAACTTGCGAACGTCGGGTACGAAAGAGAAAAATTAATAAATACCGTTTGGTCGGGAACTAAGGCAATGTTAAAAAATAACGGGCAAAAAACTAACGAACAGGTGTTTTGGGAAGAATTTGCAAAAATTTATGGTGATAACAAGTTAATAGATAAGGATTTGTTTGACGATTTTTATACAACCGATTTTAAAAAGACAAAAGTCTTTTGTGGTGAGAATGATAAGGCTAAAAAAGTAGTGCAATTTGCAAGAAAGCGAGGATTAAAAACTATATTGTCATCTAACCCAGTTTTTCCAAGAACTGCTATGGTGCAAAGAATGAATTTTGTGGGGCTACAAGAAAAGGATTTTGACTATATAACAAGTTATGATAATTGTCATTTTTGTAAACCAAATCCTAATTATTTTTCAGAAATTTTAACTAAAAATAATTTGCAGGCAGATGAAGTAATTTTGTTTGGAAATAGCGAAAAGGAGGACTGTGACCCAGCAACTACGTGTGGGATTAGTTGTTATTTGGTAGGAGATTGTATAAGCCTAGCGGGAGAAAATCCTAAGTATAAGATAATTACTTATGACGAGTTACCTAAAATAGTTGACAAAGAAATAAAAAATAGGCAAAAGAATTAATTTTTTTTGGTGAGAATATGAAGCAAATAATAAATGATATGTCGCTACCACAAAAGGTGTGGCTAAGTTTTCTTGCTTTATTGTTTTTTGGACTTAATATTTTTTCGTTTAGTTTTGTAGATTTAACAAATTTTGATTACAACACTGTCATTTATATTGGATTAGTTTTTTTAGTGCTAGTTGCTATCGGAATAATAGGTGGGATTAAAATTGTAAAGGAAAATAATGAACATAAGGTCGTAAGATTTGTTACTTTTTTTGTAACTCTTTTTGTTGTTTTCTTTTGTGTTATTTTGTTTGCGGATTATAAATCTAGTGACTATATTGCTTATTTAAGTGAGTGGGTAAAAACTTATAGCGGACTTAGTTTTAGAGATTGCTTAATAAACATAACAAATATCAGTAATTATCCCCAAATTTATAATTATTTTTTGATTATTATCGCAAAGTTAAACATTAACAGTCTGTATGCAATAAAGTTTTCAACTCTTTTATTTTCGTTATTATTGTGTTTTACAATGGAACTCATTGTATCATATATAAGGGGTACAAAATTTAATTTTGTGAGATTTGCTCTTTTTATGCTGTTACCTATGATTTTAATAGAATATACTATGTGGGCACAATGCGACGCAATTTATGTAACATTTTCTTTACTTGCGTTTTATTTTGCTTTAAGACACAAGTCAAAGTTATCTTTTGTTATGGTTGGTCTTGCCTTTGCAAACAAATTGCAATTTTTGTTTATTGTGCCAATATTGTTTATAATGCTAATTGTAAAAGATAGGGACGGTGCTCACTATTTAAAATGGAAAGATTTATACTTAGCCCCATTAATGTATGTGATAAATTTAGTCCCAATTTTGTTTGGGGCAGATGTTTTGGATACAATTTTAGTGTATTTTATTCAGACAGGGTACTATGGTAGGCTATCGCAAAATTGTGCTAATTTTTGTTTGGTTTTTGACTTTTTTGGAATAGATAGTCAATCTAAATGGTATTTACCGGCATTAATTACTTGTGTTATTGTAACCTTTGCAATTATGATAGTGTTAATTGTGTTTGTTGTAAAATTTAGTAAAAACAAAACTTTAAGCGGAAAGGATTTTGTGTTTTTTGCTTTTGTTTTTTCGTTTATAATGCCGTTTTTTATGCCAAAGATGTTAGATAGATTTTTTTATATGGCGTGTTGTTTCGGGGTGATATTTGCCTGTATAGATAGACAAAAGGATTCATTTTTTTTAAGTGTTTTTTGCGTATTGTCTTTGTTTTTTGTTTTGTATGTGCAATTTGCAATTACGGAACAATGGATATATTATTCATATTCATTTTTAATGATTATTGGTTTAATATTTAATTTAATTACATTGTACAAAATTTCAAATTATATAATTAACAACTATGTAAATATTTCAGAAAACAGTAGTTTGAATAATAAAGAAAAAACTAAAATAAAATAGATTTTTGAGGTTTAATAACAAAAAATAATTTAAAGAGCATAAATATATGTTTTTAAGTTTTAAATAGCATTTTTAATAAAAACAAATATTTTACATAAATTTTAAATTTTTGTTCAGTAACATATACAATCTACTTGCAATACTGTTAGACTTGTGGTAATTTATAATTAAAGTTATATATGTGCTTTTTCAGGAAATACTTTTATTTTAATAAAAAGGAGAGTTTATGAAAAAGAAAATTTTAAGTTTTTGCCTTGCCATTGCTATGATTGTCCCAGTGATTTTTTTACTTTCTGCTTGCGGAGAAAAGCAAAAAGGTGACCCTGTAATTGATTTTGAAATTATTGTTGGTGATACGCATTTTAAAGAAGATGGCGGTTGTATAGAAACAACTTATGGTTTGTGGCCTTCTTTTGATGAATTTAAGACATCAATAGCCGGGCAAATATTCTATGAAAGTGGTGGGGCCAATTTCATTGAGCCTAATGAGTTGCTAGTTACTTGTTCTGACGATGGGTATCAGACTATGAAAGCAAATGAAAATGGTTATACTGTTACTGTAAATTGGGAGAATTACAGTATAAGTTTTACACTCATTGTTAACAAGGCTATTGTAGATGTATCAAATGCTCAGTTATCAGCGCCTTCTGAGTTTTGTTATGACGGAGAGGTAAAAACGGTAGAACTAGTTGGTATTACAGTAGGTAATGGTGAACCCCCAGAGGGAGTTGTAAATTGCTCTACAAATCAGGCAGTAGAAGTGGGAGACTATCGACTTAGAGCAGTTATTAATAATCCAAACTATATAATTTTTGATGGTGAAAAATATCTTGAAACTTGGACGGGATATTTTGACTGGAAAATTGTGGAGTGCAATTCTTATTAAAAGTTCTAATTTATGTAATTATTCTTTACTGTTTTCAAAAAATAATATTAATGCCTTTTTATTTAATTTAAAGTAAATTTAATAATTAATAAAATTATTGTTACAACAATAAATCCAATTAAGTTTTTTGTTATTTTGAATTGTGAGAATATTTTGTCTAGTATTTTTACCAAGATTTACTACTTAAAATTTGACATTTATTTTCATTTAATTTAATATAATTATATCCATAAAGAGTGTGCGAGGGACTGCCCCTAAGACCACACAGCAACCTAGTAAAAGTTTACCAAGGTGCTAATGGCAGATTCGATGGGGATAAATATTATTATGTGAATTTTAACCTGTCGATTCCGATGGGTTTTTTCTTGCTCTCTTTATGGAAATAAAAAAACATAAGGAGAAAAAATGAAAAAATTAAAAAAATTTTTAAAAAAGGGAAACAATATTTTTTTTAGAGTTAGGTCACAAGACTCAAAAATTTTTTTGCAGTTTGCCAAAAAGAATGGGTGTAGGTGGATAAATGAAAAAGGGATTGATTTAAGAAAAGATGATTGCGGGGCTTTTATGGGTGTGGATAAAGATTTGCGTTTGGGAATTATGTCTGCAATGTGTTGGTGCCATTTGGATAGCGATGTTAAAAAGATTAATTTTGATAGGAGTATGTTATGATTAGAGTTTTGACAAGCGAAAGTGTTAATATTGGGCACCCAGACAAAACTTGTGATGTGATTGCCGATGCTATTTTAGATGAGGCTTTAAGGCAAGATGACCAGTCACAAATGGCAGTTGAATGTTCAATAAAAAACGATAAGTTGTTTATTTATGGGGAAGCAACCACAAAAGCAAAAATAAACTACAACAAAATAGCAAGGCAAATTTTAAAGGAAATAGGCTATACAAATAAGTTTAAAATTATAAAAGAAATTAGTATCCAAAGTCCGGATATTTATCAAGCTGTTGTAAAAAATGAGTTGTGTGCTAACGACCAAGGTATGATATATGGCTATGCAACTAATGAAACAAGGGAATATATGCCTTTGCCAATAATCTTGGCACATAAGTTGATGAAACAATACGAGATTTATAGAAGAACTACAAATTATTTTTATGCAGACGCAAAATGCCAAGTGTCGGTTGAATATTTAAACGATAAGCCGAATAAAATTAATACCATATTATTGTCTGCTTCGCATAGTAAATCAATTACGTATAAGGATATTGAAACTAAGTTAAGGATAAATGTTATACTTCCAGTGATTAGAGAATACAATAGATTAATAGAAAATACTGAGTATATCATAAATCCAAGCGGAATGTTTACAATTTGGGGAAGTTTTGGGGATAGTGGCTGTGTAGGAAGAAAAATTGTAGTTGACACATATGGCGGAGTTGGACGTGTTGGAGGCGGTTGTTTTTCTAGTAAAAATGCCACTAAGGTGGATAGGGCTGGGGCTTACTATGCTAGATATGTTGCAAAAAACATCGTGGCTAATAATTTTGCGGATAGATGCGAGATACAAGTTTCCTACGGGATTGGAATGAGTAAACCTATTTCAATGGATATTAATACATTTAATACTGAAAAAGTGCCTCTCGAAAAAATTTATAAGTATGTAGAAAAAAAATTTGACTTTTCGCCAAATAATATAATTAAGGAACTCGATTTATTGAGACCGCAATATAAACAAACCGCTTGTTATGGGCATTTTGGAAGGAATGAGTTTAGTTGGGAAAAAATAAAATAATATAACCCCAAATGTAGAAATATTTTTGTATAAAAAATTATCTAGTAATTGTAGGTTTTGAATTAAACAAAAAGTTAAAAAATAAAATATATTTTGGTTGGGTTGATTTTGTTCCATGTTGTTTGTTATAATATAAATAGAGAGGAAAACTAATGAAAAAATCTAAAAAACTTATAATCTTGTATGTTTATGATGCTTTAAAATATGAAAGTAGCGAAAATTGTTTATTACACCAAACAAAAATAGCCAAGCAAATCAGCAATTATTGTGAAATATCTTGCGATCGAAAAACAGTTGCTCGTAATATTAAATATCTTAGTGAATATGATTGTGATATTGTTACTATAAAAGGCAAGGGCTGTTATATGAACTCATACCCATATTTTGAAAAGATAGATTAGAATTAAAAAAGGGAGATGCTAATGAAAAGTTATATTGAGTTGATAGATTTGAAAATAGAAAGAAAGAAAGAAAAAGAAAAGGAGCAGAGTTCATTGATTTATAAAAATATTGTTGAGTCAGAGAATTTTGAAAAGGAGCGCAACAATTTTAAACCTAGTAAAACAAAAATTTTGTTTGTTGGAGAGAGTCGCCCATTTGGTGGAACTTTCTTTTATGATGAAAATTCAAATCTATATAAATATACAAAAGAGGCATTTAATAATGTAGGTATTGATTTTTCACTCGCAAAATTTAAAGAAATAGGTTGTTGGCTGTATGATGTTTGCAAAGAACCAATAAACCACATTGAGTCTAATAGTGCAAAAAGGAAAATAATTGAAAAATATATTTCAGATTTGATATCTGTTATTAAAGATTTATCTCCTCAATATATTATAGTTGTCAAAAAAACTTGTATGGAAAAAGTTTTTTCATCAATTTTGGGAATTGGCTATTCAGAAAATTCTAATGTCTTTAATACTTCGTTTCCTTCATGTGGAAATCAGAAGAAATATGTAAACGAGCTAACAAAAATTTTAAGAAACATTTTGTGAGGAGTGATAATGGAAAAACAAAATAAAAACTTTAAAATAAAAATTGTTGGTATTGGAGATTATGGAATTCGTTTTATAGAAACTTTAAGTGAAATGCCAAATGTTGAATATATAAATATAAATACCGATTGGGCATTTATGGGGAATAGTGCCAACCAACAATTACGGATCGGCAAAAGAATCACAAGAGGACTGGGAACAGGCGCACACGCTAAATTTGGAATGCAAGCCGCGGAAGAAGATAATGAACTTATATCCAACAGCATAAAAGATGGCAGCTTTATCATTGTTGTGGCAGGTCTTGGTGGTGGAACAGGGTCTGGTGCATCACCAGTTGTTTCTAAGATAGCAAAAGAATTACATATTCCCACTATTGCTTTTGTAACAAGTCCCTTTGACCTTGAAGGGGAAATAAGGTGTAAAACCGCAAATGATGGCATTGCACAACTTAAAAATGTTGTTGATGTTTTGTCAGTGATTTCAATAGAAAAAATACTTGAAAGTTCTAGTGAATATAAAAAAATCCCTATTCCCGAATTCTATCTCGAAGTAGATGAAATATTGAGGTTAAGCATAACAAATGTGATAAAATATATAAATTCGCAAGTGATAAAAGAAAAATCAATGAAAAATGCCTTCAAATTACTTAAAAGGGATGAAATATACAACATTATATGCGAAGATGGTAGTTTCAAAAATTTTATAGAAATTTTTTGAATAATGTTAAAAGAGTATAATCATAAAAAGAAAACATAGGCAAAATCTCTGCCTATTTTTTTGTAACAAAAAACCCCGGGATAGTCCCGGGGTTTAAAAAAGGTTAACCTTTACATAAGAATACCTCCTATGTTAAGATTTTTTGTAGTCTACACAAAAAAATTACATAGGAGGTTTGTCATGAAAGACACAAATAGTTTAGCACATACGACTTGGAATTGCAAATATCATATAGTTTTTGCACCTAGGTATAGAAGAAAAGTATTTTTTGGAGAAAAAAGAAGAGAGATAGGAGTAATTCTAAGGAGTCTGTGCGAATGGAAAGAAGTTAATATAATAGAGGCTGAAATATGCCCAGACCATGTACATATGTTAGTTGAGATACCCCCAAAACTAAGCGTTAGCGGGTTTATGGGGTTTCTCAAAGGCAAAAGTACGGTTTTAATATATCAAAGGTTTACGAATCTGATGTTAAAATATAGACATAGAGAATTTTGGTGTACAGGATATTATGTAGATACAGTAGGAAAGAATACAAAAAAAACTAAGGAATACATCGCGAACCAATTAAAAGAAGACAAAAGAATAGAGCAAATGATAATGAGTGAGGTTGTAGATCCATTTAAGAAGAAGTAAGCGGTTCGCGATATGCAATGTAGACTACGCGTTTACGCGTCTGCTAGAACAAGGGGTTTTACCCCAATTTGAAAAACCACGGGGTATACCCGTGGATTTTTGTTAACAAAACATTTATCTAAAAATTTTGTTTTATGTTGATAAATATTTTAAAATTTTAGTTCTAATTGAGGATTTTATGTTATAATGTGTATGTATTTGTAGAAAGGTAGCATAATTTCAAGCCAAAACCGATGCAGAATTCAAAGAGTTGTGATAAAATTTAGATATAAATAAATGCAAGGATTTTTGAAAGTTTTATTGTATAAGAATATTAGGTGGTTTACAAATGAGTGAAAAGGATTTTGGATGCAAATTGAAAAGGATTGACATTGATGATATCCATGCCAAATTAAATTTGGCATGTCGTTATTGTGAAGGTCGAGGTGTTAAACAAGATTATAAAAAAGCATTTGAACTTGCTTTTAAATGTGCTGAACAAGGATTGATTGCGGCAATGGCTTTGTTGGGCGATTTCTATTTTTATGGATGGGGTGTAAAAAAGGATAAAGAAAAAGCGAGGTATTGGTTTATGGAAGAGGACTTTTGCAAAAGTATGCTTACCGAGAACTATGAGAAAATAAAGTCAAACCAAAAGGGATATAGGAATATGAAATACGATGTTAAAACAAAATGTAAAAATTGCGGAAAAATATTTACAGTTAGAGAAAAATTTTTATTTGAAATTCCTGACAATGCAACTGAAACAAAAGAATCTTGGGAAGAGCTGGCATTTTTGCGTAGTGTTTGTGGAATTGAAGGCTTTTGTCCAGAATGCAGAAAATATGAAATAATGATTAAACACAAAAGAAATTGGGTTGAGGATTTTAGGAATTTGGAAGAAGAAATGCAAGGATTTACAAAAGTAGGAAAAATCAAAGATTGGAGAACATGGATAGAAAAATTGCCTAAGCAAAAGGGAGTATATGCGGTAACAAGAGAGAGTGAAGATACACCACAAATCCTTGAGAAAGGAACAGGAGGATTTTTTAAGGATAGAGATCCAAATGTTGGAATAGAAGAATTATCGAAAAAATGGTATTATAGTAGTCATAAAATTATGTATATTGGCAGAGCCAATTATGACAATGACAATCCGCAAGCACAAAAAAGCAGAGCAACTTTACAAAATCGAGTTAAAGCATATATGCGTTTTGGAAATAATGAAAAAATAGGCCACTGGGGCGGCAGATATATATGGCAATTAGCAGATTCAGGCGAACTTGATGTTTGGTATAAAGTTTGCGACAATCCACAAACGATTGAAAGTGAATTAATTAAAAAGCATAAACCTTTTGCAAATTTGAAAAAAGGTGACAAAGATTAGACGTATAATATGATTTTGCATATTTAGAAAATTAAAAATTCATCAATCACGAGCAAAAGTTCGTGATTTTTTGTTAGTCCCCAGATGGTCTGGTTGTTTTATTATACAATAAATGGTATAGACAAATTCGCTTATGCTTTTTTATTTTTAAAAGATTCTATTATCAAGATATCAAATTATTTCTGTGATTATTATGTCACAAATGATGAAAAGTCAATAGGAACATTTGACTTTAAAGAACTGAATATGTTAATATAAAATCAACAAAGGGGGATTTATGGAATTTTTAGGTTGGTTATTTAGTATTCCTAGTCGGCATTATAGAGATATGCGAAGATATGAAAGAGGGGGTGTTGGTGCAAGAATTTTTGCAATCATCCTTTCAATGCTTTTTATTGGTGCTGCGCTCGGGCTTGAATATTGGTTTTTGTCGTCACTTATGACAGGCGGTTCGCTTGGTGGTGGAATTGCAAAAGTTGTTGCGCTAATTTTTATTGGTATTTTCTTTGTTGCAACTTTTATCGCAGCACTTGAATATTGTGG
>CALWKG010000003.1 GCA_944381205.1 uncultured Clostridia bacterium
T
Source organism: uncultured Clostridia bacterium (assembly GCA_944381205.1). Lineage (GTDB taxonomy): Bacteria > Bacillota > Clostridia > Christensenellales > UBA1242 > UBA7862. Next base: position 2 of record CALWKG010000003.1, read on the forward strand.
ACTTTAATATAACAAGTGATAAAAGTAAGCAATTAAAGTTAAATGAAAAGCCAGATATATCACAAGAAATTGAATACATAGAAAATAAAAAGGAGCAATCTTTCCCAAAGTGTTCGGATTGCTCACAATTGGCGGAGAAGGCGAGATTCGAACTCGCGCACGCTGTTACACGCCTAATCCCTTAGCAGGGGATCCCCTTTGGCCTCTTGGGTACTTCTCCAAAACGTAAGATAGTTTAACAAACTTTTTTTTGCTTGTCAACTTATATATTTTATTATAACAAAAAATATTTTTAATATGTTATTTTGCAAAAACTACTTATGTGACTTTTTAAAAGTATGTTATTGTAGGTTATAATTAATCTAAAAGATAAATAGTTTTATAAAAATTTGATTTTAGTGGTGTTAAGTGTTAAACTAAATTTTATTATGCAAAGTTTTGATAAGTTGCACAATTTTAGAAGAGATTTTATTAAAAAAAATATCTTTTTTGACCACGTGTGCCTTGGCGGAAAGAACAATGTAATTATTTCTGCTCCGCACGGAGTGTCTCAAATTAGAGAAAACAAGATAAAATTGCGAGAAGTGGGGTCTTTAACAACGGCACTTTTTTTGTATAATATGACAGGCTCATACCTTATTTCAAAAACTAGAAACAATGGTGACGATGCAAATTACGATAAAGAAAGTGACTACAAAAAAGATTTATTAAAAATGATTGCCAAAAACAAAATAAGATATTTGCTAGATTTTCACGGGCTAAACGAAAAGAGAGAAATAGATATAAATCTTGGTACAAATTTTGGAAAAAACATTCAAAATGCTAAGCCTCAGTTTGAAGATTTGGTAGCAATACTAGCAAAAAACAAATTTAAAGTAACTATCGATAGCCCATTTACAGCAGGAGAAAGGACAATCTCGGGGAGCATAAAAGCAAAAATAGATAATATTTTTACTTTGCAAATAGAGATTAATAGCGGGATAACAAATCGCAGAGAAAATTATCCAAAGTACAAAAAATTGTTACAAATATTAATAAAGTGGATAAAGGGTTTAAATTAGAGCAAATTAAAAATGTGAGAAAATATGATAATTTATAATTAGAAAAAATTTTAGAAAAAGCAAATTTATTTTATTTACAAAAAAATTGAAATAAATTAAAAAAAATGATAAAAATAGGTGTAGTAAAAAATGGAGATAAACAAATGAAAAAATTTTGGAGTGAATTTAAGGCCTTTATTAGCAAGGGTAATATACTTGATTTGGCAGTAGGTGTTGTAATAGGCACCGCGTTTAACGCGATAGTGACTAGCCTTGTAAATGATTTAATTATGCCACTTATCACTTGGGGTTTGGGGGCGGAAAGTTTGGCTGACCTTGCGATAGTTTTACAACGAGATGCCGAAGGCGCAGTGACTCTTTCGTGGAATTATGGTAACTTTATTCAAACCTTAATAAACTTTTTAATTATTGCTCTGAGTGTATTTATCGCTCTTAAAGTAATGATGAAAAGTGCGGAAATGTTTAGAAGCACAGCAAATAGAATAAAACCATCTAGTAAAGAGGAAAAGGAATATTTGCAATCAAAAGGCATAAATTTAAAGGATAAAAAAGCCTGTAAACAAGCCTTAAAAGAAAGAAAGGTGGAGTTAGAAAAAATAGAGAAAGAAAGACAAGAAAAAGAAGCCCAAGAAAAGTATAACAATAGTACAGAAGGTTTACTTAAAGAAATTAGAGATTTGCTAAAAGATAGACAAGAAGTGGCTAACAAGAAAAACGATAAAGAAGATAAAGCATAAAGTAAAATAGATTAAAAAGTTATAAATACCAATAGGTTAAATCATAACGAGTTGTGAAGGAAACTATTTAAAAAAAATTTGAAATAAAAACGTTAGACATTGCAAAATGAAAAATAATTAAAAAATAGTTAAATAAATAAAACAAAAATATCGGCACTAGCCGATATTTTTTTGGGTAGTAGAGTAAAGAAGAAAAATTAGTCTTCTTTCATATAATAACTACCAGAGTGTTGAGTTGCAGGGAACCTTTGTCCCTTTTCTAGATAGCAAGCGCCACCACAACGACCTTCTGCATCATAAGCAGAATAATTGCCACTTTCTGGGGCGACCTCACCAGGTCTAAATGATTTACTCATAGAACACCTCCCAAAAATAGTTTTTGCAGAAAAAAACATTTTATGCGGGGCTCTTACAAAAACAACTTATGCACAAACTCTTTGCTCATGGTTATTATGTCTTGCGAATTAAACGGAAGATTTTCTTTTAAATAGTCCATATATAGCCCTATTAAGCCGTTTACTGCAAAATAGACAGAAATTATAGACGTTTTGCCAAGGTCTATTTTGGAAACTTCTTGTATAAAACTGTACTTTATATTCTCTACAAAGGAATATGGAATAGACTTAACTATTGTTTTGTAGTCTTTTTCATTTTTAAGAAAATATTCATTAAAAACATCTAACAAATCGTCTATGCTACTTGGAGTTTTAGACGATGCCAAAAGTTCGCTTAACTTTTGAATTAACTCATTTTTTATCTCCTCTAATATTTCAAGTGGATTGTTGTAGTGATTGTAAAAAGTTCCCCTATTTATGTTGGCAAGTTTTACAATATCTGTCACACTAATATCCGATAACTGTTTTTTGTTTAATAGTGTAAGCATTGCCTTTCTTATCATTGCTTTTGACCTAATGGCATTTCTATATGGTGCCTTCACTTTATCCTCCTAATTTTGTACAAAGAATAGATAATATGTTCAATATTATTTGTTTTAATAAAACTTGTATAATAAATTGATTTAAAATTAATTTAATATAATATTAGGTAAATCATCTTGCTATACATTATTAATTTTAACATATTGTACAAAAATAGGCAAATGTGCAAAATTGGTTTTATTTTTTTGTTTTATTTGTTACAATAAGATAGTTAAACTAAAAAAGTCGGGTTTTATTTGGAGGCTAATAGATATGGATTTAATAGAAGTGTGCAATTTAACAAAAGATTATGGCTCTCACCGTGGTGTTTTTGATATTAGTTTTCAAGTAAAAAAGGGCGAGGTCTTTGGCTTCCTTGGCCCAAACGGGGCGGGAAAAAGTACAACTATAAGGCATATTATGGCATTTTCAAAGCCTGACAAAGGTAAAACAAAGTTATTTGGGTTAGAAACATTTAAAAACTATGATAAAATACTAAATAGAGTGGGGTATATTCCGGGAGAAATTGCCCTGCCACAAGGATTAACGGGGCTGGAATTTTTAAAAATGATGCAGGATTTGCAGGGTAAACATAACAATAGTAGGTTAAGGGAACTCATAAAATACTTTGCACTAGATATTGTGATTTTAAAGGGCGAAACAAAAAAAATGAGCCTAGGAGATAAGCGGAAACTGGCAATAATTTGTGCGTTTATGAACGACCCGGAAGTACTTATTTTAGACGAACCTACAAGTGGGTTAGACCCAGTTATGCAAGAAAAATTTATAGAACTTATAAAATCGGAAAAGAATAGGGGAAAGACTATTTTATTATCTAGTCATATTTTTAGTGAAGTAGATGCTACGTGTGATAGGATAGCCATAATAAAAGATGGGGAAATTGTTTCTATTTTCAATGCTAGTGACTTAAAACACGCTACCCAAAAGACGTATAATTTGCAGTTTAAATTCGATAAAGATTATAAGGAGTTTATAAAAAAATCAAAACAAGTAAAGTACTTTAAGGTCGTAAGTAAAAGTGGAGAGAAATTAAAGGCAACCATTATCACAGATGATAAACAAATAAACAAGGTGGTGAGTCTGCTTTCTAAATACGAGATAAAGGAGTTTGCAAATATTAAGGAAACACTAGAAGATTACTTTATGAAATATTATAAAGAAGACACTGTATTTAGGGGGCTAAAAAATGGATAAAGAAGTCGTAATAAAAACCGAAAATCTTACCAAAGATTACGGAAAAAACAGGGGGATTTTTGATATAAACCTAGAAATTAAGCGGGGAGAAATGGTGGGATTTGTGGGTACAAATGGTTCTGGCAAAACTACTACTATTAGATGCCTTTTGGGATACATTAAGCCTACAAGTGGTAAGTGTAGTGTGCTTGATATGTCTAGTTTTGAAAATTCTTATAAAATTGCTCGCAATATAGGTTACGTACCGGGGGAAATCGGCTTTCCAGACTTACCAACAGGCACGGCATTTTTAAAGGGGCAGGCGGAATTTTTTAGGATAAAGGATATGTCTAAGATTAACGATATGATTTCTCGTCTACAACTTGATACTAGGGCAAACTTAAAGAGAATGAGTAAGGGTATGAAGCAAAAAACCGCCCTTATCGCTGCACTTATGAACGACGCAGAAATTTTAATTTTGGACGAACCGACAACAGGTCTTGACCCGCTAATGAGAGTAGCCTTTATAGATATGATAAAGGAAGAACATAAAAAAGGTAAAACGATTTTTATGTCTAGCCATATGTTTAACGAAGTAGAAGATACTTGTGATAAGGTTATATTAATTTCTAATGGTAAAATAATAGACGTTGCCGATATGAATAAAATTAGGAATAGAGAAGAAAAAGATTTTAAAGTAGAATTTAATAACGTAGATGATTACAAAAAATTTAAGGCTTTAAACTACAAAATTATCCGCGACCAAGAAAAATATAATCAGGTAACTGTAAGTATTAAAGACGAAGAAATAAACGACTTGTTTAGAGATTTAAAAAATTGCGACTTAAAGTTCATAAGCGAAGTAAAATATACACTAGAAAAATATTTTAGAGAAAAAATAAAGGAGAAAGGATATGTTTAGTAAAGCATTGTTTAAACAGTCTTGTAAGGCTAATTACATTATGTGGACTACAATTACTATTGCAGTTTGTGTAATGTTGGCGGTACTTATGATGATTTCTGGTAGCGGAGATTTAAGCGAAATGAGAGTTGGCATAACTAACACCATTGTTCAGGACAGCATAGAAAACGAAAGCGAAAAACGCGCGGTAAATTATTATGATATAGTAGAATCTAACATCGGTAAGCCTGATAATTATCAGGGGGAGTCTTTTTTAGTTTCTTATGGAATGTTGCTTAAAAATGCAGAAAAAATTGCTACAAATAGGGGATACGAAAAGGGAACAGAAGAATACTACGAAATTTTTAGTTTGCTATTTAGTAACTTTTCAAAGGACGACTTAAAAGTCTTAGCAGGTGGGTTAATTACAGAAGAAACAATAGACCAAATGGTAATAGATACGGGCTTAGGATATAACTTTTTAAATTATGACGAAGTTAATCCTAATATGAAAAAAGAAGATTACATAAGGGAATATTGTTCGTCATTTTTAGCAATTAATATGACTAGTGATAGGGGGATAGAAAAGGCTTTGTCTGGGCTTAAAGAATATGACTTTGGGCTAGATGATTATAGCAATTTAACTTATACTAATGACGCGGGTGAAGAAGTTCCTAAATTTGTGGGTGAAAGCGGTAAGATTTATCTAAAAGATTTATCCAACGATAGCATTTTAACATATCAGGCAAGGTTAGATTACAGCACTGCTAACGTTACAGATGAGCAAGAAATAAAAGCCATTAAACAATCTTTAATTGCCGAGGTAGGGCAAAGTTTTCTCGCTTCTATGCCAAAAAGTGTATCCGAGTCTTTGCAAGAACTTGGCACAATGGATTTGTTTAATCTAATAACGGGCTCAATATTCTACAAGGTGGCGGGGTTGTTGTTACCTATTATTTATATAATAATGGTGGCAAATAACTTAATTGCTGGTCAAGTGGATAGTGGCTCTATGGCATACGTTTTATCTACATCTACAAAACGTAAACAAGTAGTATATACTCAGGCGACATTTTTAGTGGGTTCTTTGTTCTTAATGTGTTTGTGCACAACAGCGGTGAGTTTTATTTGCTTTACTATTATTGATAGAAGTATGATTTCTATGACCTATGGACAGTTAGCATTACTAAATGTCGGGTTTTTTGTAACCCTATTTGCTTTAAGTGGTATTTCATTTTTAACGTCCTGTATTTTTAACAGGACAAAGCACTCTATGGGTATAGGTGGAGGGCTTAATATGTTTTTCTTAGTCGCAACTATTTTGGGGCTTTTTGGCTCAAAGGTTTTGCCAAATGTGGTGAGAATTGACTCTTTAAATTTCTTTAATTACTGTTCGCTTATAACTTTGTTTGACGAAATGTCTATACTATCTGCCAATACAACATTTATCCCGAAACTATGTGTCTTAATTGTGGTAGGAATAGTGTGTTATGTCATTGGGGCAGAAAGATTTAAAAAGAAAGACCTACCGTTATAATACAAATTTTTATTAGACAAAGCATATCTATTTTTGTTAAAGTTTAATTGTAATTAAATATCGCAAAAATTACAAATAAGGTTTATTTAGTTAAAAACTAACAAAAAAAGGTAAAAAAATGGGTAAATATAACGAAAAATTTTTTAATAAAGACGGTATGCAAGTTAATAGTATCGATGACTTAGTAACTAAGGACGAAAATATTTTGTGGCGAGATAAGCCAAACAGAAAGGCTTTTATTTGGTCGAAGGTGCTAACGATGTTGCCGTTTGCATTAATTTGGATACTTTTTGACGGTTTTTTTATAGGATTTATGTTCGCCGGCGGTATTATCTATGAGTTGCCGTGGTATGTAATTTTGTTTTTGGTAGTGTTTTTTTTGGTACATTTAACACCTTTTTGGATTTGGCTTAGTAATGTGATAACATCGGGTATTCAAGTAAAAAATATGGAATACTGCCTAACAGATAAACGAATTATTATAAAAACTGGTATATTTATAGATGTTCAAAATATCTACTATGCAGATGTAACATCTGTTAATGTTAGAGTGGGATTAATAGATAGAATTTTTAAAGTAGGAGATATTTATGTGGTGTCAAAAAATGGCTCACATATCATAAGTGATATAAAAAATCCGTATGTGGTTTGTAATAATTTGCAAAAGATAGTTCAGGATATTAAATTAGACGCGTATTTTCCAAATGATTTGCGTCCAAATCAAAACAGTGGATATAATACAAAATACACTGATAAAAGGTAAAAGACTTCAAAACAATGCGCAATTAAATTAATTTTGAAACAATAGCATCTAAAAGGTTGAGGCTGAGCGAGATAGGGGATTCTTCGATTGGCCGTTGCTGTGGGTCGAGGCTCAGAATGAAAAAAACACTCAGAATGATGGGAAAGAATTCAGAATGATGAAGTGGGCTCAAAATGATAATTTAATTTGGAAAGACAAAAAAAGGGAAACGACTTTTGCGCTTTAAAGCATTAATAAAGATTTAAAGTCATTTTAAAGCAACAATTTTTTATTAGATTGTTTATAAAAATGGCTTTATTTTTTTATTAGGTTTTCAAACAGTTTTAAATTACCCATAATTCGTTTATCGGTTGGCTTTAAATTAAGTGCTTTTAAGCAGTTATCAAAGGCAAATTTGTAATTTTTTAAATAGTAGTAACTCATATACAGTAATTCGTATGGGTACTCGTTCCACGCGGTTGGTTGTGACATATAAGTTAGGTTTCGAATCTTTATATTTAACATATCTTTAATTACAAAAGTACAAAGCAAAAACTCTTTTTTGTCATAATAATATTGGGCAAGTTTTAGGTAGGGCTCTCGAATATTAGGACATTCTATAACTGCAAGTTTGTAATATTTTTGAGCAATATTTTGTCTACTAAGATAGTCATAACAATCCCCCAAATACATATAACTTGCACTGCGCTCTGCGTCCCAGATGGCGGTTTTTAATTTTAGGTGCTTTTTAAAATACTTTATCGCCTGTTTGTATAATCCGTTAAACATATACTCCCGTGCTAAATAGTGGGTATTTCGGTCATTATCTGGATTTTCTTTTATGCTTTGTTCTAGTAACCCTAAATACTGCGCTCTGCTTTTATTTGGGTCAGGGTAGTGTCTTAGGGTTATATTTGGGGCAAAGGCAATTTCGTCTATGGAAATTTTGTCGCCACACTGCAAAATTTCGTGTACGGGATTTACCCATTTAAAGTTGTTTTTTGCGTGAATTTTTTCATAGTAAAAAGTTAGCCCGTCTTCTCCACTTTCTAGGACGTTCCAAACATATTTATATTTTACTATTTTAGTTTTGTTTTTTATAAAAACTTTTTCTAACTCTTGTCGCCAATTAGGAGTAAAAATTTCGTCTATGTCGGTAGAAACACAAATATCAGTGTCATCATCTACTAGGGATAGGGCATAATTTCTTGCATTGTCAAATCTAAAAGGTACAAAAGTTTTTTGGTAAACTGATACCCCTTTTTGTTTTAGTTTAGATACAGTATTGTCATTACTACCCGTGTCCACTACTATAATTTTGTCGGCTTCCTTCATACTTTCATACCATCTATCTACAAACTTTTCTTCATTTTTACAAATAGCATATACGCAAATTTTTAAACCCATAATACGTTTATCCTTTTTTGTTATTTATGAATTTTGTGTACAAAATGACAAAAAATATTATTAAGTACATAAAAATACTTTGAAAATACACCAAGTTATAGTATATTATCTTTACATAGTGTGTTGACTTGGATATTGTAATATTGTTTTTGTTATTTTACATAATAATTAAGAGGGGATTTGCGTAATGGGGGAAGGAGATATATCTCAAATTGCATCAATAGTTGGCATTGTACTTACGGTGCTTGCCATATTTATAATTGTTTTATCTTTTTTAATGGGTTTAAAACGGGGAATGAAAAAGACCCTTTTTAGACTCGCTTGGGTGTTTGTCTTTACACTCATTATTTGGTTTGTGACCCCAGCGGTGTCTAACTTACTTAATAACATAGATTTAACAAGTTTAAATCTAGACGTAATGGGTCCAGTACATAGACTTAGTGATATAGGTACTAATTTGCTTAACCAATTAGTTACAAGTATTCAAGACCCAGAACTTGCAAATATCATAAGCACAAGCCCGGCTCTTAACTCCTTTATGCAAAATTTGCCAACACTTATACTAAACGTTGTAATCTTTGTACTACTATTCTTTATTGTCAAATGGATTTTGTGGCCAATATGGGCATTAATATCTGCAAAAATTTTTGATAAAGATAAAAAGGCACAAAAGCAGTATAAAAAACGTCTTAAAGAACTTAAAAAGAAGGGTATGCCAATAAATAGCGAAGATATGAAAGACGTTCCACCTGTAAAAAAAGGAAGATATGCTTTTGTAGGTGGAATATTTGGCTTGGTTATGGGGCTACTTACTTGCGCCGTATTATTTAGCCCTTTTGTTGGTTTAAGCAATATTTACCAAACTGTTTATACAGAAGTAAAAACCACTAACGAGCAAGGGCAAGAAGTTCCGTTTATTAGCACGCTAGAAGGCTACGAAGATATAAACACAGTAGCACTTAGTTATGAAAATTCTGCAAGTTCCAAAATCCTTAGATATACGGGTATGGAATTTATGGCAAATGTTATGTTTAGCAATATGGCTACTGTAAACGTTAATGACGATAAGGTTAAACTAACTGACGAAGTTACATCTCTTGTTGGGGCATATAATGAAGTTGTAAAAATTTCAGAAGCAACGTCTGATATGGAAAACATCACAAAAGAGCAATTAAATGACGCGATAACCTCAGTAAAGGAAATATTTTTTGACGTAGAAAATAGTAAACTGGTTTACCTTATAGGTAACGACATTTTGCCACAAGTAGTGGATTACTATTTGATAGAAAGTGAAGATTTTAAGATAGAGTTTAACGGTGTAGATTATTCAAATATCATTCGTGATGCGTATAGGGAAAGTACTAAAAACAATCCGTTAACATTGGACGTTTTGCAACCGCAAGTTAATGCCGTAGCAGATATTGTGTTGTTACTTAACAACTCTAATATTATGGTTCCGCTAATTAGGGGCGAAATTCAAGACGAAAGTCAAGCACTTAATTTACTTAGCAAAAATATTGCTAATCCAGCCGATTTTAGCGATAGTTTGGTAAATTCTTTATATGACGTAACCTTACTAGAAAGTCAATTCGCAAAGATTTTTGATGAGTTAGTTAAAAACTTGTACCAAACTTTTGAGATTACTTCTTACGAGTCAAATTTGGAAAATATGAATAGTAGCAACTTGTCAAATAACTTAAAAGTAGTGGTGTCCAACGCAATAACCTTTATTAAGTATTTTAATAATAGAGATGGCTATGACTTTGGCGACGAAAATACCACTCGGCTTGCTCTCGAAAGTTTAGGCAAAACGATAGATGGGGTAAAGACGGCATTTTTGTCACAATCCAGTTACAATGGTTTGGTAGATTTCATCAAAGGCGAAGTCAATAATTTTGTTACGGAATTTGGAGATTTGTCACAGGTTGTAAATAGCCTAGACGACGTATCGTCTTGGGAAGAAGAACTTAGAGCGGTTTCTCCTATGTATAATGCGATTGTCGATATTCAAAAAGACCCAAGTTTTTCCTATGATGCAATTTTAAATGGTAGTTATGACCTATCAAGACTTGGCACCGCACTAGAAAGTGTGGTAGATAGCCAACATTCAGCATTTGTTACCAATCAAAATTTAAGGACAATTTTTGACGTATTTATAGACAAAATTGACTCAGACGGTTCTCTTGCAGATTATATTAATATGGAAGTAAAAATTTCTGACACAAGTCAAAAGACTTTAAAGGAAATTATGTTAGACAATATTTGGGACGGTAGCAAGTCAAGTATAGAAGATTGGGGGAAGGAACTTAATTATTCTATAAGGTTACTTGTAAATATTAATAGGACAATTATTGACTTTAATAAGGAAGATTTGCTTAATTCAACCAAGCTCGAAACTCTTGGGCAAAGCATAAACGATGCAATAGCAAATACTAAATTAATTGTTTCAAAACCAGTACTTAGGGCAGTGTTTGAAAACTTTATAGATATTATTAGTACAGGCGATAATGCAGTTCTTGGTCTTAGCGATATTTTAAACACCACTTATACAACTCAAAATCAATCTACCTATACCGTAAAGGAAGGTATGCTAAATAACATCTACAATATATCTGCCCCAGCATATTCTAAGGATATTAATTGGCAAACGGAATTAGGACTGCTTAAAAACTTGTTAAATTTAGAAATCAGCGGGGAGATTTCTCGTGGCGATTATGTTAATATAGGTAAAGTATTGGATTTGATAAAGAACAGCCAAACTTTGTCTAGACCTATTGTTTCGGAAGTAGTTATCGATTATATAGAAGAAGAAACAAATGGTTTACCATCGGATTTACAACCTTCTGTAAGTAATATAATAAACACCATTAGATTTGATGCCGAAAACGACAAGCAAATTAGTTTTGAGCAAGAGTTTACCTACTTACTAGACCTTATGGACACTATTAATGGTGAATATAATGACAATGAGCATAGTGCTGAATATAATAAATTGAATGCTTTGGGTGAGAGTTTTAACCAAATTACAGGGTTTACGACAGGTAAATCAAGTAAGTTATTGACAAAAAGCATCATAAGTGATTTTATAGAATTTTATTTGCAAGAAGCAGTAACAGATTTTGTTGGGGACGAAGGCATTAAGACAATTATTATTGACATTGCAAACGAAAACAACTTAAATTCCATCACTAATTATCAATTAGAGTTTACTTCGTTAATGAGTTTTGTAGATATGTTAAATACTAGCGAGCAAGTTGAGTTAAAAGAAATCGGTATTGCTCTTGACGATTACAAGAAAGATTCTGTTATACTAAATAAGGCAATTAAGGATTTGTTAAAGCACTTTATAGATGAAAATATAGAGCAAAATAATTATACAGATTGGTTGTTTAATGAAGGGGTTATAGAACAGATTAAAGCAAATGTGAACTCAATAAATGTAGACAATACTAACTTTGAAAGGGAATTTGAATATCTTGACGAGTTTAGACAAATAATGAATTCCGACATTGTGATTGGGGAAGGCAATACCTTAGGTGCGTTGCTAGATAAAATGGTTGGAAACAACATAGCCTTTGATAGTAGCAAAGTAATGACTAAGGAAATTGTAAATACAATTACAACTCATACTTTTGATACAAAGATGCAAACATTTACAGGCGACAATTCGTTATATAAAGACGTCTTTGCCGATATAAGAAACAACATATCTAGTGTTACAAGTTATGCTAACTTGTTTACTGATTTCGGAAGTCTTAATAATTACGTCAGCACATTAACTTCTATACAAAATTTCACGGCTTTAAAAGAAGCAAATCAAACTACTAACTTAGGGCAAATGTTAGATAATATTACAAAAATGGAAGTGTGTGGCGGGGTTGTTTCGTGGAAGATTGCAAATATTTTCTTTAACGAATTAAAAGAGTTTGAGTCGGGTCTTTTAAGTAGTTCTATTGACGAGATTTTAACTCAAAATAACTTTGATGCCTATTCTGATGGTTCCGCCCCAGAAAATTATTATCAAACTGTTGTAGATAGCATAGTTGCCTTAATTAATTAAATTTATTTAGTTGCTATATTCCACTAGAAAACTAGTTCTAGTGGGGATTAGTGACGGAGTTTTTAACAAATTATAATTTTAGATAAAACATAGGAGAATGCAAAAAATGAAATTACTGGATATTAAACATCTACACTTGCAAAGTGAGAAATTTAAAGATAAAACGGTTACCATTGGTGGCTGGGTTAGAAGTGTTAGGGGAAACAAAGATTTTGGCTTTATTGACTTAAATGATGGAACCTCTTTTAAGGGGGTTCAGGTTGTTTTTACAAGAGAAAATTGTAAAAATTTTGACGAAGTAGAAAAACTAAATACAGGTAGTAGTATAAAGTGCGAGGGATTATTTGTCTTGACTCCTGAAAACAAACAACCTTTTGAAATTCACGCAACGGATATTGAAATTTTTTCTAAGACAGATTCCACCTACCCACTACAAAAGAAAGGTCAAAGTATGGAGTTTTTAAGAGAAAATGCCTATCTTAGACCACGTACAAATCTTTTTAATGCTGTTTTTAGGGTTAGGAGTGAGGCTTGTTTTGCTCTACATAAATTTTTTAACGAAAAAGGCTTTGTTTATCTTCACGCACCAATTTTAACATCTTCCGACTGCGAGGGCGCAGGAGAACTGTTTAGGGTGAGTTCACAAGATATTTATGCCGGGAAAAAACTAGACCCAAAAGACGAAATGTTTGGCAAAGCAGTTTTTTTATCCCCGTCTTGTCAATTAGAAGGCGAAACTTTTGCTCTTAGCCTTGGCAAAACGTATACGTTTGGACCTTCTTTTAGGGCGGAAAACAGCAACACCGTAAAACACGCAAACGAGTTTTGGCACATAGAACCGGAGATTGCTTTTTACGAACTTTTTGACGATATGGATATTATGGAAGAAATGATTAAGTACGTAATAGGCTACCTTTTTGATAAGTGCAAAAGTGAATTAGAGTTTTTTGATAAGTTTGTAGAAAAGGGGCTTATTGATAAACTAAAAAATGTTCACGAAAGTGAATTTGCTAGGGTAACGTATACAGAAGCCATAGATATATTAAGTCAGCACAACGATAAGTTTGAATTTAAGGTCTTTTGGGGGTGTGATATACAAACTGAGCACGAAAAATATCTCACGCAAGAAATTTATGGTAGGCCTGTTTTTGTGTACGATTATCCAAAGGAAATTAAGGCATTTTATATGAGATTAAACGACGATGGTAAAACTGTTAAGGCAACAGATTTGCTTGTGCCGGGTATTGGAGAACTATGTGGCGCAAGCGAAAGGGAAGAAAGGTATGACGTCTTATTAAACAGAATTCACGAACTAGGGCTAAACGAAAAGGACTACTGGTGGTATCTCAATTTAAGACGTTTTGGCAGTGTAAAACATAGTGGCTTTGGTATGGGGTTTGATAGATTTATTATGTATGTAACAGGTATGCAAAATATTAGAGATGTAATCCCGTTCCCAAGGACACCGCATAATTGTGAGTTTTAGTTTTAAACTGCTTTTAACAAAAAGTGGCTTAGTAATATGACATAAATTAGTTGATAAAAAAATGCAAAGTTTTTGACTTTGCATTTTTTGTGTTTTAAGCATTGATATTGTTAACATTAATCGCTTTTTGTGGTATACAAGTGTAGATATTGCTTATATTAGTTGTTATTTAGTTTTATATTTTTTTGATTATTAAAATTTAAAAACTAAATATGATTTAAAACTATTAATGCGACCTATTATTAATATAGTTCGTAATCATCACTTTCTCCGTCATAATAATCGCCTAACATTTTGTCTATCCTGTTAAAGGCATCAGTAATTTCATCATAATTTTGGCTGTTTATTCTTTCGTCTGTGATAGGTAAACTATCTATCATATCTGACCTTCTTATTTTTGATGACGGAATAGCACATTCTGATAATTGCTCCAAATTGTCGTCTTCGTCATCATAGTAACCTTCGCTAGCATACTTTTCAATCAAATCTGTATCCAACGCAAATATTTCTAGATTATTTTTTTGATAATCTTCCGAATCAACACCCTTTAAAATCTTATCTTTATCGTCTATATCTGTAAAAAAGTGAAGATATTTAATTCCCGGCTTATACTCGTTGGAATTGTGACTACTTTCTATCCAATAACTTCCAACGTCTTTTAGAGTTTCGTCATCAGACAATTCATAAATCTGGTCGGTTTCAGTTTTTTCCGCCCATCTAAAAGCAATAGTTTTTTCATCGCCATAAAACTCTTGTAAATAGTTTGCGTAACTATTAATTAAGTCGTCATCGTTTGTTTTTTTGTAGTGAGTTTCGTATTCGTCTAGTGAAAGCGGTGTTAGTTTATAGTATTTCTTCGTATTCATAATTTATTCCTTTTAATATGTATATATTGTGCATCTTTTTTAAATAAAAATCAATAGTAAATTTTTTATTTTTTATATAATACTTATTTTTTAACTTTTAATAGTCTAAATTTAATGCGTTTTAATTTATAAAGTCTTATTTTATTAAATTTTTAGTCGTTATCTTTTTGTCTAAAATAAT
The DNA here is from genome assembly GCA_944381205.1 of uncultured Clostridia bacterium. GTDB lineage: Bacteria > Bacillota > Clostridia > Christensenellales > UBA1242 > UBA7862. The sequence goes on from CALWKG010000003.1 coordinate 15,091, forward strand.
CTGATTTTAAATTATATTTTAAATGAAACAGTAGTTTTTTTTACTCAAAAACTAAACCTTATTTTTGATTTAAAATCAATGATTATTTTTTATAAAAACATTTGACGATATTTTTTTTAATTTGTATTATATTTTTATTGATAGCATTTAAGTAAGCAAAAAAAAATACCTTTTAGCATTAAAGATATATTAGGATAAGTTTGCGGTTTTTGTTATTCTTATAAAAGAAAAATGTAATATGTAGAAGGTAGCCATAAAGGTTATAAAATATAATTTTAAAGGGAAGGTCGCTATGACTCAAAAAGAAAAAGACAAATTAAAATTAGAGGCTTTAAGAACAAAATTATCAATTAGGCAAACGGCAATGTCGTGCGAACGTTCGCTATTATCTTATATAAGGACTGCTTGCGTTTTTGTATCCCTTGCATTTACCTATCTTAAAATTGCGTCTTATGACCAATTTGATGCTTTTGTAATAGTTATGTTTGTAATAGGGCTATTCTTCTTGGCTTTTGGGGTTATAGAATATGTGATTGCAAAACGAAAAACCAAGCGGATAGGCAAACATATAGATAAAGAATTTTTAGATTCTAACGAAAGATTTTATGAAGAAGACGATATTTAAGTCTTCTTTTTTTAAACTAAAATCTTAATATTTATAAAAAAAATTTTTTAATGTTTATGGTTATAAATGTAAGTAAAAAGGGAATAACACTAATAATTTATAAGATATTTATCATTGTAAAGAAAATAAACCTTATGCCTTAAAACATATTTAAATAAGTTATTTTATTTTCATATCTTTCTGAGTCTGCTTATTTTGATTGAATTCCCCTATCTCGTAAACGCACAACCTTGCATATTTTTAGCAAAATTCGTCAAATATATTTAGATAAAAAGGCAAGGATTTTATTTATAGGTCTTATAAAAATGCCTATAAATTTACAAAAAACGAGATGTTTTTACAAACACTCGGAAAAGTGTACGCGTTTTTAAGGTTGGAGAACAAAAAATTAATAGATTTTTTAAAAAAGTTATTGACACTGATTTGCCTATATGGTATTCTTGCATTGTCGCCACGAGAAAGCGGTGACTGTGCAAGAGTGCACAACAAATAGTACCATCACAACTGCATATTTTTAAGAGTAGACAAATATCGAGTTAATTGTTTTAAACAATTAAAACGCTTAATCTTAAACAGAAAAAGTTATTTATTGTTATTCAATATATAGTTTTTTCGTTTAAGTCGTGTAATATGTATTTTCAATTAATCTATTGTTGATTTAATGACGATTCAATTACGCTGAGTATAAAAACAAGATAGTCTAGATTATGATTAGACTTTTGAAAGCAATTTCAAAAGAGATGAGATCAAGTTACAAAGAGCATATAGTGGATGCCTTGGCACTAGGCGCCGATGAAGGACGCGATAAGCTGCGAAAAGCCACGGTGAGTCGCACGTAGACTATGACCCGTGGGTATCCGAATGTGGCAACACACTAAGGCTAATACCTTAGTATCATAACAGGAATCCATACTGTTATGAGGGGAACCTGGAGAACTGAAACATCTTAGTACCCAGAGGAAAAGAAAGTAAACAAACGATTACCTAAGTAGTGGTGAGCGAACGGGTAAGAGCCCAAACCATTTGAAGAAATTTAAGTGGGGTTAGGACCTCATACTAAAATATATTTGTTAGCCGAACATTTTTGGAAAGTTAGGCGAAACAGGGTGACAGCCCCGTAGGCGAAAACAGGTATGTTTTAAGAGGTATCCAGAGTAGCACAGAGCACGTGGAATTCGGTGTGAACGTGGGAGGACCATCTCCTAAGGCTAAATACGACCTAGTGACCGATAGTGGAGAGTACCGTGAGGGAAAGGTGAAAAGAACCCCGGGAGGGGAGTGAAATAGAAACTGAAACTGTATGCTTACAAGCAGAGAGAGCACTACTGTATAGTGTGATCTTGTACTTTTTGTAGAACGGGCCGGCGAGTTACGATATGTAGCGAGGTTAAGCAATTAAGTTGCGGAGCCGAAGCGAAAGCGAGTCTGAATAGGGCGATTTAGTTGCATGTTGTAGACCCGAAACCCAGCGATCTATTCCTGAGCAGGTTGAAGCAAGGTTAAACCCTTGTGGAGGACCGAACACACGCCTGTTGAAATAGTCGGTGATGACTTGGGAATAGCGGAGAAATTCCAATCGAGCTGGGAGATAGCTGGTTCTCCTCGAAATAGCTTTAGGGCTAGCCTCTATGTAAAGATAGTTGGGGGTAGAGCACTGAATAGGCTAGGGGGCTTCACGGGTTACCGAACCTTATCAAACTTCGAATACCAACGTATTGATAGTAGGGAGTCAGACAGTGTGAGATAAGTTTCATTGTCAAAAGGGAAACAGCCCAGATCCACAACTAAGGTCCCAAAGTGTAAGTTAAGTGTAAAAGGATGTCTTATTGCTAAAACAACCAGGATGTTGGCTTAGAAGCAGCCATTCATTAAAAGAGTGCGTAATAGCTCACTGGTCGAGTGATAGTGCGCCGAAGATTCAACGGGGCTAAAACCATACACCGAAGTTTAGGGATTGTGTTTACACAATCGGTAGAGGAGCAATGTTTGCGGGCAGAAGCGGTATCGTAAGGGGCCGTGGACTGCAAACAAGAGAGAATGCCGGCATGAGTAGCGAGAGCATAGCGAGAATCTATGCCGTCGAAAGTCTTAGGTTTCCTGGGGAAGGCTTGTCCGCCCAGGGTAAGTCGGGAACTAAGCTGAGGCCGAAAGGCGTAGGCGATGTCCAACTGGTAGATATTCCAGTACCACCAAAATACGATTAAGAGTCGATGCAATGACACAGGAGGATAGTGGTTGCGCGCTGATGGTAATGTGCGTCTAAATCATTAGGGGTCTAAATTGTGAAGTACGTTTAGAGTGCACCCTGAGTGATGATGGGGAGTGAAAATTAGTAACGAAGGTCATGAATCCACACTGGCGAGAAAAGTTGCTAGATAGTATTAGGTGCCCGTACCGCAAACCGACACAGGTAGACGATGAGAGAATCATAAGACGAACGGGATAACCCTTGTTAAGGAACTCGGCAAAATGACCCCGTAACTTCGGGAAAAGGGGTGCCAGCAGCAATGCTGGTCGCAGTGAAACGGCCCAAGCGACTGTTTACCAAAAACACAGGTCTCTGCTAAATCGTAAGATGAAGTATAGGGGCTGACGCCTGCCCGGTGCTGGAAGGTTAAGAGGAGATGTTAGCGCAAGCGAAGCGTTGAATTTAAGCCCCAGTGAACGGCGGCCGTAACTATAACGGTCCTAAGGTAGCGAAATTCCTTGTCAGGTAAGTTCTGACCCGCATGAATGGCGTAACGACTTGGGAGCTGTCTCAACAGGGGACCCGGCGAAATTGAAGTATGCGTGAAGATGCGTATTACCCGCGACTAGACGGAAAGACCCCGTAGAGCTTTACTGTAATTTGACATTGAGTTTTGAATTATGATGTACAGGATAAGTGGGAGGCTTTGAAGCAGGTTCGTCAGGATCTGTGGAGCCACCCTTGGGATACCACTCTTTGTAATTCGGAATTCTAACATTGTGCCGTTATCCGGGCAGTGGACAGTGTCTGATGGACAGTTTGACTGGGGCGGTCGCCTCCTAAACGGTAACGGAGGCGTCCAAAGGTTCCCTCAGGATGGTTGGAAACCATCTGTATAGAGTGCAAAGGCAGAAGGGAGCTTAACTGCAACACCTACAAGTGGAGCAGATAGGAAACTAGGGCTTAGTGATCCGGCGGTAGAGTATGGAATTGCCGTCGCTTAACGGATAAAAGTTACCTCGGGGATAACAGGCTTATCCCTCCCAAGAGTTCACATCGACGGAGGGGTTTGGCACCTCGATGTCGGCTCGTCACATCCTGGGGCTGTAGTAGGTCCCAAGGGTTCGGCTGTTCGCCGATTAAAGTGGCACATGAGCTGGGTTCAAAACGTCGTGAGACAGTTTGGTCCCTATCCATCGTGGGCGTAGGATATTTGAAAGGAGCTGCTCCTAGTACGAGAGGACCAGAGTGGACGTACCTATTGTGCACCAGTTGTATCGCCAGATGCATGGCTGGGTAGCGAAGTACGGACGAGATAAACGCTGAAAGCATCTAAGCGTGAAACTCCCCTTAAGATTAGATATCCCATAACATAAGTTAGTAAGACCCCTTGCAGACAACAAGGTTGATAGGTCAGAGATGGAAGTACAGCAATGTATGTAGTTGACTGATACTAATAGGTCGAGGACTTGATCAAGAATATCTTGAAAGAGTTTTAATACTAAGTGTCTACTTTTTTGTAAATGTGCAGTTGTGATGGTACTATTTTTCCTTCCTTTTATAAAAAAGGACAACAAAATAGTTGATTATACCTGAGCAATCAGTTATAATACAAGTGATGGTGACGATAGAGAGAAGGGCCCACCCGTTCTCATTCCGAACACGGAAGTTAAGCTTCTCTTCGCCGAAGATACTTGGCTGGACACGGCCCGGGAAATTAGGACATTGCCATCGCGTCAAAGTAAGGTACCGCATGAGGTGCCTTTTTTGTTTTTAAGTTAACATTGTTTACATATTAATACCACTTCTATATTAATTTTATTTACATTAATGTTATAATTTTATTTACTGTAATATTATAAATTTATATTATTGTTGTTATGTGTTTATTTTCTTTTGTAAAATCAAACCTTTTTATATTTATTTGCCTTGTATTATGTCCCAAGTTTTTTGTTATTTAATATAATGATATATGGACGCAACAGAAATTAATACTCTTGCAGTAGGCATTGCAAAGATTTTATCGGATAAATTTACAAAAACCGAATTAAATGAAATTTGCACCTTGCTAGGTCAAATTTTATGTAATATCGGTACTTATTTAAAATGCAAGTAAAAAGATATAAACATTTTTGTGGTATTTGTTGATAAAATTATCATTAAATTTAAAGCATTTGTATAAAATAATTTAATAATAAAAGTTTTTGGATTTTAATTAGATTATTTTATAATAAAATATATATCAATGACATAGTTTAGTGAAAAAAGTTTTATTTGTAGGTAAAGTTTTGACAAATTATTAATATTTTTAATTATTACTAAGTTTATCATCTGGCAAAATTTTTAAGTATTCGTCCCACTTATTTTGTCTAATCGGCATAGGAATATGTGATTTGAAAAATATCACAAGTGCGGGAGAAATATTATTCCATTTGTCAAAGAACTTATAAAAAACTACTTGGTTATCTTTGATTAATTGTTTAACTTTTGCGTGATAATTAAAGTACATATTAGTATTATTTGCAAAAAACAAATTTTAAATTTGTAATTATGAGTTTTAGAGCATTATATTTTAATCATTTTTCACAAAAAAATTTAAAAAGTGATAAAATGCTTTTAAACTTAGACAAATTAGAATATAATAAATACAAGCAAAGTTTATTTGTTATTCATAAAAATTAGTAAATTTTTACTAAAATTTAAAAACTTAAATACTAATCTTTAATCGAAATTTATTTAAAAGGAGAAATGTCAATGAAAAAAAGAACTCAAATTTGTTTTTATATTTTTGTTATTTGTGCCTTTGTGGCATTGGGTATCATTGGCTATTTTATCCTTAAACCTAACAGTGACGAAGTTATGGTAGGGGCAAAAAAATTTGTAACTTTTAATTTTGTGCCAGATAGTTCGTCGTATTTAATAGAGGTTAAGAATGAAGATAACGAAACTGCCAGTGCTGTTTATACTATTGATAGAAATGAAATTACAGAAGACAGTTATGAGGTTTTAACGGTAGTAGAAAAAGATGGTAAAGAGATTGCAGAGGAGAGTTATATTCAACAAATTACAAAGGAAGACGAAATACAAGGTAAAATAAATTGCGAAATAAAAGACTATACGGTTACTGTTTCTCTTGACGGAAAATCTACCACTTATGAATATGTTGACCAATTACTAGAAGACGTAGATGATGATATTTTTTGTGTAATTGTTAGTGAATATTTTGAGGATTTATTTGATAAAGACGGGGAATATATTGTTTCTTGTACCCCACAAGACGAGAATGGGGAGCCAATAGGAGAAAATAAGGAAGTTGACTTTACTTATGTTGCTTATTACGAGCAAGATTTTTTAAGAAGAAGTGATTTTTTCTATAACGGTACTTATTATGATTATGTGATTACAAGTGTTGATGAGTTAGAAGCGCTTGTACATTATGCTATTTTGTATAGACTAGGGCAGGAACCATTGTCGTTTTACGTTAAAACAGACGAAATTAATAGCAGAAATATTAATAATCTTGTTATAAATAGTATAATTAGTTATCCAGAATATGACGCATTAGAAGAAAAAAATGTATTTGCTTCTATGAAAGAAAACATTGGGTTTTTGCAAAATTTTGAATATTATTTAGATGAAAATTTTACAGAAACTTACCTTGATTTAAAAGACATAAATAGTTCTGCTTATGAAAGAGCATTGCAAAATTTGCATAAGCCAGATTTGTCTTTTATGCCGGGGTATGTGACAATGGAGCCTACTCAACGAACTTTTGCGATAGATAGTTTGGAAAATGAGGTTTTAGTTAATAATACGGAGCAACTTTTAATGGTAGTTCAGAGTGGAGCAAAGCCAATTTTTTCAGAAGGTAGCGAGATTGCTCAAACTGTTTATGATAACGCAAGGGAAGTTTTAAGAGAAATTAATAATAGTGATAGTTTATCCGATTATGAAAAGGCTTTAAATATTTACAGGTACTTAACATCAAATATCATTTACGACCATGTAGTAACAACTTTTATGGAAATACAAGGAGATAAAACCGTTAAAACCTTCGGCAATTTTAGTTGCTTGTATCTCGAAGGGGTTTTTTATGATTTTCCGGGATTAGAATATCAATATGCGGTTTGTGATGGGCTTGCAAAGGCATATTCTTTAATGTGCAATATAGAAGGTATAGAATGTTTTAAGGTAAACGGGGAAATTATAGGGCAAGGTAATCACGCGTGGAACAAAATCTATTTAGAAGCAGAGCCAAAGTATAATCTAAATGCAGGCTGGTATTATGTGGATACCACATGGGGAGAGGGAGCCTATGCCGAATTAAACGAAGAAAATGATGTGGTTTATAACTATCAAGTGCCAGTTCATAATTACTTTTTGTTTAGTCAAAATGACTTTGAAAGAAAGATAACATATCCAGAAGGTACCGAAATTATTTCTCCTTCGCAGGATTATGAATATTATAAAAACAATTTTGTTTTAGACAGTGAAAATAATTTGTATATAAATTCAGATGAAGATTTTACTAGAACACTTAGTTATGTAAATTCTTACGTAGGGGAGAGTAATGAAGCCTATATATTAGAAGTGCAAATTGATGATTTATACAAGGTTAATACAAAGTCCATTGCCTATACTTTGTTTTATGGTGATGGTGAAGACAGAAAATTAGTATTACGAGCATACCAAAATTGTAAAGAATATTTGATTATGGAAGATATAATAATTTTTAAATTTGTGTAATTGCTCAATTAAATGTGTTAGTTTATGTTAGCGGGGATTAATACGATATTAAAAATAATGCGCGCACTTGTTGTGTATTAAATAGGACTCTCGTAAATAGTAAAGTTTGCGGGAGTTTTTTTTGTTTGCAAGATAAGTGATTCTTCGAAAGCCGAACCTGATAGTCCATCTCAGAATGACGTTATAACCCTAGGGGATTCTTCGCTTCGCTCAGAATGACGAAGATAGACAGGGTGACAAGAAACCGCGTGCGAGCGTCATTCTGAGACGGGCAAACCTGACCGGCTATCGAAGAATCTCATATTTCAAAGACGTTACATTCGTACTTCTACTATTGTGTACCTTTACTTAGGGGATTCTTCAAGAGCCGAGCCTGATAGGTCCATCTCAGAAAGACAGGAAGGACTTAGAATGATAAATAAAACAAAAATGGTATCCGCAAATAGTTAGAATGATATTGATGACAGAATAGTATAGGGTCAAAATGGCTATACTTATACATAATTTTAAATTGAAACGCAAATATTTTAAAATAATTTTCACTAAGTTACTTTGAACGATGTCGAAAAACTTCCAAATGGGGTATAAAAATGCAATAAGATTATACGTCTACGGATTTTAGGCAAAGGCTATTCGTACACAATACTACTATTGTTTATAACAAAGTCATTTTTTGGGATAGTGAAGCCCTGCGGTAAATCTTCTACACCTTCGTATAAAATTCCCGGTTGGGAGGAATAGGTCGCGTGACGTATCATTTTTGATTTTAGTAGTTTTCCACCCTTGTAATAATCTAGGTAGGATTTTGCTTCGTAGCCTGCTTTGCTATTTTTTATTCTTAAAAATTCACCTTTGTACAAAATTTTGTCGCTGTATGTCCCCATTTTATCAGGTATTATGGTGTCTTTGTTGGGTTTTATTGTGTTTATAATTTCACTCCGTGTTTTTAGTAAATAGTTTTCAGGATTTGTATTCCCGTAAATTTTAAAATTTATTTTGTCGTTTATTGTGTTTCCAATAATAAAAATGGGCAAATCGGTTGTATTTTTAAACTTTAAATCCGCTGTTCCCCAAGATACCATCGCATCAAGGCAAGGCGACACATACGACACGGGCAATGTGTGTTTGTGACTTTCAGTTACTTCGATATTAGATAGCAATACCGCATTAAACAGGGTAGAAGATACTTGACAAACTCCTCCCCCGACCCCTTTAACAAATTCGCCGTCCTTTATAATATTTGCCTCTTTGTAACCGTTTTCGATTGTTCTTTTTCCAACTACATTGTTAAACGAAAACACTTCACCGGGATAAATAATTTTATTGGTAATCGCGTTTACACATAATTTTATGTTGTTTTTTCGGGCTTGATTTGAACTTGTAAAAGACGTTGAAAATTCGCCTTGTTTTTTCGTTGCACGCAACATATCTGCGTAGGTGTATTCGGGTTTAACAGGAATGGTACTTGCTTCCACTTGCACCTTTGGGCTGTTTTGTAAATTTAAGGCAATATCAGTGTATAATTTTTCTATATTAAGTAATTGTCCCGGAGTGTCAGGGGTTATGTCAAAGTTGTTATTAGAATAATTGTATTTTGCACTAGCACTAATCGCAGGCAAAGATATTTCGTTAGCAATTTCTTCTAATTTTTTATCAATACCCGTTAAAATATAGTTTATTGCGGTTCTATCGTTAAAACCCATCTTTATAATTTTTTGCACAATTTTAGATTTATTAGAACTATTTTTTCTATTAGTTTTTTGCATTTCTTCTAGTATTGTATGAATATTAGATTTTATGTTAAAGTCGTTTTCATCATAATGCCAGACTTTATCTTTGTATCTTATATCAATACTGATGCTGTTTTCTAACCGCTGTTTTGCGTCATTTAACGTAAGGTTAGATAAGTCTACTCCGCAAAGAAAAGTATTTTCTTTAAAGGTTGCTTCTTTTTGTAAACAAAGATTAATTCCAACAAGTATAAAAATAGGTAAAACAAAGCAAAAAATTGATACAACTAAAATGTTTTTTGCTATATGTAATAGTTTTTTCATAATTATAGTATAAGTAAAAATTTATTAACTAAACAAAAAAATATTATACGAGATTACTCTTTGATATTTCGGGGTTTTTGTCCTATGTCAAAAAATTATGGTGACTTTTCTAAGCGGTTATTATAAGTTGAGCAATGTTGTTATTTTATGGTTATACTTCTTTGAGATAAGGGATTCTTCGAGAGCCGGTCAAGTCTGCCCATCTCAGAATGACGTATAAAAACAGAATAACAGATAAAAACAGAATGACGGATAAGACTGTGAGATTCTTCGAGAGCCGAGCCTGATAGCCTATCTTAGAATGATGTATAAAAACAGAATGACGAATAAAAAAAATGACGGATAAATCAGAATGGCGAAGGTGGGAGAATGGTTCTATAAGTATTTATGAAAAAATGACGATATTAAGGTTTAATATTTTTTAATTCTCGTCATCAAAAAGGTCAATTTGGGTGTTTTCTTGAATTTCTATGCCCGAGTCAATATCCGCCACGTCTTTTAGTTTACGTTGAATGGTTTTTGTTTTCTTTGTGGCAAAATCCAGGGTAGAACTTGCTTCGTCAATTTTCTTTTGGGTTTTTGATAGAAGGTCTACGAACTTGTTAAATTCGGACTTAAAGATGCTAAGAGTATTCCAAATCTCGCTACTGCGTTTTTCTATGGCAAGGGTTTTAAAGCCCATTTGCAAACTGTTTAAAAGTGCTGTCAAAGTGGTTGGACCGCAAACCATAATTTTGTATTTATGTTGCAAGGTGTCGAGCAATGCAGGACGTCTTATTACTTCGGCATAAAGACCTTCTATTGGTAAGTACATCACGGCAAAGTCGGTAGTGGTTGGCGGGTCTATGTACTTGTCACAAATGCTTTTTGCTTCTTCCTTTATACGTATTTCTAGATTTTTTACTTGTGTGTCAATTTCAGTTGTGTTGTTTTGTTCTATGGCAGTGCAGAGCCTAGAATAATCTTCTAGCGGAAATTTTGCATCTATTGGTAGCAATAGTTCATTATCTCCTTTGCCGGGAAGGACTATTGCAAAGTCGACCTTTTCGTTGCTGTTTTTCTTAACCACAACTTGTTCCTTGTATTGTGATTTTGCTAGTATTTGGTCTAAAAGGGTTGAAAGTTGAACTTCACCCCAACCGCCACGAGTTTTGACGTTTGTAAGTACTCTTTTCAGGTCGCCAACTCCGGTGGCTAAACTCTGCATTTCCCCAATACCCTTTGATACGGTGTCTAGTCCTTGTACAATTATCTTAACCGATTCGCCTAAGCGACGTTCTAAGGTAGAAGATAGTTTTTCATCAACGGTTTGTCTCATTTGTTCCAGTTTGCGTTCGTTTCTATCCTGCAAACTCTTTAAGTTTTCCGAAATTATATCGCTAATTCGGTTTAATTTGCTGTCATTTTCACGCAAAATTTCATTAAGCCTAGATTCTATGTTTTGAAGTTGCTGACTTTGGTTTTTAGATAGTTCGGATAAAAAACTAGAAACATTTTCGTTGTAATTTTTTACCGCCGTTAGAACAAATTCGTTTAGTTGCTTGGTAGACGAAAACAGACTTTCAAACAAATTTTTTACTGTTTTTTCTAGGTATTCGTTTTGTCGTTTTATTTCTGGTAAAACATCACCTATATTTGCAGTTTTATTACCCTTAAAAAGTATGATTAAACTAAAAATCAAAGTTAAAATGCTAAATGCTAAAAGTGTAAAAAGTAGTATGTTTTGTAAATCCATTTTGTTATTCCTTTATGACATTATATCAAACATAAATTGAATTTAAAAATAAATTTTAACTAAAATACACAATAATTGACACAAATTGTTTAAGGTGGTAAAATCAGACTATGAAGAAGTTTTTTTCTGCACTATTAAAAATTATTATGGTAGTGGCTTTTGTTGGGATTTTGGTCTTTGTAACCGTTGCTGTAATTAATAGCAGAAACATTGCCTACGAAGCCTATAACTATGTCTATACGTCTAAAAAGGATATAGACGTAAATTCTCTGGTGGAAGATATAGACAAAAACGTTCACTTAGATGCGGGATTATTGGGTAACGAGTATACAACTTTTGTGGGTGATGCAATTTTGCAGTTAGATGACGGCATAGATTATTATTTGGACTATCTATCCACAGATAATTTAATTACAAAGGGCGAGCAAGACAGGATAATTAATAGTTACGATAGTTTTGTCGTGCAGTACAACAATGTTTTAACCGCCCTTGATAATTACAAAACGGCATATAAGACTGCGCAAGACGAGTTTTGGCCACCATTTGCAACCGCAACCGTTAGGGGTATGGAAGAATCACTTGTTAGGCATTATGTGATTATGTTTAATAGTAGTTATGATTTGTTACAGGCTCTTGTGGGGGTTATTCAAACAAAATTTGACAATAACTTAACTTACAATGCTCAAACGCATATTTTAAAGGCGGGATTTGCAAGGGGTGCTGTGGACGAGATATTTGCTGATGGGTTTGAAAAAGATAACAGGAAGGAAATATCTAAAAGTGATAAGGCTCAGGACTACTATGCTTATGCTAATTCGTGTGGAATTTTTTCTAATAAAGACGTCATTTTAAACGAAGATTTAAGAAAATTTGTTGGAGATTTAAACACCCTTAATATTTATAGTTTTGCTTCAAATTATGATGATTATGTTAAAAATTTGTACGGAACAACGCGTGCCCGTGCTGAAAGTGCTATGAAATTTCTTAGAGATTTTATTATTTAAGGAGAAAAAATGAAAAAACGTTTTGCACTAATTTTTTTGTGTGTGCTAAGTGTATGTTTTTTTGCACTATCTGCTTGTAATGATGTAAATTATACAAAAAATGATATTGAGATGTTGTATAAGCAAATTGTTTCACAGTATGGAAACAACCAAAATTTGCTAGATGTCAGTATTGACACGTCAGATTTTACCCAAAGTGGTACAGGTGATAGGTCGTATATATTTGAGTTGTGTTACGAACCTTATATCGCGTCCAGTTCAGGATTGTTTTTTGGCGTAGCAAAAAGACAGGGGGATACTAGCGGTGGGACTACAATCTTTGCAACTCAAAATTTTAATCAAGAAGAAATAAATACAATTTACAACAAACTAGTAAATGTGAAAAATAACTTTGACGTGTTTTATGATGCAAAAACCGTTTACGAAGGTAGTCAAGGCAACCTTTACTACAAGGAAACAATAGAAGCACTAAATAATTTAATATCTAGTTTGTATGATTTAAACGATAATTTTGCCACGTATTATTTTAACTATTACTATACCGATTTTTCTACCCAAAACACTTTATTAGACGGCAGTTTGAAGGATTTTATGTGGTATGAGTTGTGTGCGATGTCAAAGGTTTCGTTTACATATGAACTTAAAGATTTGACACTTAGCAATCCCAACGGGGAAGTGCTTACTTGGTACAACAACACAAAGACGGTAAAAGATTTTGTTCAAAGGTCTAGCAAAATTTTGGATAATCTTAACAAAAATAATTTGGTAGATAGTTTATTCGACGAGCAAAAACAGACAATTTTAACAGTTTTAAAAAACATTCAGGTCGAAATTCCCGGTTATGAAAGCGAGTACAGTTTGTTTGAGCAAATGGTGTCTATTGTAGACCTAAAAGAGTATTTTGATGCTACAAATCAAGATTCCTATATACAAAGTTGCCCGGCAAATCAGCAATCTGCCTATAATATTATAAATAATTTTTTGGAAGGCAGGTATATGGGTTTTATAGAAGGCATTGAAAAGATTATGCAAAACCTAGTTTAAAAGGACATTAAAATGGATTACAAAAAGTTAGCGGATTTGTTGTTTAAAGATTATGACTTAACTTACGAGAATTGTTTAAAAACTTTTCCTGATAGAAGCTTGCCTAAGGGTGCGGAAGTCGTCCGTATAGCGCCTAGCCCTACGGGGTATTTGCACATAGGGTCTGTATATGGGGCTTTTATAGACAAATTAATTGCCTATCACTCAGGTGGAATTTTTTATATGAGATTAGAAGACACTGACTCTAAGCGAGAAGTGGAAAACGCAGGTGATATTGCCTATGATATGTTATCCACTTTTGGCTTAAAGCCAGACGAAGGCTATACAGGCGATGGCAAAGCCCAAAAAGGCAGTTATGGTGATTACGTCCAAAGTAGGCGAAAAAAGTATTATATTGCCTTTGCAAAACATTTAGTTAGCATAGGGCGGGCTTATCCTTGCTTTTGTAAAAGTTTGGACGGAATAGATGAGATAAAAAAAAGACGTCAGGAAGAGATAGAAAAAACTTGTGATATTGAAGAAAAGGACAAGTGCAGAAATTTAACCTTTGAGCAAATAGAAGAAAATCTAAAAAGGGGAATGAGTTTTGCCATTAGGCTAAAATCTATGGGCGACGAAAATAAAGTTTTTAAATTTTATGACGAGATTAAAGGCGAAAGGGAAATTAGGGAAAACACAAAAGATATAGTTTTACTTAAAAGTGATTTTACTCCGCCTTATGCTTTGGCACACGTAGTGGACGATACTTTAATGCACACTACCATTGTCGTTAGGGGGGAAGAATGGTACAGTTCGCTTGCCAGTCACTTAGAGATTTTTAAGGCTTTGGGACTTAATCCGCCTAAATATGCGCACACCCCTGTGGTCTGCAAAATGGACGAAAACGGAAATAAGCGAAAACTCAGTAAACGTAAAGACCCAGAAGCCGACGCAAGATTTTTTATAGAGCAAGGTTACCCAATAGATAGTGTTATGGAGTACCTTTTAAATCTTATTAATTCTGACTATGAAGATTGGCGAAAGGTCAACCCGGATAAGTCTTATTATGACTTTCCGTTTAAGGTTTCAAAAATTGGTTCTAATAATCCCATATTTGATTTTCAAAAACTAAATGATTTTTCAAAGCAGGTTATAAGCAGATTTACCGCCGAGCAAATTTTTAGCAGTGTCAAAGATTGGGCAGAAACTTACGATAAGCAGTTTTTTGACAAAATAAAAGACAAAAAAGATTTTTGCGTTAAGTTGTTTAGCATAGATAGAGTAAACGTTAAGAATGTCAGGAAGGACATTTCTAGGTGGGGGGAAGTTTATTCTCTATATGACTATATGTTTGACAACTTAAACTTAAAGACCTTGCCGGATTATGAGTTTGATAGTGGTTTAGATAAAAATTTAACAATTAAGTTTTTACAAGAATACAAAACTTTATATAGTTCTAGTGACGAAAAGGACACGTGGTTTGACAAAATACGAAACCTTTGCCCAAAGTTTAATTTTGCAAGTAATATGAAAGATTATAAAAAATCCCCAGATAGTTTTGCCGGCAGTATTGCCGATGCAAGTAGCATTATAAGGGTTGCCATAACTACGCGTAAAAATTCGCCAGACCTTTATTACATTATGAATTTATTAGGGCAAGACGAGATTATTAGTAGGATAGACAAAACTATTGATTTGTTAAGCAGATAAAAAAGGAAAAATTATTATGATTATTTTAAAAAGTTTTTCAAAGTTTTTTAGTGTCTTGGGCAGTATTATGGCTTTTTTAACTATTATAATGATAGGGCTTATCTACCTTAACCAAGTAGTACCCGTTGCTTTTTTGCCAGAGGATTTTTATAATACCATTGTTAGTATAAAGGACTATGCTGTAATTATAACTTTAACGGTGTGTGCAATGGCTTTTGCAAGCCGAAGGTCTATTATAATATTTATTCCTTTTTGCATTTTGGCGATTTGTGCACTTGCGTGTTACTCTATAATCGTTTTTGGATAGGCAATTTGTTGTTAAAGAATTTTCTTAATTACAATATTTTAAAAATAAATCTTAAAAAATAATTTGATTAAATTTTAACTTTTTAGATTATATAAACTTTTTTTAAATTTCCTTAGTTTAAATTTTAAACTAGGGTTTTTTATTTGTGAAAATTTTTAGTAATTTGCATATTGTTTACATTAGGTTTTAGTAAATTGAAACACTAAAAATAAGGGGCTTTTTTGACGGAATATTTTACTTACAACGTATAATTTATCATAATTTTTAAATTGTTTTGCATAAATTTAGTAGTACAAACTATGTGGTTTGAATTTATATCTTTTAGGTGATAAATTGAAAAAGAGTATAAGTTATAAAAGAATAATTTTTGCAGTAACAATTACATTATTTTTATTGCTAGGGGTGACAGTTGTTGTTTCATGCAAGGATAGTGTAGAAAAGCAAAGCAAAAACCTTACAAACTACAATATAAATTTGTCCTTTGACGATGGGACAAAACTCTTAACCGGTAGTCAGACGGTAGATTATGTTAATCCGTACGAAGTGTGCTTAAATAAGTTGGAATTTCACTTGTATCCCAATGCTTTTAGGGGTGACGCAAAAGTTCGCCCAGTAAACTCTAACAATTTTACAAAAGCATACGATAATGGATTTTCGGAAGGCAAAATTGACGTTTCGTCCGTAAAGGTTAATGACGAAGATAGGGCGGTTAACGTGTCGGGCGAAGATAATAATATGTTAGTGGTCGACTTAAATTTTGATTTGTATCCGGACGATAGGGTAAAGGTGCAAATAGATTATATAGTAACTCTGCCTAATTGTAACCACAGATTTGGCTACGGGGTAAACACGTATAATTTCGGGAATTTTTATCCAGTCGTTAGTATTTATCAAAACGGCGGTTTTAGGCAAGATTTATATGGTGCCAATGGTGACCCTTTTTACAGCGATATGGCTAATTACTATGTAAATATCACTTACGATAGCGATTTTACACTTGCAAGTTCGGGTGTTCAAAATTCTACAAACCAAAATACTACTAAAAACACTACGCAAATTACTGCCCTAGGGGTTAGAGATTTTGCCTTTGTTCTAAGCAAAAATTTTTCGGTAAAAAGTGCCACTGCGGGCAATACCACGGTGTACTACTATTACTATGACGACCCAAGTCCAGACCAAAGCCTTAAAGCAGGGGTAGATGCCATAAATACTTTTAATAAATTGTTTGGGGAATATCCATATTCGACATATTCAGTTGTAAAAACAAATTTTGTCCACGGCGGTATGGAATATCCAAATCTAGTTTATATTTCAGACAGTGTAGAAGATTATAAAGATTACATAAATGTAATTATCCACGAAACTGCTCACCAGTGGTGGTACAATTTGGTGGGGTCTGACGCGTGTAATAATGCGTGGCAGGACGAAGGTTTAACTGAATTTTCCACACTTATGTTTTATAGAGAAAACCCTGATTATAATGTAGATATGCAACAAAATATCAATGCTTCATTGTCTAGTTATATCTTGTTTAGCGAAGTGTACGAAAGTGTTTACGGAAAATTTGACTCTGTTATGAGTAAAAATGTAAACGATTTTAGCGGAGAAATGTTATATGTCTATAACACCTATGTAAAGGGAGAATTGTTTTTTGACGCATTAGAAGACCTTTTGGGCGAAAAGTTGTTTTTAAAGGGCTTAAAAAATTATTTTAACAACTGTAAGTTTAAAATTGCGTCAACCGATGATATGATTTCCAGTTTCGAAATGGTATCAAATAGGGATTTAAAGGGATTTTTTGACTCGTGGCTTAACGGCAAGGTAATATTACAAAGTTATAATTAATACTAAAATTTTTGTAGTTTTTTAAGAAAATATGATATAATATGTGCAGTTTAAAAAGAGGAAAAAATGAGAACTGTTAATTTGGCAAGTGGAAGTAAAGGCAACTGTACATATATAGAGTCGCGCGAAGCAAAAATTTTAATAGACGAAGGTTTAAGTTATACCAGCATTAAGCAAAGGTTAAAACAAATTAATGTGGAGCCTTACGAAATTGACGCGATACTACTAACACACGAGCATACCGACCACATTGGTGGGATTGCAAATTTTTTAAAAAGAAATAAAACTACCAAGGTCTACATTCCGCTTTTTGTAAAAACCTATGATATTCCCGGCATAAACGCACTGCCATATAATCAAATCGAGTGGTATAAGACAAGCGACTTTTTTATAAAGGATATGACTATTTCCTCTTTTTTATTGCCACACGATAGCAAATTTTGTGTGGGGTATAGTGTGTATTTTGACAACAAAAAGGTAAGCATTGCTACCGACCTAGGCTTTGTGTCGGACAAGGTTTTATCTTATATCGCGGGCAGTAATGTTTTGTTTTTAGAAAGTAATCACGACGAAAATTTATTGTTAAAAAATCCAAAATATCCGGCAAAGACAAAAAAGAGAATTTTAAGCAACGAAGGGCATTTGTCTAATATTACCTGTGGACATACTCTTGCAAAATTAGTCAAAACGGGGGTTGTGCAAGTGGTGCTGTCGCATTTAAGTCAAGAAAACAACACCCCGATGCTTGCTTATTCCACAGTAAAAAATATCTTGGCTAGGTACGGAATAATAGAAGGCAAAAACATTTGCGTAGATGTTGCCTATCAAGATAAAGTGGGTACAATTTTTAATTTTTAAAAACTTTTTCAAAAATTTGATTAACTAGGCAAGGTTGTGATATAATTTTTGTATGAAGCGGACAAAGTATTATTTTAAGGATTTTAGTATAGTTTTTATTTTTGCAGTAATTGTTTTTTTGCTGGCAAGTGTTATTTTAAGTCAAATTATAAGTTTAATTGCTAATGGAG
Source organism: uncultured Clostridia bacterium (assembly GCA_944381205.1). Lineage (GTDB taxonomy): Bacteria > Bacillota > Clostridia > Christensenellales > UBA1242 > UBA7862. The sequence continues at coordinate 33,356 of CALWKG010000003.1, forward strand.
AAGGGATAAATTTTATAGACGTATATTCTAGGCCTTGGGCGATTTATCTTAATGCTTTTTTGACTGAGTTTGCATATTTTTTGATATTTATAATTTATTCAAAACTACATAAGATTGATATTAAAAACGCAACGAGTTTAACTATTCCTAAACTTAATAAAAGGACTAATATTGCACTGCCTTTTATTGTATCTTTACTTACGTTTGTGACTTTTTTTTGTAGCCTTAATTTTATTAATATGATTACTCACTTTTTGTCACAAGGTTTGGTTGCTCCTACATCTAGTGTTCCGCTAGCAAACTTTGGGCAATTTTTACTTAGTGTTCTGTTTTTTGCAGTAGTGCCTGCTGTGGTAGAAGAATTGCTTTTTAGGGGGCTTATTTTTAACGGGTTAAAAAATTCTTTTAATGCAAAAATAGCGGTTATATTGTCAAGTATCATTTTTACGTTAATTCACTTTTCAATTTTTCAAACGGTATATCAATTAATTTTAGGGGTTGTGCTTAGTTTAATACTTTTGTTTACAAATAGTTTACTTTTGACTATGCTAATGCACTTTTTAAATAACTTTTTAATAGTTTTTATAAGTTATTTGTCGCAGGGTAAAAGTGTTTTTGAATTTGCAAATTTTGGAGTGCTAGAAATCGTTTTATCCATTGTTATATTTTTAGTTGGTGTTGCCATTGTGTGTTTTATTTTTTATTTTATTAAAAGACTAGTAAAAGACGGAAAAAATAGTAAAATAAAAGAAGATGAGATAAACGGTAAGGCAAACCTAAAAAAAGATAAGACAAGTGTAGAAATAAATTTTGAAAAAGACGGGTCAAAAGAGATTATAAATAGCAAATTGAATAAACAAGGTAAAAGCAGTGTTAGTGATAACAAAATAAAAGTTGCACCAAATGACGAGTTAGACACGCCAAACTCTGTTACAAGGGAAAGTATTGCCCTAAGTTGTATAGGTGTTTTTATTGCGTTAGTACTATGGTGTATTAATTCTTTTGGGGGATAAAATGGAACAAAAAAAATTATCTATTATGTCTAGTGCGCTTATTACATACTTTGTATTAATCACTTGCTTTATTTTGGTAAGGGTGGTTTTTTTGTATGTAAGTTTACCTTTTAGTGCAGAAGTTAGCGACCTTATAACCACAATTTTTGTTCAAGGTGGGTTAATGTTTGGCTTGTCGGTTTTTATGTTTTCGGCATTGGCAAAGCAAAAGCCAAAGCAAACTTTGCAAGATTTTGGGTTTAGCAAAACCTCATTTATTACAATACTAATCAGTATTTTAATAGGCATAGTGTGTTATTTTTTAAATACCTTTATTGCATCGTTTTTTAGGAACATTATAGCATTTTTAGGATACGAAGGGATACCTACACTTGCAAGTGGAACTACGACCGACTATTCGGTCTGGGCTTTTATATTACAAATTATAAGTGTGTGCATTTTTCCGGCTATTTGTGAAGAAACGGCACATAGGGGGCTTTTGTTAAACGGGTTAAAAGGTATGGGTATTGTTAAGGCAATGCTTTTGTCGTCATTATTTTTTGGGTTAATGCACTTAAATATTAATCAATTTTTCTATGCGACAATTTTAGGTTTTATAATATCTATATCTGTGGTTGCTAGCAAAAATATTTTGCCCGCAATTATAGTGCATTTTATGAATAATTTTTTAAACACCTATTTTAGTTTTGCAAGTCACAATAATTGGGTGCTGGGCGATTTGCCAAGTTTAATAGAAAATTTTATTTACGGTGGCAATAGTGTGTTTTCATATTTTATAACCAGTTTACTGTCACTTGCTTGTATTATGATGTTACTTGTTTTGCTATTTACTTGGCTGTTTAAGGAAACTCGCATTAAAGGGGTTGTAAATATGTTAGCGGATATTTCAAATATTAATAGACAGTATCAAAGTGGCAATGTCATTATGACAAAAAATATGGTAGATATGTATAACCTTAATAAACTTATGGGGGATTACAACATAAAAAGTCTTAACAAAATGATTTTTACCGATTTGGAAAGTCGCCCCCGAAAATTAGAAAAAATGGAAATACTTTTTTTAGTCGCTTGCATTGTTGTAGGCGGGTTTGTGACTTTATCGACTTTTATTTGGGGAGTATTGTAAATTGTACAAAATAAATATTGTGTGCGTGGGAACTCTTAAAGAGAATTTTTATAAGTTGGCAGAAGCAGAATTTTTAAAACGGCTTAGCAGATTTTGCGAAGTGAATGTTATAGAACGTGCGGAAAATTTGTTGCCTAAAAACCCTAGTGAAAAGGATATAACCTTGTCGCTTGAAAGGGAGTATGTTGACTTACTGCCATATCTTAAAGGCAAGGTTGTGGTTATGGATTCGGGCGGAAAGGGTTATAGTAGTGTGGAGTTTAAGGAGTTATTATTTGAAACTTTTAATAACTTTGATATGCTAACTTTTGTTATAGGTAGTTCGTATGGTTTGTCTAAGAAGATAAAACAGGGTAACTCCTGCATTAGTTTTTCTAAGATGACCTTTCCGCACAATCTTATTAGAATTATGTTAGAGGAGCAAATTTACCGCGCCTTTACCATACAAAATAATATTACATATCACAAATAATTAAATCTAAAAATATATATCACTAGATGAGTGAAGATTATAAACTATTGTGTAAAGAGTTAGAAAATTTACGTGGTAATACCGAATATTTCGTGTTTGGGTATAGCGAGTTAAACGAGCCACTTTATGCTTTCGTTTTGGGAAATAAGGACAGTAAAAAGTCTATTTTAGTTCAGGGAACAATTCACGCAAGGGAGTACATTAACAGTTTTGTTTTAATAGAAATTATAAAGCATTTAAAAACTTTAAGTTTGCCACACAAGGTTGTAATTGTTCCTTTGCTAAATCCAGATGGGGTAAGGATTTGCCTAGAAGGTTGTGAGTTTATCAAAAACGAAAGTTATAAGGATTTGGTAAAAAATATTTTAAAAACCTTTCCGCAAAAAATGTACAAGGCAAATGCAAGGGGAGTAGATTTAAACACAAACTTTGACGCAAATTGGGGTAGGGGAAAAAGTAATATAAAACTTGCCCCTGCGGGAGAAAATTTTATTGGATTTAAGCCTAATAGCGAAAGTGAAGTTTTGGCGCTTATCAATTTAACCAAAACTCTTGCCCCAAAGATTACTTTAAGTTATCATAGTAAGGGCAATGTCATATACTACGGCTACGCAGGACAGTTAGAAAATACTTTAAAAGACCAAACTAAGTTTTTAAACATTATAAAAAAATCAACTGGATACACGGGCATATATACGATGGATAGTGCTGGCGGATACAAAGATTATTGTTTGCTAAAACTAGGAATTTTGGGTTATACAATCGAAACGGGGGCAGATTATTTAACCCACCCAATAGGGCTAGAAAGTTTGGAAGAAATTTTTAAAAGCAATAAAAATTTGATTTTAGATATTTTAAAAGAGTTGTGATTATGGAACAAAAATTTATGAATTTGGCAATTAGCCAGGCAAAAAAGGCTTTAAAAAACGGGGACGTGCCAGTAGGGGCGATTATCGTAAAGGACGGCAAAGTTTTGTCCCGCGCCTATAATACTAAGGAGTCTAAACAAAATGCCACGCACCACGCAGAGTTGTTGGCAATTTCAAAGGCGTGTAAAAAATTAAAAAATTTTAGGCTAAATGATGCTGATTTGTATGTAACGTTAGAGCCTTGCCTTATGTGTATGGGGGCAATCTTAGGGGCTAGGATAAAACGGCTTTACATTGGCTGTGAAGACCGCCAGTATGGCTATGCAATTAGTAACAAAATACAAGGAACATATAACTTAGAAATACAAACAGGTGTTTTGTTTGATAAGTGTAAAGATTTATTAGACCAATTTTTTTTGGATATTAGGCAAAAAAAGCAGGTAAAAAAATTGCTAGAAAAACAAGTAAACTTTATACAGGGGAAATATTTTGTAGAAGATAGAGAATTAACAAACAAAGTTATCAATCTGTCTAAAAACTCTAACCAGCCACTTTTTGTCATTGCGATTATAGAAGAATTATCCACAAACACGGTACAAATTGTTATCAATGACAGTTTTTTAAAAGCGGATAAAATTTTTGAAATTTTAGGGAATAATTTTAGCAAAAAAACTATTAAAATTTTTACAAAGTTGGACAAGTGTAACATATATAATGTGTAAGTATAGTTGACAAATTAAAAAGAAAAAACTACTATAAAACTATGAACGAATATTGCCTTTCAACCGAATTTTTAACTGAGTTTGAATTAACAAAAAAAGAAGAAGCAAAAATTAAAATTTTGGTTTTGTTTGAAGAAAAATTAAAGCAAATATACTCGCAAGATTTAATGGGGCAAACTTCGCCTAATCTTGTTAAACTAGCATGTGGGCAGTTTGAAGTGGAAGAAGTTAATTTGCCTAGTTCTTATAATTTGCAAGATATAGCAAGGTCGCACGCGGGAGATTGCGATTATGTTGTTTTGTTGTATGCTTCTACCGCTTTACTTAGGCAAAACACACTTTTAGATGCGGTGGAATACGCAACTACCAAGGGGCTTGACTATTGCAAATTGCACCACGGGGCTATTTTTAAGACAAAAGCCCTAATAGATAATAAAATAGAGTATATGGGCGAAGCGAATTTTTTAGATAAAGAAGATTTTTATACTGTGTTTGACAATAAGTCTTGTGAGCGGGCAAGGGAGATATTAAGACAACGCATTTTAGATAACCTGATAAAAAAAGGTGTTAAAATTTATAACAAAAACACCACGTATATTGATTTTGACGTGACGATTGAGCCGGGTGTAGAAGTTTATCCCAATAACACAATAAGGGGAAATTCTACTATATGTAGCGGGGCTTGTTTGCTGGGGAACAATATCATAACTAATAGTATCATTGGTAAAAATAGCAAGGTTGTTTTTTCTTTTATATCAAACGCAAAAGTTGCAGATAATAGTAGTGTTGGACCTTTCGTTAAAGTTGTAGATAAGGAGAAAAAATGAAGTTAATTTTTGGGCTAGGTAACCCCGGTAGAGAATACGAAGGCACCTACCATAACATTGGTTTTATGGCGATTAACAAACTGGCAAACAGGTTAGATATTTCGCTTAACAAATCTAAGTTTAATGCTATTTATGGTCAGGGCAAATATAATGACGAGATAGTTTTTTTAATAAAACCCTTAACTTATATGAATTTAAGCGGAAATGCGGTTGCGGATTTTGTACGGTTTTATAAGTGCAGTGATAGCGACGTGATTGTTTTTGTAGACGACATAGATTTGCCTAAGGGAGTGTCGCGTTTTCGCGAACACGGCAGTGCGGGTACTCATAATGGGCTTAAAAGCATAGTCCATTGTCTTAATAGCGAAAATTTTAAAAGGATAAAAATTGGCGCGGGACAAGATAAAACTATGGACTTAAAAGATTATGTTTTAAGCAAAATAGATAGTGATAGTTTGGCATTAATTTCTGGCGCTATTGACGAAGGGATAGAAAAGGTGCTAAAATTAATCGGTAAATGAAAAATTTTGAGTTAAGAATACAGGATTTTAATCAAAATAAAAACTTAGCGATAAGCGGGCTTAATGTTGGTGAAAAGACTTTTTTGCCGTATTTTTTGTCGCTAAAAAAATGTGTGATTGTTTGTCTAAATAAAAAAGATTTGGACTTGTATAGTGAAACTCTTAAATCCTTAAACAAAAGGGTTATTTACTTAGAAGATAAGTTGCCACTCTTGGTTACAATAAGTGAAAGGAATGCAAAAGAATTTAGCCAATATTACAAATTTGTAAGTAGGCTTGCGCAAGGAGATTACGATGTTGCCATTATTACTCCGCAGGTGTTGTTTCAAAAATTACCCAACAAAGACTATATTTTAAGTCACACTTTAACTATAAAAAAAGGTGAAAAATTGTCCGTTTTTGACATAAAAAAAACACTTGTAAATATGGGGTATATTAATAGTGATATTGTGACTAATCCCGGGGAATTTAGCCTAAGGGGTGACGTGCTTGATGTATACGCAATAGATAGTTTGGATATTATAAGGGTGTCTTTTTTTGATGACGAAGTAGAGTACATTCACAGCCTAGACTCTACAACTTATAAAACAAGGCAAGAACTTGATATTGTAAGCATTTGTTGCAATACCTTTATAGATTTGACAAAAGAGCAAAAGGAAGACGTCAAGGCTTTAATAAAGCAGGATTTGATAAAACTTAACCTTAAAAAATCAGATAGTATGGTTAGAATAAGCGAGATAGTCAATACCCAAATTGATTATTTAGATAACAATTTGATGAGTGTGTCTAGTGTGTTTTTCTTGCCGTATTTAGATTATTTTAATGCTTCCATTTTTGACTATTTAGACGCGCAGACGACTATTATTTTTGATGAGCCAAAATTAATTACCGATAAACTAGCAGAAATAGACGAAGACAATATAAATAGTTTCCTAACCTTGTCGTTAGGCGGGGAATTTTTGCCACGGAATATGGATTTTTATTTTAAACGCGATAAATTGCTTTCTAACATACAAGATTTTAAACTTGTGGCTTATTCTAGGCTCCTTAGCCAAAATAAAATTTTTAACCCCGATTTTGTTTTAAATTTTTCTTGCCCACACATAAAAAATTACTTTGATAATTATATTGATTTAGTAAACGACATAAAGCAATTTTTAGATAACGGCTATAATGTTGCTATAAGTGCTAGACAAGACGAAGTAAATAAAAAACTAACCACTTTTTTAAAGGATAAGGGAATTGATTTTAGGGAAACAGGTGATTTGGATTTTTCGCAAAATTCACTAATACTACTAAAAACGGGCTTTAATTTATCCTGTTATTTTGAACTAGAAAAAGTGGTTTTTATAGGCGATAATAATCTTAGCAAGACACAACTAAACACCGCTAAGCCAGTATCTTCAAAGCCGGCTTATTTGCCCGCGGTAAATGATTATGTTGTGCATGAAGTCCACGGTATAGGCAAGTGCGTAGGCATAAAAAATTTAAAAATCACCAATGTTTTTAGGGACTATATAATAATAGAGTACCGCGACCACGATTTACTTTATGTTCCGTGTGAAAACGCGAATATGCTTTCAAAATACACTGCGGAAGGGGAAGTGAAGTGCAACAAAATAGGCGGGGCTGAATTTTATAAAACCAAGCAAAAAGTAAAAAAATCTATTAAGCAAATGACCTTTGATTTGCTTAAAGTTTATGCCGAAAGATTAAATGCTCGCGGATTTAGGTATTCCAACGATGGTTATCTTCAAAGTGAATTTGAAAAGGCATTTCCATATACCTATACAGAAGACCAAATAAAAGCCATCAATGACATAAAGGCGGATATGGAAGGCCCACGCATTATGGATAGACTTTTGTGTGGAGATGTTGGCTTTGGCAAGACGGAAGTCGCTTTGGTTAGCGCCTATAAGGCTATTCAAGACGGAAAACAAGTGGCGATAATTTGCCCAACTACCATTTTAAGCGAACAGCACTACGCGACTGCACTTTCTCGTATGAAAAACTTTCTTGTAAACGTGCAGGTTATCAATAGGTTTAAAACAAAAAAAGAGCAAGACAAAATTTTAAATGATTTGAGTATAGGCAAAATAGATTTAATAGTTGGCACTCATAGACTACTTAGTAAAGACGTAAAATTTAAAGATTTGGGGCTTATTATTATCGACGAAGAACAGCGATTTGGGGTAGAAGATAAGGACAAACTAAAAAGCATAAAAAAGAGTGTAGACGTGCTATCTCTTTCTGCCACTCCTATCCCAAGGACATTATATATGTCGCTAGTAGGCATAAGGGACGTAAGTTTTTTGTCTACTCCGCCTAAAATGAGAAAACTAATTAAAACCTCTGTGGTTGACTACTCGGATACGATTTTGGTCGAAGCCTGCAAAAGAGAACTATCTAGGGGTGGGCAGGTTTTGGTGGTTTATAATAAGGTTCAGTCTATTTTAAACTTTTACAACCACTTAAAAAATCTTCTGCCCGGCATAAATATCGACTATGCTCACGGGCAAATGAATAGTCGCAGTTTGGAAGACGCAATATATAGACTGTACTCACATTCAACTCAAATTTTGGTAAGTACAATTTTGATAGAAAACGGGGTAGACTTGCCCTTGGCTAACACTCTTTTTGTAATCGACGCAGATAAACTAGGGCTTAGCCAGTTGTATCAGTTAAGGGGCAGGATTGGGCGGAGTGATATTGAAGCTTATGCCTATTTTAGTTTTAGTAAAGACAAACTATTAACGGTGGATTCTTATAAAAGGCTGGACGCAATTATGGAGTTTTCCAACCTTGGCAGTGGCTACCAAGTTGCTTTGCGTGACCTTCAAATTCGTGGTGCGGGCGATGTTTTGGGCAGGACTCAGCACGGGCATATGCAACAGGTGGGATTTGACCTTTATGTTAAACTGCTTAACGAAGCGGTAAAAGAGATAAAGGGCGAAAAAATCCAAGATTTGCGAGATATAAAAATAAATATTTCCATTAATGCCTATGTGCCAAACGATTATATTAGTTCTAATGAAAATAGGATAGAGTTTTATACCAAAGTCAGTAAAATTTCCAGTATTCAGCAGTTAAAAGACCTTTTGGCAAATACGCAAGACAGGTACGGCTCTTTGCCAAATTCTGTTATAGAGTTGTGCTACATTGGGCTAATTAAAAATTTGGGACAAAATATTAATGCAAGTAATATTACATTAAACGACTTTGGCACCAAAATAGTTTTGTATGAAGATATGAAAGATAGCCCACTTATCCAAAATTTGAAAGGTGGCGGGGTAGATTATGTCTTAAATTTGGATAAAATGCCAATAATAATACTAAAAAAACAGCCAGATTTGATTAAGTCGCAGGAAGCCCTTATAAATTTTCTTTTAAAATGCTCACAAATTGTCAATAAATAATTGCAATATAAATGTTTTTAATGTATAATACTTTTTGTCTAAATGGGCAATCCTTTTTAGTGCAAAATTTAAGCGGAGTTTTAATAATGAACAAAAAAAAATATGCAATACTTTTGTTAGTCTTACTATCGTGCGTTACAATCCTTACGGGCTGTAATTTGTTTTCAACTAACAACTATGTTGCGCTGTCTTCAATAGTCGCAACTAGCGGTAATATTTCTGTTACTAGGGAAGACCTTCTTAACGCATATTACAGTAGCGGGTACTACTATAACTATGTCTATGGCTATACGCAGGAAGAAGCAATTAGAATGACTATTGACGATTTGATAGACCAAAGGTACCTACTAGACTATATCGACTCTAACGAAAAATATGCCTTAAATAACGACAATTACAATAAGGCTATTTATGACACTTATAGTTATATGAATAGTCGTCTTCAAACAGTTGTTAACGAAGTTCGAAGCGAGTTTGGACTGACTGTGGAAGAAGTCGCCACAGACGAAGAAACCGAAGAGCCAGAGTTTGCCCCGCAGGAAAGATACCAAACAAAGTTTGACTATGTAAACGGCAAAGTTATTTATGAAAATTACACGTCTTCTGACGAAGATGACGAAGAGACTGAATTTTACGGTAACTTTTTAAGTGTGGATAGCGCAAAGCAATACACCATTGATAACTATATCGTGACCAATCATATAAAGGGTAGTAGTAGCCACTTTAAGTCACTTGTTCAAGATAGATTTATGACAACTTTAAAGCAGGAGCAAGCGGGTTACGGCTATAAAGATTTAAGCGACAGTGCAGTTTTAAAAAGAGAAATTGAAACCATTTTTGATGGGAATATAGACTCTCAAAAAATTGCTAGATTTCAGTATATCGTACAACGTGAAAACGGCTTTGTGTTTGACGAAGGAGAAAATAATTACGTTATAACGCAAGATTTATTACAAGATATTGTTGACGAATACAAGACAATTTATGCTAGCAATATGGCAGAATATAGGTCAAGTTCACAGCAAAACAGGTCAAGTTATTTTATCAATGTAGCCGATAGCAGTAAAAGAGTAAATTACGTTTATTACGGCAACCCTGATGAAGAAACTCTAATTACTTGTACCCACATTCTAATAAAACTTAGTGACGAACAATTATCTCAAATAGAAGATTTAGAAGCAAACAAATTGTATTATGGAGAAAAATTAGAAAGAGCAAAAAGAGCCATCACATCTTGGGCGAATACTTTTGCCTACGAAAGAAGCCTAACCACAGGTGAAGTGATAGACGAAGTTGGTCTTTCGGTCGAAACTCTATTTGATAATGTTAAAAATGATGTAAATAGGCAATCTTCCTTGGAAGATAAAATAAACCAATTTAATGATTATTTGTATAGATATAATGTAGATACTGGCATAATAAATGCAAAGTACGATTACGTTGTTGGGACAAATAATAGTGCTATGGTGGATAGTTTTACCAACCTTGTAAGAGATTTGTACGACAATGGCAACGGCACTGTGGGTTCCATAAGTTATTGCTATGAAGAAAATGATAATTACAGCGGTTATCACATTGTAATGTATACTGGTACGTTGCAAAACCTTTATTCTTCTTTGTCAGACCTTCAATCTTTAACAATACAAAATGTCTATCAAGTGCTTTCAAGTGAAAAGACATCTTTGTCTTATAACCAAACGATGTTTGAACTTATGTTTGATACGGTTGTTCAAGATAACTACGAAGAATATGCAACTAGCATTGTAGAAACTCAAAAGAGCGGTGCAAGCATAAATTATAATGTGGGAAATTTTTCTGATTTATATTAATATCGACAATATTTAACAAAAAATATTAAAAATAATTCATTAATTTTTAACAAATAACGATAAACTAATAGATAGTAACCTTAAAAATATTTTACTAATTTTATAAAAATATACTTAAAAAGGAGGAGAGAATGTCTGATAAAGTTGTTGAAGACAAAAATGATTTGTCTTTAAAGCATAACTCTATCCCTTTTTTGAAGCATAGGTTTTATAAAAGCAGTAAATTAGTTAGGTTTTTAAGCAACTATGGCGCTAGTGTCACAGAAGATACAAAATATTTCTTTAAAGCCCCAACTTGTACAGAACTTATTGAAGAACAAAAAGAAACAGACCAAAACGTTTTAAAGCAAAGTAATATAAAGTCAAAAAAGAAGAAAAAACTTTGGAATTTTCTTTATTTTATAATAAATATTGCCGTTATTGCCATCACTTTAACGTTGCAGTTGTCTAGCGAAGAAGACCCTAGCGCGTCACTATCTGTAATTTTTGATGCAAATTGGTGGTTTATATTCGCCGCTTTTGGGGTTTTTGCTGCGGGTATGTTTTTAGACCAAATTAGGTTTCTTGAACTTATTCGTAAAGCAACTGGTGTTTTTAGGTTTAACCTTGCGTATAAGGTTTCCGCACAAGGCAAATATTATGACGTTATCACTCCGCTAAGCACGGGGGGACAGCCTTTTCAGGTGCTGTATCTTAACAGGTACGGGGTAAAAGCAGGGCAGGGTATTTCTATCGTAATGGCAAAGTATATCTTTTACCAAATAGTCTATTTTATAGGGGCATCGTACTTTTTGTTTAGAAGCACATTTTTTGCAGATATTGCGACGTCAGATTCACTTTTTTTAAGTGGTACCGCTTTAACTTTTAGTTGGGTAGGATATATATGTATTGCGGTTGTTATATTTTTGGTGGGATTCATTTCCTTTAACAAACGTGCCGGGGCGGGCTTTGTTGTAGGTATTCTTAAACTACTCAGTAAGATTAAAATAGGCAAATTTAGACTTATAAAGGACTATAAGAAAAGTTTCCAAAGTGTTATGCGTACGGTAAATACTTGGCAAAGGACAACTAAACAGTATAGCAAATCGGCTTGGATAATAATAGTCAATGTTATATGCTCGGTTTTGTATTTCTTACTAAATTACAGTATGCTTTTCTTTATCTATTGTGCGTTTGAAGGCTGGCACCCAGAAATGTGGCTAGAAATTATGTCTATGGGGGTACTAGTAGACTTGGCATCTGCCTTTAACCCATTACCTATGGGGACAGGTACGGCAGAACTATCCTTCTCGGCACTTATTGCGGTTTTGTTTTCATCAAACGGGGCGGCGGTTTGGGCATTGATAATTTGGAGAATTTTATATAATTATAGTTATATTATACAGGGATTCTTGTTAATTAGTTACGATTATATAATAGGAAATAGAAGGCTAGAAAAAAATAAAGAGTTTTGGTTGCACCCAGTAAGAGAAAGAATAAAAATAAAACGTGAACAGTTTTTTAATTCCAAAAAAAACAAGTAGTCGACAATCAATTTTGTTTATTTAAACGCATATTCTAATATAAAACTACAAATAAGACGAACTCACTCGACTAATTAGTCGGGTATTTTTTTTATGCCTTTGCTTAGGGGATTCTTCGCTAACGCTCAGAATGACGAAAAGTACTCAGAATGACGGATAAACCTGTGGGATTCGCTAATGCTCAGAATGACATAGTGGGTTCGGGGTGACGGGAAAAGACATATTAATTGGTAGACCTATATGCTTTCGTCATTCTGAGATTCGACCCGCAACGGTGGACTCCCGAAGAATCCCCGAGAACTTTACAATCATTTTATCTTAGTGTTTTTTTGTCATTCTAAGATGGGCAAAAATTGCTCGGCTATCGAAGAATCTCCCTTTTTGAAAATGTATAATTTTTTATAATTCTTGACTTGTAAATTTGCCGTTTAATAATCTCTAAATATTTTGTTGCATATAAGAGCATTTTGTTAAAGGACTTTTGTGTTGTGTTTAAAATTATAACACTTTGTTTATTTAATTGTTTATTTGGCAATAATTAGTCGTATGAAAAAGTTTTGTATTGGTTTTATTTTGTTAGTTTGTTGTATTTGTACATATTGTATAAGGGATAACAATAACTTTGTTTTTAGTTATTTATCAAATATTTCCAATGTGGAATATTGCTATGTCAGTAGAACAAGTGTTAATGAAGCAAAAAGCATTAAAACTGGCGGGTATACTTTTTCTTATTTTGGTGAATACGACAGCAAAATAAGGGATTTTTCGTTTCTGGAAGCGAGATTTTATGGCGATAAAAACTTGATTATGCAAATTATTAATGATTTGTCGTTGCAAGTTTGTTTTTGCGAAGGTTTTGAGGATATATATATTGTCTATTGCTACACTCCTAATCTTAGTAAATATTGTTCGTCGCACGGGGGTAAGGTAAATGTTCAGTTTGCTTTTTGTGACGATAAAATAACTCTTGGCTATCCTATGATTTATACCGGGTATTAAATTTTTGTTTATAAAAATTTTTCTTGTCAATAATTAGGACAAGGAGGATAAACGTATGAGTGAGCAAGTAAAATACTTTTTTCACAGACACAAAAGATTACTTTTAACTTTGGGGGCTTGCTTTATTGCGATATTATTAATTAGTATTGTAGCGGTAAAGAGTTCTCAAACAAGCAAAATAGAAGACAATGTACAAACGACAGCGCCAACAAATATCACTTTTATTATGCCTGTGCAAGATGGGGTTATAATAAAAGATTATTCTAGCACGGCATTAAAATTTAATTCTACTTTAAAGCAATGGGAAGCCCATAAAGCAGTAGATATTAAAGGTTCCGATAATGCCGAGGTAAAAGCCGTCTATCAGGGAGAAGTTGTCAGTGTGGAAAGTGACTACCTAAGGGGAAATGTTGTAACAATAAAGCACAGCGATAACTTGCAAACGGTGTATGCTTCGCTTGCCGACGACGTTAAGGTTAAGGTGGGTGATAAAGTTAAACAAGGCGACGTTATCGGTATGGTTTCTACAAGTGCAAAAGGAGAATTAAACGACGGGCCACATTTGCATTTTGAAGTATTGCTAAATGGAGTAAAAGCAGACCCAAATCTTTACCTTGAAAATTCTAATAAGTAGTAAAATTTGCTTTACTTAACCCGCCAAATATTATATAATTTAGTATAATTTAATAGGTAATACTGCTCTTATATATGTGAAACATTGTTTTTATTAAATTATTAACTTTTAGGGTAAAAATTTTGACTTTTTATTAATATTTGGAGGAAATTATGACATTAGATAAGGTTAAAGAAATGCTAGCAAGTCAATTAAACGTGGATTTGAGTAAAATTAACGAAAATTCTAGGATTATAGAAGATTTGGGGGCGGATTCCCTTGATATGATAGAAATGCTTATGGCTCTTGAAGAGGAGTTTAATATTACCGTTCCAGATGAAAAGGCGGAAAGTTTAAAAACTGTTGGGGATATCGCAAAGTATATTGACTCTGTAAAAAATTAATAGATTAGCGTGTATTTTAATAAAGACTTAAAAAATAAAGTGGGTAATTTTTATCTTACCTCTTTTTTAATAATGTGTTTTTAATTTTATATCATAGGCTTAACTTTATGAATTAAAACTAATTTTTTAGGTTTAAACTCTTTTAATTTACACGGTTAAATTTTGAGATAAAACTACAAATTTTTAAACTTAGTGTATGCTAAATACAATTTTAAACTGATACCCTTAGATTTTTCTAGGGGTATTTTATATTTAACTTAAAATATTAAGTTTGGTTTGCTCTATTTACATATTAGGTTGCGATATTTTTATATTTAGTTTAGCGGAGATTTTTTATTTACAATAATTTTAGGGTATTGCGTATATTTTAATAACAAAAATCAACATATTTAGACATAATAATACAACTTGTTCTCATATCTTTATATTGGGAGAGCAAGTTTTTTTTGTATTAGTAAAATAAAAAATTTAAACTATTGTTTATGGGGGTGTAAATGGATATTGAAGAAAGAGTAATAAGGGAAGCAGTTTTTATTTTACAAAAAAACGGAACGGTAAGGAGTGTTGCGAAGGCTTTTAAAGTGTCAAAAAGTACCGTGCATTTTGATTTGAGCAAAAGATTAAAAAAGTTAGATTTGAGTTTGTTTTTTAGTGTAGAAAAATTGCTTAAACTTAATCTTAGCCAAAGACATATCCGGGGCGGAGAAGCCACAAAATTAAAATACATAAACAAAAAAACGGTAAGAAAACAATAAAAAAATAACAAAAAAATGATAAAAAGATATTAAAAAAATAGTAAAAAAGAAGTAAAATAAGCGATAAAGTAGGAATAAAAAAGTGATAAAATAAGCGATAAAAACACGATATAAAAGTGATATAAAAAATAAAAAAAGCAGTCAAAAGAATAATAAACTAGGGGTGAAAAATACTAATTTTTTAAGCAAAAAACATACGAATTTTTAAGCAAAAATCAACATAAGATTTGTCTAGGAATTAATTAAATTTAGGTAAGAATTATATCAAATTTTACATAGAAATCGATTGAGTTTTAAGTAAAAATATACTTAATTTTAATAGGGAAATATTAAAGTTTTTAAGCGAGATTATAATAAATTTTAAACAAAAAAATACTAAATTTTATGTAAAAATTATATTAAAATTTATGTAAAAATTAATAAAATTTTTGGGGAAAACACTAAAAAATTGAGTAAAAAATACTGAAATATAGGTAAAAAAATTATAAAAATTAAGTGAAAAATTGCAAAAATTATTAAAAATTTTAATAAAAATCTACAAAAATATCGATAAAAATAAATAAAAAATTAGTAAAAAATAGCAATATTTTGATAATAAATTTGTTAAAATTTTATAAAAATTTAAATAATTTTAGATAAAAAAGCACTAATTTTTTGACAAAAAAATCAATGGATTATTAATAAAATAATTACTAAAAATTGAAAAAAATGGGTAAGACAATTAAAGTAAAAAATGGCAAATATAATCGATTTAAAATAATAAAAAAATTTATAAAGTAGACAACTTTAAATAATCATAAGGGCTGTAAAGTAGACAAAATCAAATAAAAAAAACTATAAAGTGGACTATTTTAAATAAGCAAAATAGGCAAATATATTAGGTTTTAAATAATAAAAAAAGGCGGGAATAATTAAAACAAAAAAACGCAACAAATTTATAAAAACCAGATAAAATGTGAACGTAGAATTAAGAAAAAGGCTTTGCAAGATGGGGTTTAGAAATTTTAAATAAAAGGAGCAAAAATTTTTATAATCTAACTTAATAAAAATTGTGGATAAAATGTGGATAAATTATTCAAAACTATAAATGTATAATTTCCGCTAAAATAAAGAAGATTAGCCTTTTATAATTTCGTTAAATTTTTTTAGAAATTAATTGCAAAACGAGAAAAAAAAATTATAAAAAGGCAAGTAAAAAAAATAAAAAAAACATCTATTTTTTATGCGTAATCGTTTGACAAAAAATGATAATATAAAATATAATTAACTAAACTTATTGCTTGACTTGATAAAACTAACTGAAAACTCACATAATAAAAGTAGGTGTTTTATGAAAAAGGTATTTGTGTTTTTATCAATTTTCTTACTCTCATTTTCAGGGGTGTTATTTGCGTGTAACGAAGACAAGTACGCCGATTTAAGAGTTGTACTAGGTTCTGTTACAAACGCAGACTCGGGCGGGACGTTA
This sequence comes from uncultured Clostridia bacterium, assembly GCA_944381205.1. Lineage (GTDB taxonomy): Bacteria > Bacillota > Clostridia > Christensenellales > UBA1242 > UBA7862. The sequence continues at coordinate 49,913 of CALWKG010000003.1, forward strand.
TCTCCTAACGAAGATGGGGTGTACGAAATTTACTATGGGGACACCGTTAGAATTAATGCGGAAGTGTCGTCTTCTAGCGATGTAAGTAGGGTGCTGGACTTTATAAGTCATAGTTCGGACAACTTCCCAGAAATTTCTAGTAGTAGGACGCAGACGTCTGCTGAGTTTAAAGCAGAGATGCCTTCAAAGGGTGAAATTTTTAGGGTGACTGTAAAATCGAGAGAAACAAATCGGGGTTCGCTAGATTTAAGGTTTAAAGTGCTTTTGCCAACGGACGAGATTTCATTGTCTGATAATTTGGGCTTGGTAAGCGGTATAGAGTTAGACCTAAATGACAACGTCGATTTTGTGAGCGATTTAACAAGTGCCTACGAACCTGACGAAAAAGGTGTGAGTTTTGCAATATCTTCGTACATTGATGAAAATGGCGATGACTTTAAGGTTGAATTAAAAGAAAATGGGGTATATTACATAGAGGGAAGTAGTACTCCATCTTTTGCTTTAAATGACGGGGTTATAGAAATTGTGGACAACACTCTTGATGGACAAGTTGTGGTGGAAGCGGTTTCTGAAAAATACGACGTCAATTTAGAGTCTAATTTGGAAGATATGGATTTAACCGATGAAGAAAAACAAGCCTTAATTGCGGAAAACAACAGACTAAAAGATTTGACAAACATAGACATTGTTCAAAAAATAACCTTAGACGACATTACTTTTAGCGGGGCGCAAATAGGGTTTATGAACTATAAATCAAGCGACAAACAGGTAAAGTTATCTGCTGACTTGTACAACAACGTGTCTAGCAAGTACGTTTATAATGGCAGTGAATATTCCTATCAATTTGAAAGGGTAAACGTGTTAGTCGCTAGCCAAGAAGATTTTGAAATAGTTTACGAAATTGGCGATATGATTATTGGTGATGAGATTTATCAAAGTCAAAGCGGGGTAATTAATGTTTCAAACGTAAGTGGAACAGAAAACAATAAGGTCTTTGAATTTTTAAGTGGCGAAGCAGGTACTGCGTATGTTGACTTTGTTATACAATACAACTTTGACAACGTGATAGAATTTAGTTTTTCGGATTTATACCTAGAATACCTAAATTCGCTAGAAAGCAGTGTTTATGAACAATTAAACGAATACGAAAAGTACACAAAATTGGTCTTTAATGTGAGTAGGTTGCCAGAGTCAATTACTGTGACACAGGACGACGAAATTGTTTTAAGAGATGGCAAGTATGTAGATAAGGTTCAGACAGATGAAATTGCCATTTTTGATACATACACGGGGACTAAAAATCAAAACGGAAGCATTATAAAATTAAACCTTGGTGGAACGGGAGTTTTGGACGAAAACAAAACTGTTAGGGTTTATATCAAAGGGCAGACTGCGGAAATAGTTGTGTCCGACTACTTGACGATAGTTGATAGCAACAAAACTACAATACCACTATCTAACATTGACGTTGACGACGTGACATATTATTATTTTGACTTAGATGTAACAAACGAAAAAACCAGTATGTTCTATATTAGGGCAAAAAATGTTAACGAAAGCAATTTGTTCTCACTAGAATTTGAAAATATCATTGGTAGCAAGGTTTATAACAGGGAAGGTGAAGAAGTAACTTCTACCCTTGCTGGCAACAAAGTTGGGACACAGGTTGTGACGTCTAAGGGTATTCAAAGTTTAGAGGTAAAGGCTATATCTGGCACAAATGAATTTGTAAACCTAGACGTAGAACACATTGGAAATAACGAAGATTACTTAAAGCAGATGGTTTTAAGTAAAGACAAAAAGACAGGGTCTTTGCTGGCATATTTTTATGACGAAGGTGCAGATTGCAACATAACTATAAGCGGTTATGACAAAAATATTATAGAACTTGTAAAAACTAGCGAAGACGACTCTACCCTAGAAGATTTATTTGGTAAAGCCTATGACGATAGCCTTTTAGATATTGGCGGAGTGTTGGTTTTTAGGGGGCTTAAAGCGGGGTCTACTACTATAACCTTTACTGCGGAAAACGGCTACACTACAAGTGTTAATGTTTTGGTGGTTAACGACGTTTCTGACATTAATTTTACGATAGAAGAACTCACTGCGGATACTGTAAATGCTGACTTGTTGACTAATCCGGACAACTATGTTTCTATGAAATATGGATATAGTTTTGACATAAAGGTCAATACGATAAGTGCAACGGGGATTATTGGAACTAGTTTTACTAGCACTAACAGCGCGGTTGCAAGTATTGACGCGAGAAATGGCAGAGTAACTGCAAATAGAGAAGGCACAACTACTATAACCGTAACGGTGTCCTATTATACTTTTGGCACTATTGTAGGTGCGGGTGATTATATCGTTTGGGATAAGGCGGAAAAACAACTAAAATTTGAACTAGAAGTTTACATTCCGCTAGAAGATATCAGGGTTACTCAAAACGCAATTTTGGTTTATGATGTAAATTCGCTAGCCTATGACAACACAGACAAGGCAAGAATTAACATTGGGGTTGATATTGTCGCAGATGACGCAACTATAAAAAATGACCCTAATGCCGTGAGAATTGAAGTTAGGGGAGCGGACTACTTACAAGGTGTAGAATATGACATAAATAACAACACCATTATTGGTACAAACCTTAGCGCAGTTGCTTCGCTACCAAAAACCGCCAAAAGCGCGACGGTTAAGTTTATAATTTACGTAAACGAGTTTGGAACTGAGATAACAAGGGAATGTTCTATAAACATTGTGCGTGCTACACAAGTGGATAGCATAGACGTTGCAGTTTCGCAAGAAGATGACAATGTGGTAGTAGATAGGGAGCAGGAAGAATATTCTTTTAGAATTCGCTCGGGGGAAACGGTAGATGTTAGGGCTATTGTCGAGCCAGACAATGTGCTTGATAGACGTTTGGTCGCCAGAATAGAAAGCGAAGAAGGCGATGTTATTGATATTGCTGGTTTGAGTTTTGGAGATAGTTACAACGTAAGCGAGATAAGATTAAATGCGGGTGAAACGTTTAGTTTGGGAACAAAAGAAGGTTCTAGCGGAACGTTTGATTTAATTTTGATTGCAAGCGACAGCTATATTAGAGAAGATAATTATACTACTTATAGAATTATACATATTACCATTGAAGACGGGGTAAAGTATGCGTATTCTATTTCTAACAGCCAAGAACTTAAAGATATAGAGTTGGCACCAGAGAAAAATTATATGTTGGTATCTGACATAATTTTATCATCACAGTGGGAGCCTATCAAAAACTTCACCGGGGTTCTCAATGGAAATAATCACACAATAACTGGGCTTCAAATTAGCAAACTACAATCAAATAAGGTTGGGCTGTTTGAAGAAATTAACAATTATTACAGTGTTGTGAATGAAGAAACGGGAACAACCGCACTTACAAGGTACGGAACGGTTTATGATTTAAAATTAGTTGTATCTTCTATAAACATAAATAGTGAAAATAGCGAGCAACTACTTGTTGGCGCGCTGGCAGGAGAAAACAAGGGTATTATAATGAATGTTGCCGTTGAATTTGGCGACATAAAGGTAAATGCTTTGGGGGATACAAATGTTGGCGGATTGGTTGGGCTTAATAGTGGTGTCATATACAATTTCAGCATTGACGTTCATAGGGATAACGAAGATGACGAAACCATAGCAACAAAGTACTTTGGGGTTGACCCAGCGCTTAGTTTGTTTAACCGCTTTGAAACGGGCAATGTGCCTAGCGATGTTAATGTAGACGATTGCATTGCAGAAAATTACAGTGTTGGCAATATTACCGTTACAAGCAGTGGGCTAGCATACGTTGGTGGCTTGGTGGGAAGGAACAATCACAGGATTAACGGTTACTATGGAGTGTACAGCAAACAAAAACAAAGCGACGGAACGATTATTGTGACTTCTTATCAAAGCGAAGGCATAGACGTAAGGGTTGATATAAACGTAAACGGCGGTAGTTTGACAAACAAAAACTCGGCAATAGGTGGAATTTCGGGCTATAACGGCGGGATTATATCTAACGTTGCCGTTGAAGGTAATATTGGTAATTATAGTTTCGTAGACGGGGTTCTTTTGGGGACAAAAGACAACGTTGGTGGTATTATTGGGGTTAACAATGGTGGTTACCTTTTGAACGCGACTACAAGTGTAAAGGTTCGCGGAGAAGAAAATGTTGGTGGCGCGGTAGGGCTATCTTTGGGGAGTTCTTCAAACAAGGGCAAAATCAATAATGTTTATGTCGAAAGTTACAGGCAATTTAACCAAGCGGACAACACTTTAATAGTTGGGCAAAACAACGTTGGCGGTATTATTGGTAATGCAAGCAACACGGATATAGAAGATAGTTATTCCTATGGCTATGCAGATAAGTTTGAAGATATGTATGTCTTGTATGGCGACATATACGTTTATGGGCAAGACGCGTTTGCCGGTGGTATAACTGGTAAAAATAGTGCAGTTAGTGCGACTACTGTATTTTCTACTTTTAACATTATTGCGGGTCAATCATCTAATGTAAGGGGGTTATTTGGGTCAGGAGATGTGTACGTATCTAATGCCTTTTATGTTGGGGTGTTTGACATAATCGAAAGTTTAAGTTCGATTAACGACATTTTGGGTGTGGTACAGATGGCTAGTGACAATGTCCCATTCTACTACGTGCTTAAATATGCGCAAGAAGATACCCTTATGCAAGACCTAACAACTCAAAGCGGTTTTGACTGTTTTGTGGCGGTAAAGTACTTTGACGACGGGGTACAAGAAGATAATCCTAACATTGTATTTGACTGCTTTGTTTTGGGTGACGAAGACGAAGGGTATTCCTTAGTTGAAATTTTAAAAAGGACAGAACTGCTTCGTGATTTGCCGGTAGAAATTGACGTTACTGGCGCGGGGACTAATGCAACGCAAGAAGAAGACGAATACATACTTGAATTTAGCACTAACGCAAACAGAAACGTGTTTTATAATTATTCCTATATGGATTTAAACAATAACAAGCAAAATGTGCTTATTATTAACTATTCTGCTGGGCTTTCTAACTTTGAATTAAGCGAATTGTTTACGGTTGCGACTAAGCCAGAAGGGATAAACAGGGTTAATCTTTTGGTAGAAAAGGTCGAACAGAACAACAACGTACTTACTATTTATAGAAACGGGACTGTAACGATTAATTCCCTAGGGGAGATTGATTTAGAGTTTAGTCTTAGGGAAAATAGTTCGGTAAAGTCTAGGGTTCACGTAATTGTTATCCCTAACTTTGACAAGTTGTTGTTATCCACTAGTTTTACCTACACTCCATCTCTATTTGACAACACGCAGGACAATCCTTTATACGTTGTAAAGGACAGGGCTGTAAACTTTAACTATTTGCTTGTAGAAGGTCAAGAAAATAGCGAAATTGGTTATACTAACAACTACACCATTGAATACGACGTTTTGTTTAGCGATACAGTAAACGGAGAATATTCAACAAGCGAAGAAATCGAAGGTTACTACTCTTTGACAAATGGAGAGATGGTTATCTCGCAAGTGGGGTACTATCGGGTGGCTGTATCCTTGGTGTTTAGTGACAACAGCGGGACAAAGTACAGGATAAAAGATTCTTCTTGGGTGTTTTATTTGCAGGCGGGGGTGAGTGCTTATGATATTTCGACCAATGCCGACCAAATTGTTATCGAAGGGGACTCGTCAGAAGATATTCTTGTAACCCTAATTGCAAGCGAGCAGGAAGAAATTCCTAATTTAAGTATGAGATTAAAAACACCTACTGGCGCAGAGTTTAACTTAATAAGGACAGTAGTAGATGAGATGACGGGCGAATGTCTGTATGACGACGAAGCATCTCCGTTTAACATATCTTTAATTCCACACTCGCAAGAGCAGGGCGGGTTCCACTACGCAGTAAGTATATCATTAAAAGACGAATATAAAGATACTTCTGTGGTGGAAACTTACAATCTTATGATTTTTGACGAAGCGGGGGCTTTAATTAACGACTATGCCGATTTGAATATTGTAATTAGCCCAGCGAGTTTAAATTCTATTAGTTTGGCTCACTATACCTACGAATCTCAAATGGGGAGCAGTTCTGACGGGCAAAATTTGCCAACAGAGTTTTATTCTTATTCACTGCTTCAAAAGGACAGCATTGTGCCTGTGTACGGCGGTATGCTGACTATTGACCTTGTACCTTTCTATGCCAACATTAAGTCTATTACAATTTCTTCTTCGCTAGGTACTGCTGGCGATGGGGTGGAATTTGTACAGATGGTTAAGGTAAAGGATTCGTTAGACGCAAACAAGTTCTATTATGTTTATGGACCTACTACAAAAGTCAATGCAGATGGAAGTCTTTCTCTTAACCTTGTGTCGTCAATTTCTAATGCGGAAGTTATTGTTACAAACGGCAACGGGGTTTTAAATGTAGACGGGGAGATTAAGTATGCCTTTGACGAAGAAGCAAACTATCCTAATGTAGGCAGGTTATATGTAAGGACTATCGCGCCTAGTTCGATAAGCGAACTAGATAACTTTGACATAACTGTTAAGGTGGAATACAACTGGCTAAACGAAGACGGTGTGTTAACTACTAGGACAGAAACTAGGACAAAGAGATTGGATATTGTTTCCACACCGGGTATTAGTTTAACGACTAGTAATAATGGAAACGAAAGAGATATCATAGCCTATACCGGTACTAATTTGGAAAATGCAACCCAAGCGGACTATGTGGACGTATTTGCTAATGTTGAAAAAGACTACGAATACGACGTATCCTTTACGATAATAAGTAACGGGCAAGATATGGGCGAAAGCACGGACTATGCAGTACTGACTCCACAAGGGGATAAGTATGTTTTAACTCTTGGGCCTAAGGCTCAGGTGGGGGATAAGATAAGGCTTAGCCTAGACGTAGAAGTCAATTATGGCAACGAAACGGTTGTACAGCACTACATTAAGGAAATAGTTGTAGTAGACGCGGTGATTAACAGTGTTATCATTGAAGGAATGGACGAAAATGCCGATGTTAAAATGACTAGGGCTTCTGCTAGACCTTTAAGGATTGAAATTGACGGCTACGGCACAAACGAAGCCTTAAATACAATAGCCCAAAATGTTTCAAGGGCGGTGGTATCTCCACAGGGAACACCTTATTATTGGTTTGGCGAAATTGGCAACACGGGCAATTATGTCAATATAAACTCGTCTGATTTGCAGTCATATTTGCCTTTTATTGTCAATCAATTACCTATTGATAACGAAAATATTCAGGAATACATTGTAAATAGTTCGATGCTAGGGTTTGTTTCCGGAAACGAGCAATCGTTTACAATGGCTTATGACACTATCTATCTTGACGGGGCGACAAGTTATGATTCGGTTTCGCTTTGTGTAAGTTTTTCGTACGTATATAACGAAGGTAGAGTTCTTTTAGTTCCAAACAACATTAACACTAGTTATAAACAAGAGATGTACTTTACCGTATCCATTGTACAGGGCGAAGAAGAAGACTTAACCGAAATTAACGACGAAGAAGATTTGGATTTGCTAGAAAGCGACGACGGGACGGGCAATTATATTTTAATGAATGACCTTACCCTAGATGTTTATCGTCCAATAGTTGCTAACTGTGCTTCATTTGACGGAAATAACAAGGTTATTACTATTAATAGTTTTTGGTACGAAGCGGGTAGCCCTGACTTTGCGTCTTCGTTAAATTTGGGGCTATTTAGTACTATTAGTGGTGATACTATCATAAAAAATCTTATTGTTGCTTTGCCTAACAACAAGACGTCTAGTATGGGGCTAACAAATTATTCTTCGCTTAACTTTGGGGTAATAGCGGGGCAAAACAAAGGTATTATTACTAACTGTGATGTCATAACAACATCGGTATCTACAACTCCTAACTACACCTTAAACTTTGATACAACAGGTGGCAGAAATATCAACATAGGGCTGTTTGTTGGTATTAATGATGGGATAATTACAAATTCCAGAGTTGGTAGAGATGAAGTAGAAGTTTTGCGCTCTGAGTCGAGCGAGTCGGTTATTGTAAGGCGAGTTTTACTAGACGACGTGGCTTCTCGCACTATTGTAAATGTAACGGGGCCTGCAAACGTAGGTGGCTTTGTGGCACTTAACTCGGGGACAATATCTTCTAGTTATGCAAAAAATCTTCAAATAGAAGTATTTGACGGCAGAAATCAAAGTTCTACCAATATTAGAACCGCTGGCTTTGCCGTTACAAATAGCGGGTACATTAACGGGTCATTTGCAAGCGGATATGAAGAAGAAGATTATGCCGGAACACAGGGACTTAGAAACGCAAATAGAAAACTTGGCGGTGGGTTGTATTCTAATGGCCCAGTAAGCGGATTTGTGTTTAATAACCAAAACTACATTCAGGATTGTTACTCTAACATAAACCTTAGCGGAAATTACGAAACATCGGCAAAGACAAACGGTATTATTTCAAGGCTTAATGGCGAAAATTTGGAAAGTGTTAGTGCTAGTGGTTTTGTTTATAATATGAGCGACAATGCCTATGTCTACACGTCATATTCGTTAAGCAAAATAGGGGTAAATCCTAATACTCACAGTGCGTTTGAAGGCACTCTTGATGCTCTTAATGTAATTGGGGAAACTGTTTCTCAAAGGGGAACTATTGAAAATTGCTATTTCTTGCGTGAGTCAAACGAAAACTTTACCATTGTGGAAGAACGCGCAATGGAGTTGTCCGACAGTGTTGTAATATCAAGCACTGACGAAGATGTCCAATCGGGAGTAAATCAGTTTACAAATAGGGATAGTTTTAACGGCTTTGCTTTTGACTATGACATAGACGATTTCTCGACATATACAGGGGCTGGCACTGGTGGAGTGTGGGCGATTACTCTTGGGGCGGAAAATAGCGGTTATCCGGAATTAATTAGTGCAAACACAATAGCATTGTCTACCCGTGTTGGCAAAACGACCGAAAACGAAAACGGTGGCACTACTACTAGGTATTACTATGTAGCAGACTACGAACTTGGCTCTCAAAATAACCCATATTTAATTGCTAGTGCCGAACAATACAACAACATTTTTAGGGCATACAATTTGGGAACTCCAACGGGAGATATTACTGCAAAATTTACGGGCAATGTTAGGTTAATAAATTATATAGATTTTGACGGGATTAGCCCATTATCCACGTCGGTAGAATACACGTCAAAACTAGGCGAAAGGGCGGTATTTGATGGTAACTATTTGGCTATGTACGATGTATCGCTAACCGATAGCAGTGCAGGTAGTCATTCCTTTGGTTTGTTTAGAGATATTTACGAAGTGGGTGTAAAAAATATTACCCTTGGGGTGTCTAGGATTAATGCCGGTAACAGTACTAGTGTCGGTGCTTTGGCAGGGGTTATAGTTAATAGTGATATTTCAAATATTTCGCTTGTTTCAAGTTCTTCCAACAACTCTGGCATACTTGGCAACAATTACGTTGGCGGGCTTGCAGGCATAATAACCGCGGGTTCGACGGGCGAAATTTATTACATAGCAAACATAAAGTCCAATCTAACCGTTATGGGCGGTAGGGATAGTGGCAGTTCGTCCACATCTTCTATAAAGTCGTCCTTTGACGTTTGGTCTAAGATAGAGCCTACAAGTGCGTCGGGCACAGGCGGTAGAGATTTAAGGCTACATAATCTTGACAAAAACGTCTTCTATGCCGGCGGTATTGCAGGTGTAATAGATTTAAGGCAACAAACAAGCGAAGGTGGCACGGCAATACTATCCACCGAAAACGCGAAAAATCTTTTAGTTGGTGAATTTGCAAAGGGAGTAGATTATATCCCAGAAACCAATTACAGTGTTGGGGTAGGTGTATTGTCTGACTATGTAGGCGGTTTGTTTGGGTTTATAGGCGAGCAGACTTATCTTGCAAAATCACAATACATTGCAAGCAACGCAAGTTCTATATCTGGCAAGCAAGTTGCTGGTGGTATTGCTGGGGTAAACTTTGGGTTTATTGCAAAAACTTATGTTTCCTACAACAAGGAGATTATGGAAGAAGAAGACAAGTACCTTGTATATTATGCTCTTGGGGTAGATTATACTAGAAGCAGTGAAGTAACAGATAGGTTATTCTCTGCCGACGAAGAAGAATATGCTCCAAAATACATCGGTGGTATAGCGGGTATTAATGCGGGCGCGGGGACAAGTGGCTCGGGTACTATTGCCGATAGTTACAACAGGGTAGATGTTAAAAACAGTGGTTCGGTAGGTGTAGGTGGTATAGTAGGTGCTAGTTACATAGGCGAGATTAGAAACGTCTACACAACCGCATCTGTTATAGCCAATCTTGATACAAAAAATCCACAAGATGTTTACATAGGCGGGATAATTGGTAAGATTTTTGATGATGCTAGCGAAGGGTATTTCAGTGATTCAATTTCCGGCGAAAAGACTTTGACATTGAGTAACATAGTGGCTTTAAATGCCTATGACGAAGATGACTTTGAGTTATTGTTTAACTACAATCAGGTAAAACCGGGTCGCCTTGGTGGTTTGTATGGCAAGTACGAAAATCAAACCGAACAAAAAATGGGCATTGTAAGGATTGAACCAAATTCAAATATATATGTTCCAACATACATTTTAAAGAACTATAATAACGAATATTTGGCAAGCATAAGTGCTTATGACGATTTTGTTATTGGGCCAAAGACAAACGACGATGGCGATTATGTCGCGACTTATGTTGACGCTAATGCCGACGGTGTGGCTGACAGCGAAGAAGTGACGTATATCAGGCTTTGGGGTTCTGAAACAGAAACAGAAGGAAACATTTATTATGACGAATTCTTGGCAGAGTATTTTAGTGGCAATGACAACTACAAAATAGACCCGCAAGATTATAGAATTCTATTTGGGGGCTCTAACATTGCCATTGAAGCAAATCTTTCCGGCGACATAAGTCAAGACGAGTATAACTTGCTAAGAGATACGTATTTTAGCAGTGTAAACTGGCCTAGGACAACCTGGCAATATGAAGACGCAGACTTGTTGCCACTACTCAGTTATGGTTATGACTCGTCTGTGGTTAGAATTTACACCGCGGAACAATTTATACAGGCGGTTTCTAGCAAAAACAATGCCGAAATGACTTATCTAGTTATGAACGACATTGATTTTAGCGGGATAAAAGACTTGTCGCCTATTACTACAACGTTTAGCGGTAGGCTTACCGGTAATGCGGTGACCTATACGGAAGGTGGCAGGGAATATTCTAGGTATCCTATACTATTTAACATTAACATTAACGCAACTGACGTAGGGGCTTCAAGTTATGCTTTGTTTGAAACCGTTAGTGGCGGGTCTATATCCAACCTTAACTTTATAATTTCTGACTACAACGTACAATTTGCGTCAGAAGTTATGTCAAGTGCGGTAGCAGGTATTTTGATTGCTGATGCCGAAAACGTGACGATAAATAACGTTAATATTTATAACAGCCTTATTGATAATGTTTCAAAGTATGCTTCAAATAGGACATATTCCACAAGTTTAAGCGACGTAGACTTTAACGTTACTCAGGGCTTAGCATACAACGATGCAAATATTGTGGATAGTATTAGTTCGGTGTCGTACTTAAAACTTGCAGAAGTGGTAGGTCTAACCGAATATTCTGGCACTACATATTTGTTTACACTAAATCTAGACGGGCAAAAGAATTTCTTTGCCGTTAAATCCACTATTACAAATGGGATAGAAACTCCTACTACACTTAGTTATACCATTGAAATTAAGCAAGATGGCAAAATTAACACAAATGCTTCTACCTTTGGGGCTATTGTGGCTACCACAGGGGAAAGCACCGTTACCATTGAAAACAGCGGGGCTAGTGTAGATGTAATGTTTACCTATTCCGGTTCGGTTAGTAGTGTTTATGCCGGCGGTATCGTAGGGTACGGCAAGGGGTATATCAGAAATTCTTCTTCACAGTCAAAGATGGAAATTCAGTCATCGCTAGCAAATAAGACGAGTGGGGAAAGGGATATAAGTTCTCTTTACCTTGGTTTAGTTGCGGGGTATTTCCAAGGCGAACTTGAAAATATCTACGTATCAAACGGTGCCATTACAGTTGGCGGTTCGCCACAAGGACAAAGGACAGAAGACGAGATAGTTGTCAATTCGTCGTCTAGCGGTATAAGTGGCGCTTACATTGGCGGAGTAGTTGGTAGTTTGGGCAGGTATCAAAACACCAATAGTTCTACTATGACCGGGCTTCTTGAAAGTGTTTATGTATATGATTTGGCTATCGAAACTTACATAACCGGTAGGGCATCTATTGCGGGTGTTGTAGGTAAAAACCAAGCAGAAACCAGAGATATATACGTAAGGCAATCGGGGGTTACAAGCGAGATAACGTCATTGGTTGGTGGCAGGTCTGGCGGTGGAATATTAGTTCACATCAACAACGAAAACTCTAACGCAAACGTTGCGGGAGTATTTGCGGAAAGTACGACTTCAATATTAGAAAATATTTACTCTAATATTTCCATAAAAGTAGATAGCACGGTTTACAACAACTTGTATTTGGGCGGAATTATTGGGCAATCCACGTCTGATTTGCAGATGCTAAATGTTGTAAACGATGCCGAAAAACTAGAAGTGGTTAAAAACCCTATTGAAAGAGAAGACGGAACAGTTTACTACGAAAACGACGTAATATACGTTGGCGGGTTGGTCGCCAGTGGCGAAAGCATAACCCTTGACCAAGCAATTTCTAGCGCGGATATAATTATCAATCAAGAAAACACGATGTTTGTTGGCGGGACGGTTGGCTTTGTAAAGACCTTGGTGGTAAACAATGTGATTGTCTTATCAGACATAACCCTAAAAAGAGGCCGTGGAAATGGAGATTCGTATTTCTATCTAAATGGTTCTGACTACTACGTGGGCGGACTTGCGGGGCAGATTTTGAGTACTCTTACCGTAACGGGTAGGAGCGACGAAGAAATTTTGGTGGCTTCGACAATAAGAGATTATGCTATTGCGCAAAAGTTAGATGCTCACATAGGTAGTGTTATTGGCGGAAACATTAACGCAATAACTTACAATGGCGATTTGTCAAAGATTAACTTTAACGAAAATATTTCGTTAGTTCTTAACAACAACAACACAAATGTAACGGGTAGTGGCGGTAACGTAGGCATTAGCCCGTCTAGTGTGTCAAATTTCTCTGCTATATCTCAGTTAGACCTTGGGGCTAAGTTTAAAGAGATTTTTGGTTTGTTTGTTGAAACATCTTCCGGCAACTTGGTTAAACTAGAAACAGTAGAGTACCAAAGCGGGAAGTATTCCACTTTGTATAGTGACTACTGCACAAGTGACGACGAGTTGTACGCAGGTAGCAAGTTAAACCCTATTGTATATACGGGTGGTAGCCTTGTTAACTCGCAATACTACATTTTAACTAGCGACTTGCAACTTGCTTCTACCATTAGTGCAAATGACACTAAAAACTGGGTGCTAAACGCACAGGGTTATTCAATTACAACTGTTGCTAACGGTAATGTGTTGCCTGTTTTGGATACCATTACAGAAGGTTCTGCCGTGATTGGTCTTATGGTAAATATTTCGGGCGAAACGTCTGCACAAAACAGTTTTGCGGGCATAGCGAAAAACAACTACGGGTTCATATTCGCCTGTGGTGTTAGCGGGGATATTAACAAAAATACCAATGCTCAATCTGTTGTTTCTATTGTAAACAGAAACTACGGTGTAATTAACAGTGTGTTTAGTTTGGCAGACATTACAAGTATAGGTGCCGCGGGGCTGGTGCTTTACAATGGGTACGATAGCGACGACTTTATAGGGAATATTTACGATTCATACTACACGGGTTCAATAACTGCTTCCGGCGGGAGCGAAACAAGTACCTATTCTGGTATGGCTTACAGGAGTGACTTTGGGGTTATATCTAATTCCTACACTATGGCAGACATAGAAGCGCCAGAAACGAGTTACGATAACACCTTCCCTGTGGTGGGGATTGACAAAAAGAGCGGTGCAGTTGTAAAGAACAACTTATATAGGACTTTCTATGACTATGTGGCTTACCTTGGCAACAACGAAGGCACAAATGTTAACAGCATCATAAACGCGGGTTCTAATAACGAGTTGTTTATAACAAACCTTGGGATTTATGTGTGGACTACTACATTCTCCGGGGATTTGACCTTGGATAATCCGTCCAACCCAAGTATTGGGGCTAGTGTCACCATTATAGATATTTTGCAAAATAATTGGATTGGGGTAAGCAATAAGTTTGAACTAATTAACAACTTTGCGGTAATAAATATCGAAGAAAGTACCAAAATTGACACAACTTGGTTTAACTTTGGCTATGCTACAAAAAATCTTCAAAATATCTTTGTAGGCGAAGACGAAGTCGAAAAGACCAAAAACTACTTCCTAATGATTTACACTGGTAATGGTTTGGCGGATATTAGCAACGTTAGGGGAGAAGGTGCTCCAAACCTTGCAGAACACGCAAATGGCTTTGCCGATATGCCATACAGCATTAAGCACGGTGGTTTGCTTGATATGTTGGTGGTAGAAAATTGCAGGGAGAACACCCCTAAGTTTAGATACTATATCTTTACCAGAAACATTAACTTAATTAAGTACCAAAACGGGACATATTGGTCAGAAAATTGGGATAAGATAAACGCAATATTTGTCGGTAGCCTAGACGGAGATGGCAAGATTGTTTCTAATATGTTCTCTACCTATGGGCTTGTTAGGGCAATGCCTAGTGTGTCTGGGGTAGTAGAAACAATAGAAGTGAAAAATGTCAAATTTAATAAAGGAAATATCTCCAAAACCGGTCTTGTTGCTGGTTACTTGGGTGGCGGGCAAATACACAACATTACCATTACTGACGAAGGCGACCAAGGTGCTAACTACATTTACAACGGTAATTTGTTTGACGTTATTGGCAAGGATAAGATGGATTTGTATAAGACCGAAACTGGCGATATTGACCCTAAGTTTGATATCTTGGAAGAAACAATTACAAAGATTGATATGAAGACCTTTACGGGAAATAACGACGGCGCTATTACCGAAAGTGATTACATTCCTGCCACGGACTTGTATCAAAACGAAGACAAAAAGACTACCTTTGCCGGTGGTTTGGTAGGGGTTATGACTGGCGGGCTTATTACCAACATCACCATACAAAAACTAACCGTTATGGCATATAATGAGATTTCCGACGGTGACGATACAAAGGTTGACTTGTCAAAGACTAAAAATGAGATAAGTTACACAGGCGGTATAGTTGGTATTATGCGCGGTGGTATAATAACTAGCACAGTAGTAGAAGGTCAGATAGAAGACCAAACTATTATAGGTACGATAGACATTCAAGGTATAACAGTGGCTTCTAGTTTTAAAGATTCGCAGATGGTTCAGCCGTTCTCATACGTAGGCGGTATTGCCGGTTATATGGGCGGAGCAAGTAGCATAATTCAGGGCATTGATATGAAAAACGACCTTAATAATGCTAACAAATCAGTCACAATAGCCACAATCTATACTGCGGGTGGCTTTGTGGGGGTACTAGATGGCGGAACGGTCACGAATTGTAACTATTTGGTTTATAGCGATTTCTCAAACTCTACTGGACTTAGAATTGGATATGTAAATTGGGAAGAAAAAGACGGTGTGATATCTGCGACTACGAGTGATTTGAGTCAGTTAAGTCTTAGCGCAAATATAGGGGCTATTTATTCAACAGAGTTTGCCTTGGGTGGCATTGCTGGGCTTATGAGGTCAGGGACGATAAAGAATTCCAACTTTGGCTCTAACGATAAATCGGCTATGGTTAACATTAACCCAAATAGCCTTGGCGGTTTTTATTCAATACACCTAGGCGGTATTGTTGGTGACTTAAACGAAAAGCAAGTCGTTGCAAATTCTTCTACTAATAGTGCAGAAGCAATAATTACAAATTGCAAGGTAGTTAATTCCGTACTTAAAATGAAGTCCGCGCAAGAAGGCATTGTTGGCGGTATTGCAGGCAGAATGAGGGGCGGTACAATAAGGAATGTTTCTACAACAGGGAGTGTGACATCTCTTACCGCTGACCTTACGGTATATCTAAATGGTAATTTTGAAGGCAACTTTGACTCAGAAGCGGTAGAAATGTACAAGCAGATTGGCGATTACTATGCTGACAACTGGATAAGGCTTGGGGTAGTAAGTCCTAAGTTTAAAAATTACTTTGGTTACTATACTGAAAACGTTGGTTTGGGGCAAGGCATAGAACACTTTGTAGACGTTTGGGGTGGCTTGCAAATGAAGACAAGCGAAGGTTACAGTGTTGCAGGCGGTATAGTAGGTAGGCTTATTTACGGCAAACTTATGGGCGACTATGGTAGGAGCGAAGAAGAAACCGAACAAAACCCTTACGGACGAATTTTAAATAACGCGACCATAACATCAAATTATTCCACAGGTGGTGTAATTGGCGAGATTTTAAATACAGAGTTGACCTATTCGGATAAAAAATCGGTGCTTGTAAGCGGGGTTGAAAACACCGGTAGTGTTTATGGTGTAGGTGCGATAATGATGACAGGTGGCATTGGCTCAACTTTGGTTGGAGAGATGGACCTTGAATCCTTAAAAGAAGCGATGTTTGACTTGGTTGGTAGTTTGTTTTCCGATAATGACTTCTTGGTTGAAGCCGCTGGTGGATTAAAGCAGGCAAATGCAGGCGGTATTGTAGGGTATATTTTATCTGATAATTTACGAAATCCATCGCCATTTGTTACAATAGATAATTGCGCTTCTGTACACTATAACACCAATGGGATTCATTCAAGTCCTGTTGTAGGCTCGGCGCTTGCGACCTTCTCTGGCGGGATAGTTGGGTTGGCACACGGTGGGGTAAGTACAAACATTGTCATATCTAATTGTGAGTCAAACAACACACTGCAAGGGTATTTAATTAGGTCTTTTGCAGGCGGAATTGTAGGATTTTTGGACGGGGCAATGGTAGTTGATTGTACATATTCGGCATCGTTGTTATCTCAGTTGAGTACTTTACTTAATATTGGCGAAGACACTGGACCTTCCAATGAAGAAATAAGTAGCGGTATTGGTGATTTCTTAAAGGCATTTTCGTCTGTTTTAGGAATACCAAATGTGGCTGGCGGTATAGTAGGGTATTCAAATAGCGGTACAGTTAAAGACTGTGCGGTAAGTTCGTTTAACGTGACAGACGGCGGGATTTACGACAAGATTAGCAGTTTTGTCCCTGGCATAATAATGGGCGTTAGGGTTGCTGGTGGTATTTGTGGTATAGCCGCTGGTGGAGAGTTCGTTTCGGATACCATTATGTACAACAACAATATGGTATATGCTCTATACGGTATAGCAGGCGGTTTATTTGGGGTGCTTGCGGGCGCCGAAATAGACTCCTTTGGCGGAAATTTAAGTTTGACGTCAGTTTTCGATGAGTTCTTAAATATATTTAAAGAAGACTTTTGGACTAGTAGCGATTCGGGCGTAGATGTTTCGACAGAAGACCCGGCAGGCAGTTTTGAGAGAGGATTTAACAAGATATTTGGCGGTAGTGACGAAAGCGGTGCCGGCATTATGGTTAATGGTATTACTGGGTTTGTATTTGGGTACATTTCGGGCGGTATAATAGGGTACTACGATTCGGCGACGATTAGTCTGGTGGATAGAAACGGCAACCCATCAGGCAACAGAAGCGCCAAAGATTTGCACGGTGTGTTTAACTTTGGTAGAGTTTACTCTAATATAACATTGCTCTTTACGTCTGGCTCGGTTATCAAAGAACTTCAAGAGTTAGAAGAAAGCATTATGAGTGCAAACATTGACGGCGACATAAACGATATGGACTTTGACGACCTAATACCGAGTTTGTCAAAAAAGATAGAAGATTTTGGCTTTGGGTTTAGCACAGGTGTTACTGTTGATGGGCAGAAGATACCTATTATAGAAATAGGCTCAACCACCAACCTGCTATTGATGTTTGATTTTGATGTTTCGGTAGACGTTGATATAGGCTTTGATAGTGTTTCGGGGGTAGAGTTTGGCGACTACTTTACCAATATAGTCGCAAATGAATATAGTTGGAACCCGTACTGGGGACCAAACGATGGCGGTTTGGAAGTGGGTGGCTTAACCGCAACTTCAAATATTTGTAACGTAGGCGACGATTTCTTTGACAGCACAATAGTTGATACTGCTGATACAGGGCTTTTGGACGACAACATTAACCACACCAGTGATAGTGTTCAAGCGGGAAGGGGCTCGGTAGGTGGCATTATTGGCTACAAGTCAGGCAAAAACGACTTAACTATTAGCCTTGCGTTTAACTATGGCATAACCTTGCCAGAACTTGGCGGAGTGGGGTCGTTCCTATCCCCAGCGATTGTTTCTAGCGGTATTGCGGGCGGAATAGTGGGCTTTGCAGAATCGGGATTGACCGTCACGTCTTCTACCAACTTCCTAAACGTAATAGGTAGGACGGCAGGCGGAATAATTGGCTTTGCGGATAGCAGTTCGGTAAGGGTTGTATCGGCAAATCCTAACGTATCCTTTGCGGGAACCAACTTAACGGATTTGATTAAGTCTGTTTTAAATGAAGAAACATTCTATTCACAAGTTCAAAATATGGGTATGGTAAACGGCGAAATCTTTGCCGGCGGTATCTATGGTTATGCAAGAAACGCGACTATTAATAGCGCTCAAATAGAATACTTACTTATGGCGCACGATATTGGTTATTACTACGATTGGTCTTTCTTTGGCTCTACTGGTGGTGACCAATATAACTGGTTCCAATCTCCTGAACTTTCCGGCTGGGGAGTGTTGCAGGTAATTAATTCGGGCTCGGTAATTTCGTCAAAATATGCTGGTGGGTTAATTGGCTTTATGGACGAAGGCTCTGGGGCTTATGTGGCAAGGGTAAATCCGGGTGTGGGTGCCTTGCTTGGTAGTTTGGATAATTTAATTGACGCGATAACTGGTAACTTAAAGCAAAACATCTTTGGCTGTTACTCCGGCGGTATAGTGGGGTATATGCAGGGTGGATATATTTCGGGAACTTGCTCTGTTGGTAACGACGGCTTTAACGTGGGCAAGGTAAACATCGCCGCGGCAAAATCGACCTTGGCTTTTGGCGAAGAAAAGAACGACTTAATAGCAAGCGAAGGGCAATCGGCATACAAGTATGGTGGCTTTGCCGGTGGTGTAGCAGGCATTTTAAGGGACGGCAAGATTGGCGGTAAAAACAGCCTACACCCTACCGGGAAGATTTTGCAGACTAAGGTAAGTTCTAACGTCACATACGGAATGAGCGAAAATCAAG
Source organism: uncultured Clostridia bacterium (assembly GCA_944381205.1). Taxonomy (GTDB): domain Bacteria; phylum Bacillota; class Clostridia; order Christensenellales; family UBA1242; genus UBA7862. The sequence goes on from CALWKG010000003.1 coordinate 69,345, forward strand.
ATGCGGAATACGTTGGCGGTGCGATAGGATACTACGACAAGGCGCAAATTGTTACCGGTACGGGCGCGGAAAGTTCGGAAGTGGCTCTACTAGACATACACGTAAACGTAACGGGAACGGTTTCTAACGGGAAGTATGTGGGTGGATACTTTGGTAGGATAAATGACGGCGGTGGAATTAGTTTCAAAATTGGCGAAACAACAAGCGAAACGGACGAAACTGTAAAATATCCTGTTATAGAAATTTTGGGACTTTTCACAGAAATGACGGAAACTTCAAGTAGGCAAGGAACACTTACTGTTAAGGGTTCGGAAGGTGGATACGCAGGCGGTGTTGTAGGATACTTAAAGAACGGCAAACTGCAAAACATTATATCTAGCATATACGTTACTGGCGATGCTGACTCGACTATGGGCGGTGTTGTAGGGTATATGAATGGCGGAACAATTACGGACGTTGTTTACGCAAAGGTGGTTACCGACGTGGTTGACCCGTTAAAGAACGAAGCCACTATTAAGTACGGAGAGCAACTGGTAATTATAGACAAAAAACTCGACTTTAATGAGTCTCACAATGGTTCTGTTGGCGGTATAGTTGGATTGGCAGACGTTAACGAAAACAATAACGCAAGCAAAGACAACACGGTTTACATAAATAATGCCATTGTGCTTGCGGATATGAGTGGCGGTTGGTATTCCGGCGGTATTGTTGGTAGTTTGGAAAACGGTATAATAGAAAGCAGTCACGTAATAGGCAGTGTGGAAGATGCTCGCTATGCCGGTGGTATAGCGGGAAAGATAGGCGAAAAGGGTATCATAAACAGCAGTGACATTGGGCAGTACAATGATAATATGAATTTCACTCAAACAGTTGATTATCTAAGCAAAAACTACTTAAACGGATTGAAAATTTTGGCTACCGACCTTGAAGTTAGGGTAAATATTAGCGGTAGTTTTGCAGCGGGTGGTGTTGCAGGACTTTCAAGTGGTAACATAAACTATTCTAATATTAACGAAGAAAGAGTTACCGTTACAAGTACGGATATTCCAGAAGACACAGAGCAAGAAGAAGCAAGCAGAGATGAATTATTCCTTCAATTCCCGGGATATGTAGGCGGTATTGTAGGGCAGTTGATGGGTGGCAGTATTGGTGTTAGTGAAGACCAACTAGGAGATGGCTTAAAGGTCATAACCGGAGCTAACGTCAGTGGTAGGACTGCCGGCGGTGTTGTTGGTAGTATGTTTGGCGGAGAGATAATAAATGCCAAATCGCGAAACGTCGAAGTCACCGACGACGGCTTCTACGGTGGTGGTTTTGTTGGGTATATGTATGGCGGACAAGTTACAAAAGTAACGTCTGACGAAAACGAAAATGTCACGGTACTGGCAAACGTTAACGGGGCTGAAAGCGACGACGATATGGACGGCATTGCTCTTGGCGGTGTGGTAGGCTTGTATAGGGGTGGACAGTTAAGGTCGTTTGATGCCGTAAAGGTAAACGGCGGTATGTACGGCGGTGGTATCGTGGGTGAACTTAAAGGCGATTTCCCTAGCATAGATGGGTTTGTTCCAGATAGCATTATGTCCGAGTATGCTGGCGGGCTTATTGGTAGGTATGTTTCGGGCAGTATTTTGGGTTCAGAAATTAGAAATCAAAACAATGTTGACATATACGGCTCTAAGGCCGCGGGTGGTATTGTTGGCTTTGCTATGAAAGATACAAACAGCACTAATAATAAAATTGAAATTATGGTGAGTAGGATTTCTTCTGGCAGTGGCGACCAATTAGACATTTCTAGCGAAAACTACACCGGTGGGCTTATAGGCGAAGTGAGAGATTTGGAAATTCACGTAAATAGAGCCTTTACAGTAATAGGCAACCTTAGCGGAAAGTACATCGGCGGTATAGTAGGGCATATGAAGGGCACAAATGCAAAACTAGGCGGAACTGACCAACGTAGCAGAAGCAGTGTAACCTTCTCGTGCAAAGTAGACGTGATAGGTAATGAGTCTTACTTTGGCGGAGTAGTAGGTCATTTGGAAGAAGGTGCAGTGTTCTTTATCTATATGAGAGAAGACACCTGCGACAGTTTGACCCTTGGTATAGAAAGCAACTTAATAGTAGGCAGTGTGGTTGGTATGAGTTACGGCGGTTACATTTATAACTGCGAAAACAACTTTGACCAGTTTAGCGACGTTGTGGCAGACCAAAATGACGTTGTTAAGATTACTATACAGGGCGGAATTGTCGGGGTTGCAAGTCATACCTACGTTGTGGATTGCGTAAACAATGCCGATATAAAAGCAATTAGTCCTAACGTCATACTTGGCGGTATCGCTGGTAAGGCTGTATCTGCAACAATAGCAGGCGCTACAAACAATGGAGATTTGATATTGGGCGCTACTCCAACCTTTGTAGGCAATGGTTACAATTCGATTGCCACAAAAGACGTGGGTCCTTGGGCAGAGTCAGAAACAAAACCATCGGGTATTCGTGGCTCGTCGGCAAATGTTACTAGTTTCTCTCAATTCCTAAGTTCTAGCAACGGGACTGTTGGTGGCATAGTTGGGGTTGCCAGTGTCGAAAGAACTACCGAAGAAGGTCAAGCAACTATTGAAAAGACTATTGTAGAAGGCACTAACAATGCCGACGTCTACGGGTATTATTACTATTCTACTAGAAGTTCCAACGGAGAAGCACCTGAGTATGATAAACTTTATTCCTACAACCCTGAGGGAGATGACGCGGACTTAGCATACAAGGTATATGTTTCTGACAAACGTGGTAACATAGTTGGGATTATAGATAGCAGTGAAGAATTAAAGAAGTATATTCAGGTAAAAAATTCAGGCGATACTCACCCGACTAAGACAAAGGTCGGCGAACCGCAAGAAGTCGAAATTACCTGGGCTGATAGAAACGAAAATATAGAAATAGGTAAACAAATATCACACGTAATTGGGTATAAAATTGTGTTTAATTATCATACGTGGTTGCCGGTTGAGGGAGGAGGTTGGACAGAAAATCCTGTTGTTGTTCCGAACACAAAATATTTCTTAATGAGAGCAACAACAGACTTTGATAATAGTCTTTTGCCTAAGGAAGTCACCGGGGCAAGTCAAATTATAGTTACTTCTCAACTATTAGGACAAGGATTTGAAGAATGTAATTTGCCTATCGAAATGTTAGAAGAAACCGAAATTATAAGCGAAGACTTAGCGCACGAAAGCGAAGATACTAAGTTAAATACTACGGGTCTTCAAGGTTCTCCTACACCAGGTGTTCCTTATGATATAATTGACGTATATAAGTACACTGCTGAGATAGACACCACGTATACATTCCAGCATTATCTATATGAAGGCTTGCAAGATGTGGGCTACACAACAGGTGATGATGGCTATGTTAGAGATGCCAAGAGTAGAGATGAGTACCTTACTCACGAATATCAAAATATGCAGATTGTGCTTGAAATGTACGACCAATGCGTTTGCGAAGAAGGTATACTTGATATGCCAGTACTACCAAAGGTAGAAGATATTGGCTACAAAACTCAGGCATCAGGCGAAACAGGTGGCGAAACAGGTGGTGAAGAAACAACAACAAGTAACGTCATAAGTAAAAATTTGACAGCAAGTGCCAAAACGGGCAGTATTACGGGTGATAATATCACGACAAATACTAGTTTAAAAGATACTACTCAAACAACTGCTGGTAGTGATAGTTCAACTAATTTAAGTGGGGAAACAAGCGGTGAAAGTGCTACTATTTTTAGCACCACCGCAAGTGGAACCATAAACCTAACCGGCGATAAAAAAAGAAAAGCCGACAGGTTGTTTAAGGTTTAGGTATTTATTAGACAAAAAATTTAACAAGTATTGTGCAAAATTTTACATTAAACAGGTTTTATAGGATTAAACAGGTTTAATAAATAACAGGTTATACACAAAAGAAGAGATTTATATCAAAATCAACAGGAAAAGAGTAAAAGTTTTACAACTTAAACACATTTACAACAAAATAGCAGGTTATATACAAAGGAACCAAAGATAAAAAATGCAGAGTAAACAGGTTTAATAAATAACAAGTTTTATATGAAAAGTTTTACAACTTAAATACATTTACAACAAAATAGCAGGTTATATACAAAAGAATAAATTATATACAAAATTTTATAGGAGAAAAAAAAGGATAGGGACAATATGAAAAGACTATTTAGTGCACTGTTTGTGTTTTTAATAATGGGCTTTACATTTGTATTAGTTGGTTGTAATGACAGATATGGGGGATTATCCATGTCCCTATCTTTTTCCTTTTCACCTAATGGCGAAAACGTAGAAGTCCTAGACGACGGCACCTACCGAGTGATAACCGGCGGGGGTGTTTTTGACGCAAAAAGGGACGGCAGTTATGTGATTTATATTGGGGAAGAAAATGCGAGAATTCCGCTAGACATTGTATATCACAACGCGCCAGACGACTTTAACTATGACGTAAATTTTTCCTATAATTCGGAGGCTTTTACGTGCGACAAATCGGACAAAAATTTTATAACAAACGGGATACAGGTGACCGTGGTTGCGTCTAGCATAGGCAAGGGCAACCTAACGGTAATAAATTCCGAAGCGAACATAAAATCCAGCATTTACATTGAAGTTGTTAAAATTGCAAACGAAATTAGTTTTAAAAATAGCAGTCTTGGAATTTCGGTTGAAGAAAGGTCAATCATAAATTTTGCAAACGAATTAACGGGCATACCGCAGGGGCAAAATTTTGAGATAAGTTTTGGCACGGGCAGTGTGGAAAATTTTAGCCCAATGACCTATGAAGAACTTATGACAAAGGGCTTTAACTACAACATAAACACTAAGTCGCTATCGCTTGCCAGAACTACCAATATCGAATTAGACAGTTTTTTGGTTAAGGCTACTTACACAAGTCCACTGGGGGAAGAACTTGTTGCCTACGCGACGATTGACGTTTTGCCCGCGCTAAGTGGTTTTGAAATTTATTTGGGTAGCGACATAGACTCTGTTTTGCCAGAAAACAGGGTGGATTTAAACTCGGCATTAGAGTTTGTTTATAACAATGTAGACGGCAGGCTTAACTATAAAGACTTTATTTTTAAAATTAATTCCAATGGCGAAAAGGTTACTTTTGGGGCGATTTATGAAGAAGGGCTTTATCCTTTTAAGGTGGGCGAAAATATACTAACCCCACAGCCTTTGTTTAACAAAAGCCCGTACGTTTATGTAAACCAAAACGGGCAAGTGGTTGACGACTACTCGCAGGCGACCACCACTTATGGATTTTTTAGGCTAGAAGCGATAAAAAGTACAGAAGACCCAAAATACACTAACAGCATTTATACCATTAACTTTACTTGTGATTATGCCGATTACGAGATAACAAATTACCCACTAGTTTTAAATGTAGATAGCACTATTTTTAGTTTGGTAGAAACTTTTGAGATAAACGGCGACAGTGTTGATAGCACCTTTTTTGAAAAGGGCGAACTGGCGGGCTCAATAGACAGCATTATTGACAAGTTTTACCAAAACAAACTATACCTTAACACGTCAGGTGACATTAGCGGGGAGAGTTTTGAGATTTCGGTAGCAAGCCCAAGCAATATTAACGAGCAAAACTCAAAGTTTTACGTAGAATTTTACGACGACAACTACAATTTGATAGCCGACCCGAGTTATTATTTGACAATTAGTTACGAATACGCGGGCAATAGTTACAATTACGTTAGTTCGGACAATCAACTATTTAGCAAGGACACGACCTTTTACATTAAGCCAAAGAGAGAAACCACTAGCGCAAACGACCAGTTTTTTATGATTATCCGTGCCGAAAAGCCAACAGATATGCCTGCGGTGGCGGGACTTCACTTTGTGGTGGTGGAAGGCATTAGCGAGATTGAAAGTTACGACTACACAAACTACACCTATTCGGTAAATGAAGAAACAGGCGAGTACATACTGGACGAGTTTGGCAACAAGATAATTGTAAATAGCGGTAGCGAAGGGGTTTTGTTTACCGAAAGCACGTCAAGTAGCAAGACTATGGTTGGGGTAGAAACCATAAACGTCGACCTAAACGTCAAGCAAGACATTTTTATTAGCCTTAATGCCGACTATGAAGAATATTCTAACGTAAGTATCCAGTCTTCCGACCCTAGCATTTTGATAATTAAGGAAATTAACGGCGGGGATATAACCGCTCAGGCTTTAAAAAAGGGTAGCGCCAAAATAATAGTTAGAGTGGAAAGTTTGTCTATGGTATACGAGATAGACATCAATGTTTTTAGCCCAATAACATCTTTTTACACAACCCTAAACACTTACGACAATGGAGTGGGCGAATACGAAATTGACGACGACAAAATTAGTACCAAAAGCGCAACCGTCGAAGCCAAGACCACGTTTAGTGTTTTAATCTCGACTCGCCCTTTGGAAGAAAAAGTCTATGATTTGATAACTAGGCTTTATGTCAAGGTAGCCGAAAATGACTACCAACTAGTTGGCGAATACCTGGGGGCAGGTGACGGGGTTATACAAGACGGATATATAACCTACAATGCAATAAATCACAGTTTTACCTTTTATAGCGACGACGCGGAAGGTAGAGAATACATAGTTGTGTACGAAATTCACAACTTAGACGGGGCTATTTTAAGAAAGCAGATAACCCTTAAATGTTTTGTTCCAATTAGGGATATTATGATAGAAACTACCACCACTCAAATTTACGAGCCGGACTCCATTTATTACGGCGACAAGGTTTTGAGTGCACAAGATTTGTCCCTTAGGCAAGACGACCCTAGCATATTCGGGCTAAGGGTTAACGTCAACCACGTAAGCGAAAGAATTCCGACCTTTACCTTTGAAGATTACGGGGTTATCGAGATTGAGTTTAACGGAAATATTTACAATAGGTATAGTGTAAAAAATGGGGTTTTGGTGGAAGAATACATTAGCACTTTAAGCCCAATTTCTGCACTATCTAATATAATGACTAACGGCTATTACTGGTTTAGGCTAAACGAAGACAGAAAACTATCAAATGACAGTCTTTTAATAAATGCCTATGTTAGAGAGTTTAGTAAAAACAACTTTGAAGACAACAAAAAGATTGAAATCATACCCGTAAGCGCGGTAAAGTCCATCGTGTCAAATGACGGCACGGACATTAATTTTAGGCAGGGTATTGACAACTCGTTTAGCGCAAATTTGCAGGTCTTTGACGGCGACATTTACAATAGCGAGTTGCTGTACATACCAGTAGTGGTGCTAGAAGATAAATTTGCAGTCGTTCAAAATGGCGGTCTTTTTACAATAAGCATTAACAAAACCTACGAAAATATGTTCAGGCTAGACTTTGGATTAAATCACAAGTTTGGCGGTTACGGGGCGGTGGTTATTATTCCGCAAGACAAGATAAACACTTTAAGCGATTATACCACTTGGAACAGTTACACCTACACACAAGTGACCGTTAACGAAGATAGTTTTGTTCAAGGGCTATATTACATTATGCAGGGGGAAGAATATTTCCTTGCTAGCGAATATTTCGAAACCCAAACCTACTACATAAAGGGCATTGATTTATCCCAAGTGCTGTCTATTTGGCAGGGGGCTTTGGTGCTAAACATAAGTGTTTCCGACGGGGAAGGGATACCTTACCACATCTCTACCTATGAAGAACTAGTCGAGATAGGTAGCAGTGCGGAGTCGGCTTCCAAAAACTACGTCCTAACGCGTGATATAGAAATTCCAAGCAGTTACAGGTGGCAAGCCATACAAAATTACTACGTGGCAAATGTTACTAGTCAGGAAGAATTTTTGCTAGACACATATTACATTAAAGACGGCGAAGACTACGTTATTAGTGAAGAGTACGACGAAGATGCCACTTACTACGGGCTGGGCTTTAACGGTAATTTGACCGGCAAGTACGAGATTGTCGATTACAGGACAGGGCAAACCATAACCGAATACTACTCCATTACAAACGTAAGGTACGAAGGCGGGTATAATTCTTCCCTAATGGGAATATTCACAAAACTTGGTGTAGACGGGGTCATAAGCGATTTAAAGGTTGAATATAGTTATTTCCAACCTAGCACTACCACTGCTGGTTACTACGGCGGTATCGTTGGAGAAAACAGGGGAAATATCCAAAACGCAAGTGTTAGGTTTAGCGATTACAGGCTAACCATAACCAAGCCAAACGACAACGAATTTAAGGTCGTTGTGGGCGGAATTGCAGGGGTAAACTACGGAACCATTGAAAACAGCAGGCTACTAGACGAGTCTTCCTTGCAGGGTAACCTAAGTGTTGTACTACTTAGCGAAGATATCGACGCGCTTGTTGGTGGCTTTGCGGGCGAAAACTACGGGGTAATTAGCGGTTCGTATGATACAGACAAGCAAATTGAGTATACTTTTAACGACATTGGCTTTGACTCTGTTTTGGGGATTAGAGTGGACGGAAAGTCGGTTAATTCTCGAATAGGCGGGGTGGCGGGTCTAAACAGTGGCAAGATAAAAAACATTGCCTTGCAGGGCAAAATCGTGGCAAGCGGGCTTAACTACGTCGGCGGGATAGTTGGTTACAATGATGTTTCGTCTAACAGAGAATATTCTATCGAGAGAAGTTACTTTGCGGGTACGGTTTCTGGCAATGACTTTGTTGGCGGGGTGGTTGGAAATTCTAGCAATGGCAGTTACTACAACATTAGCGCCGAAAACTATGCCACAAGCACAAACAGTTCGCGAACCTTTGTCACGGGCAACAGGAACGTCGGCGGATTGATAGGTTATGCCAGCAACGTGCAGGTGCAGTTTAGTTTTGTAGTGAGTTACTTTGGTTGCGACAGCATAGAAAGTAAGTTTGTCGAGTCTTCAAGCAGTTACGACGTTATCGGGCAAGAAAACGTCGGCGGGCTTGCTGGGGTGTTTGTAAATTCGCAGGTTAGCGCAAGCGCCACCTATGTAAACGTGCGGGGAAATGACGCGGTTTCTAATTTTAGTGCGGTGACTAACTCGTCTAGTATTGAAGACGCGTTTGCCATAGGCTGTATATACGCGGTCAATGGGGTAAGCCACAACCCGCTTAGCATTGCGCAAAATTCCTATTCCATCATAACGGACGTAAGGCAGGGGGTTACCTACACCAACGGCTACGAAGACGGGGTTATAAATATAACAATAGAAGACCCGTGGAAAGCAAGCGAAGTCGCGGACAACCCGCCATACCTTGTGTTTGAAGGCGAAGCGCTACTATCCACTAGCCAAATTGTAATCACGGCAAGTGTAAAGGATAACGACGCGCCTTACACTAACTACATTAAAGCCACAGACACGGCACTATTGCTGTTTTATGGCTATGACGAGTTTAATAGATATTCTAGTTCGCTAATGAACCAAGTAAACACCATAGGCTTAAAGGACCTGATTGACCTTAAAGTAGAACTAGAAACTCACAAAACCACTAGATTTGACGTCAGGTCTAGCAATTTATCCGTGCTTACCATAAGCCAAAACGGAGATATTAGGGTAGTGGGTACGGGCAAAGCGATAATTACAATTTCTTCCAAATTAAATTCCAGTGTGTTTAAGCAAATAGAAGTAGTTGTAATAAACGGCATTACGGGTATGGAAGTGTACTCCAACCCGTCAATGACGCAAAACGCGGACGATTTAGATTTAACCCTTGTAAAATCTCAAAGTTTGGGGCTGTATTCGGAGATAGAATACACAAGGCAAATTGACAACCAAGAGTTGCAACTTTTAAGTAGCGAGCAGGTTGGGGTTAGGTTTAAGGTGTACGACGACGAGAGTTTGCAGGAACTTTTGCAGTCGCTGGTGGACGACGAAGAAGGTGTGTACTACGAGTTAAACGACATTTTGCGCATAGCGGGTAACACGTGGGCGCAAGACCCTAACGGCTTTTATTACGTGGACGTTGACTATAACTCTCAAATTTCAATAGTTCCGCAAATAGCCTTTGATTTACCTATAACAATTTCCTACACTCCGTACATAAAGACGGTGTTTAATTCGGGCGAGATAGTGACCTTGCTAGATATGATAGGCGAGAGATTTTTTAGGGTCACCGCTCAAAACGGGGCTACCGATATCGTCTTAGAAAATAACATTTTATCCACAGTGGATATCAATCAGTTGGAGTACTTTACCTTTACCGTTACCGTGTATACTGATTATGAAGAAGAAGACATCGACAGCAACATAAACACTATTACTGACCAAAACTTTGGCTTTAACCCGGGCAACAAGGTCATAAACAAGGACTCAAACGGCAAAGTTGTCAGTGTGTCTAGAAGTTACACCGTTTGGTACAAAGACAAGGTAAACACAATAGATGAAGAAAAGGTATACAACCTTAACTTTTGGGCTGTAACTAACGCGAGCGAAAATTCGCTTAGTTTGACGATAGTCGTTCACGGGCAGGACGGGGTTAGCGATATAAGCGCTAGGATTTTCTCCGACGTGAAGGAAGACTTTCCGCAAAAGCCTAGCGACAGCAACACCATCTACAACGCAAGGACGGGGCTACTGGCATTTGAAGTGTACCCGTATTTTGCAAACTACTCTAAACTAAGGGTAAGTTACAGTGGCAACATAAACTATGCCATAACCTTAACCCAACTGTACTACAACGCGGATAACACGGGGGATAAGTTCTCAATCTACACAAACTCCGGTACGACTTTTGACGAAAACGGCAACCTTATTGTCTTAAAAACTAGCGGGCAGGACAGCGCGTCTATTAGCACTAACGGGATTTATTCGTATAGCAGAATGTATTTCTTTGGCATACTGGTGCCTAGCGGTGTGCCTGATAGGACTAGTTATGTGATAACTATTGACGTTTTGGATAGCAAAAACAACGTGATTTACTCCGAGCAAGTTCCGTTTAGCACTCTTGCTAGGTCTGACCTTAATTTGAGTTTTGACGCAAAGTTCTTGGGCGAAGACGGCTTGTACTACTTGCCGGCAAATACAAGGCAGGAATTGGTCGTAAATGCCAATACCGAATACGAGGCAATTTCCTTTGAAATTTCTTCACCAGACTACCAGTTAAGCGAGATAGAAAAGGAAATCTTTGAGCCTACTTTAAGCGATGGCGGGTATTATGTTTGGGTAATGGACTATAAAAACAACCTGTTTAGTACCGACCTTATCGGTAAAACTATCGAGATTGAAGCGGTGCTTGATGACGGCGAAACCGCAGACCCGGCAAGCATTAGTTTTGTAATAAGTTTATTCACAGTAACGGGGGTAAATGTCAATAACTTAAATCAGGGATATATGACACTAGAAAATTCGGTCACAACCCCATTAACTGTAAATGTAGAGGCAGTGTATGACGAGAGTTTGGTAAATAGTAGCCAAAACTGGTACACCACTTGGTACAATAACTTTGGCGAAGACCAGACAAATTCGCTTTATCTAAACATTTTAAACGCGGGGTACAGCATAGAAGCCAACTTTGTAGACTACCTATCTCAACTGCAAGATAGCATTGCAAAGGCAAACTACAATAGTTCTAGCACTTCCACCACAAAGACGTCAGGGGTGTGGCTGTATGTGGATAGCCAAGGCACTTTGTCCGCACTAAGAAGCGGAAATATGTACAACAACAATGCCTTTGGGGTAGAAAATTACAGGGATTACATAGCGGTGTATGGGTACGAAACGGATAGAAATTCCAACCTAATACTAAATGTAAGGCTAACCTACTCGCACTACGATATGTCGACGTCCACAAGGGTAAAAGACAGTAGCGGTGTGCCTAGTGTAAGGGACTATAACTACGAGTTTGCACTGTATCAAAGCAACTTTACCTTTGAGCAGGAGTTTACGTTGACTTTTGTAGATAGGATAGGGCTTAATAACCCAACACCTATATCTAGTGCTAGCGAGTTTTTGGACCTAGCGGAAGAAACCGAAGGCGATTTTAGATTAGTCAACGACATAGAACTGACAAATTACACCCCAATTAATCTAAACGTGGATAGTTTTGACGGCAACAATTACACCATTTACATTACTAGTTTTAGCAATTCCGCCACCAACTTTGCGCTATTTGACACCATTGATAGCGAAAGTATGGCATACAACGCAACGGTATACTACACCAGCAGGGTGGATTATTCTACCGAACTTGAAACCATTATCCCGCGTGCCTATCCTATTGAAATTGAACTAAATCAAACCGGGTCGTACAACTTTGGTGGGCTAGCGATAACAAATAAAGGAATTATAACCAACTGCACGGTGACGGGCGGGGTGACATTTGATACCAATTTAAGTTTAAGTGTCACAAACGGCGGTCTTGTTACCCAAAACAGCACAAGCGGGTTTATTACAAACTCTAAGGTAACCCACTTTATTTTGACTTGCTATGGCACAACGGGCGGTTTTGTCGCACAAAATATGGGTAAAGTGGTCGCGTCGTACTTTGACAATAGTTCTATCACCAACCTATCCACCGCAAACACGGGCGGATTTGTGTACCAAAACAGCGGTGAAATCTACGAGTGCTACGCACAGGGGGCAAGAAGCACCACCGATAACGACATTCGCAACACCGGCGCGGGAATTTCTTCCGACGGGGGTAACGTGGGTGGCTTTGCGTACCAAAACACCAGCCTAATTAGTGACTGCTACTCCAACATACTAATTTCTACGTCAAATATGATGGCGGGCTTTGTGTACGTGGATAGCGAGTCCAGTGTGATTAGTAAGTGTTACTCTATAAGTTGTAAACGTTCGGGCGATAACGAAACAACCGCCTTCCCGTTTGTGGGACCTAGCGCGGAACACATCATTCCGCTAAGGGTAATAGTAAACGGTACCCTAAATAACTGCTACTATTTGACCACCGGTGGCTCGTGGGAAGAGTCTAATTTCTACTTGCCAGACAGCACTAACCCAAGGCTCACCCCTGCCAATAAAAAGGCAGAAGCCCTAGAAACCGACGATTTTGCCACTCACGACAGTTTTATCAATTACGACTTGTCGCTTGTGTACAACACCGATTACTATGAAGATAGGACACAATTTAACTACATAGACGGCTACACGTGGGTTATTGTGGAAGGCAAACCACTACTTGTGTCTACCTTAACTAATACCATCAGCCAGCAGGACTATCAGGGCAAACAGAAAAATTATGACAGCGAAGAACTCGTCTGCTTTGACAAATCCAGCATTGGCGAACTGCACGCGGTGGAGCAGACAGAAGGGGTTATGGGCTCCAATCTCATTCGCACCAACTACTATGCTTTAAAGCAAAGCGGTGACTACCTTGATAGCGACATAATTTATTCTTCACTAAGGGATAACAACGCAAATCAAATCACCTACACCTTTAACCCTAAGGGCGAGTTTTTGGGGCTTAGCATTATTTGCAGTATTGTGGTAGACGAAAACGGCAAGGAAACTTACGTTTACGAAAGCGCCGAATACGGTGACGGAAAAATCTTGGATATTAGGACTAACAGCGGTGACGTCTACTTTGACTCTGACGAAAATTTCAGGGCAAACGACACCATTGTGATTGAAAGGAACGAGCAAAACAACGAGATTTTGCGTATCACGTACAGGACTTTGCAGAGCGCGTCGTACTACTATTCTAGCAGTGTTTCGGGCATAAGCGACGTCTTAGGCACAAGGACTAACCCAAAGATTATCTATAACGCAGAGTCGTTTAGATATTGGCTAACCGAAACCACCCTTAACAAAACCACCAACACCTTTTATAGGATTGTTAGCGATATTAATTTAGATAGCGAATATATCACGACGTCCAATTCCACTTTTAGCGGGGTTTTGCAGGGTAACTATATGTCAATAGAAAACTTGTCCTTGTCTTACTTTAATAATAGCGTCGAAGCCGGGCAAAACAGCACGTCCTTTGGGCTGTTCTCGTCCATTGCGACTAAAAAGGAGTCCACAAACGACACGGTCATTTCCAACCTTACCATTAACGTCGACCAAGTTTTGTCTAACGCGCATATGTTTGTCGGGGCTTTGGCGGGAATGATTAACGCGGACAGCACGTTGAGTTCTAAAAAGGTATTTTTAACAAATATTTCCATTTTAACCCCAGAAGGAAGCAAATCTTTGGTAATGGGCAAAAACGCGGTAGGCGGGCTAGCGGGGTACGCGACGGGCAACGTGATTATTAAGGACATAACCGCCAGTGTTAGTGTCAATGCGTCATACGAAGCGCCTGATTCGGTCATTAACAGCACTCTTTACGCGGGGGCAAACACTAGCAACGTAAGTAGAATTTCCTACGCGGGCGGGGTAGTTGGGATATTTGACGTCAAAAAGGTCATTGACACCGCAACTCTTAGGAACTACAACGCAAGCAACATAATAGTAAATGGCGAAAACACGTACGTTGGCAACATAGTAGGTAGCGCGTTTGGACTAGTTGGCGAAAACTGCATAATAAACTACGTCAACGCGAGTTTAACGCACTCCGAGATTTCGTTTATCAAAGCCACCAGTTACGCGGGCGGTTTGGTGGGCGAAAACCGCGGGACGATAATAAGTTCTTCGGCAAGCCAGTACGACGAGCAGGCAAACGAGCAGAACCACGGCATTGGCGACTCGCCTTATGACCAGTACGACCTGTTTTTCAGCGGGCTTGGGGGAGAAGTGCTTGCCATCGGCGGTTTGGTTGGGCTAAACAACGGCGGACTTGTGACAAATAGCATTTCAAAGGTAAATGTTACCAACAAAAAGGCGACCATCGCGGGCGGTGCCGTGGGTAGAATGTTAGAAGGCGCGCTAGAAAACGTAATTGCCAGCGGTGCGGTTTTAGGAAACAGGATTATGGGCGGTCTTGTCGGTAGCCTAAACGATATCGACTTAATGGCGATAGAAGGCGAATACAACGCAGACGGTTTAATACCTTTTGATAGGCAAAAGTACATCGACTTTTACGGTAGTTTTGTCGCGGGCGAAGACACAAAGGTGATAATCTCTAACTGCGTGGCGGGCAACAACTGGCTAGTTAAAGACTACTCCTATTACTTGTCTAGGATTAACAACGGTAACGCGCTCTTGGCTGGGTTTATCGGGGTAATATCCTACTACAATACGGTAAGTGCCATAAACGATTTGATTTTTGAAACAATCAGTTTTACAAAACCTAGTTTTTATGCCAATACCTTGTTTACCACAGTCAATAGTCAAAACCCGGCTAGGATTTTGCAAAGCACCTATCTTTCCTACGAGTTGGACTCTGTGGAAGTAAACACCAACAGTCCAAATGTCCTAGTGGACGGTAACGGCGAGCAGGTGGTTTACCCGTATTCAACTAACGAATTCTACTACGAGTCGGCACAAAGCAAGGTAAACTACACGGTAATTAGCATTAACAACGAGTTATCCGGGGCAGGTTCGCCAAATGACGTCTATGCCAAAGAGTTTTACCAAATACGTCAGACCACCCCGTCAGAACTCATTAACTCGGAGTTTTTCTACACCCTAATTGACTATGACGAAGACGGTAATTGGGGTACTCCGTATAACCAACGCAGTTTCGACTGGTACCAAGATAGATTTGGCTACATTTATTACCTAAACGAAAACAATTCCTACACCTTGGTAAATAGCGAGCAGGAGTTTATTGCTCTCGAAAAACTAAGCGACGGCAGTTTTAGGGAGTTTTACTACATACAAAGCCCGATTTTGACCGAGTTTAGTTATACGGAAGAATACCTAAGCACCGACGATAGCATATTTGTCTACGGCAACAACTTGTCTAGCAGTTCTAGGGTAAACGCGTATACGTTTGAGTCCATAGACGACTTAAAGGAGCAAACATACATCTCAATCAACGGCATACAAATACCTATTAATCTTCTCGATAGCGAAAACACCATAAGCGAAGAAATTTTCCTAGACGAACAGCACGAGCAGTTTAGCGAAGGCACCTACGAGTACAAAAACTTTAACCTTCCGCTAATAAACGGTGGGGAAATCACGTCGGTTAAAATTTACGTCAAATCCTACGTTCAGGCGGATAACATCAGGGCTTATGTCGAAAGGGTTCAGGTGGTTTACGAGTACAAAAACGTCGGGTATAACACCCTTGATAACGAAAACGTCTTTGTGTCGCTACAATCCACTATTAACAATGCCCAAACTTTCTACGACCTAAAAATCAGTTCCAAAAAGGTGATATTTAGTTCGTTTAAAAACGGTTATTGGCAAATGGACGACAATTTCTTGTCCTACTCCCTAGACGACGTCAGCAGGTATCCGGTTAATTTGGAGTTTGCCGAAAAGTACGTGTGGAGCGATTTTAGGTCAACCAACGTTTCTACCACCATCTATACGGCAGAAGATTTAGCCGGCTTTGCCTATATGGTAAACAGCGGGTATGATAGTTACGAAGGCAAGACCGTAACCCTTTCTAGCGACATTGATTTAAGCGGAAAGTATTGGCTTCCAATAGGTAGCGAAAAGTATCCATTTAAAGGCACTTTTGACGGGCAGGGGTACAGCATTAAGTACGTGTCGGTAAACGAAAATTCGCTTAAAGATAGCAACAATTTGCCAAAGTACGCGGGGCTGTTTGGCTACACGGACGGGGCGACAATTTTCGACATAAATATCCTAGGCGGTGAAGTTTGTGGCGAGTACGCAGGCGGGCTGGTTGCCAAGGCAAACAACACCACTATCTATAACGTTCAGTCTAGAAACAATGCCGTGGGGCAAGTTTCCGCGGGCGGAATAGTGGGCGAAATGCTTGGCGGTAGCATATACAACACCCAAAATTATGCCAGGGTGGAAAGTAATTCCAACTCGACAAATTTAGTCTACGTGGGCGGAATAGTCGGCAATGCCACAGACACCGCTATGGGTGGAACAAGCGGGGATAGGGTCTTAACCAACACCAACTACGGTGAGATTTATGCTACAAATAACTCCACTAACTACATTTCAAACACTTTAATAGAACTATTCGTAGGCGGGATAGCAGGGCAGGTTAATAACGTGACCTTAATTGATAATTCCACCAACGAAGGCTCAATCACCGTCACCACTAATTCGGATAAAACTCACATAGGCGGGGTGGTCGGAAGTGTGGTTATCAACGATAAAACCCTAGTATTATCCAAAATTCAAAACAATGCAGATATTTTGGTAAATTATGTAAATAACTTTTCCGATGCCGACATTGGCGAAAGTGCAAACTACGACGATTACGCAGTAATGGACGTGGGCGGAGTGCTTGGGGTTAGCAACATAAACGGGACTTTTGTCAATAACGAAGGCAACTTGACGGTCAACACCACCAGTTCTAACGACGCAAAAATTTCCGTCGGTGGCATAGTGGGTAGGATAGACGTGGACGGTGCTGGCGGGGTAGACCTACGCAATTCGTACAACATTGGGGATATAGAGTCGTTTTCTACCAACTCGTCTGTGTTTGGCATAGGCGGACTGGTGGGGACAAGCGATTTGAGTTACTACGAAAACAACAATTCGGACGAAGCAAACGAAAAGACCAAAGACAAGATAAGCATTTACGACAGTTACAACGCGGGCGACGTCTTGTCTAGCAACAACTGTGCCACCTTTATTGGCGGAATACTCGGGTATGCCTACGGTAGCAACGTGGTGTCAAACAGGGTGTTAATTCAAAGGACATTAAACGTGGGCGGGGTTAGCATTTACAACATTATGCGTACCCAAAACGCACTCGGCGCTATCGTGGGGATAGACGAACACATTTATACCACTAACCCTATGGCAAACACCACCGTTCAGGATATAGAAGATTACATTCCGCAGGGACTATATAATTTCTACCTAAGGGGAAGTGCGTACGCGTCGGGCGAAATGTACACCGCATTTAGCCAGTACGAGCCGTCTACGTCCTATTACACCGCGGTAGACGATATTCCAACCTTTGCGGTTGCCAAAATTTCGGATAGTTTAAAAGACGAAACTAACTATCAAATAGAAGTTGTAATTTCCGACATTACCTACACCTACGATACTTGGGACTTTGATAATACTTGGGAGCAGGAGTACGACACTTGGTACCCAACCCTAAAAAACAACCTTGTTACTGCTTTTTGGGTAGAAAAACAGCAGGAAGTTCAAAGCACAGGGGTGAGTTATTCGGTAAATTCGGCAGAAGAACTAGCCTATGTCGGCAACTTGATTAATACCGGAAAGATTGAAAGCGAAGGTATCGTCATTAACCTAAACAGTTTTATTGACCTGTCTAACAGATTTTGGACCCCTATCGGCAACGACGACTTTCCGTTTAAAGGTACCTTTAACGGCAATAGTTACGAGATTAAAAATTTGACGGTAGAAGGCTCTGTTTTAAGCGACAACACCTACGGCGGTCTGTTCGGGGTGGTAGAAGGCGCTACAATCACCAACCTTGGCTTTAATGCCCCTGTGGTTCAAAATGTCACAAATGCGGGCAGTGTCAGTGCTTTGGCAAAAAATTCCAATATCTCGTATATCTACGTCGAAAACGGCGACAGCGAGTCCAGTGTGATAGAAGGCATATCCCTTGCAGGCGGGATTGTGGGCGAGTTGGTCGACAGCAACGACAAATCATCTAGTGACAGGCGCGGGCTGTACTTTGCCTACAACAACACCCGAGTAAGCGCCGACACAGAAATCACCGGGCTATCGTCAGTGGGTGGCTTGGTGGGCAGTTTAAGCAGTTCCATTATCGGCAACGCGTACAATGGCGAAAGCGGTATCGTGGTCGTCAGGGACGCGAGTGTCAGCACGGGTAGTATCGTGGTGGGCGAAGCGGATATTTCTAGCCAACTCATTAACGTGTTTAACTTGTCACCGCTTATGCAAACCATAGACCTAAGCGACATCGAGATTACCGAAAAGCAACTATACACCATAACCCTTAGCGAAGACAACCGCGTACTTGTAGTTAATACAGGTTACGAGCCAACCTTTGATAACCTTGTTAGCGACGACGACTTGGGGCAAACGGTGGACGTTTTTACCAAGGAATACAGCCTAAATAGTGTAGAACTAATTGACTACCCAACCATAAGGGGTCTTGGCAGAGAGTGGAAGAATACCGAAAGTGACAATTTGGTTTCCTACACCATATCTAGCGACTTTGGCGAAAAGGGTAGTATAGTAGATTACATTCAGTCAATCACGGTGGATAGTTCTTTAAGTGACGAAATCAATGCTTTAAGGATAAACCCAACACTGCTTAGTTTCGCAAACGACAACAACATAAAGGTTAATAAGGTCTACCTAATTTCTTCCGCGCAGGAGTTGGTTTTCCTAGCCAACAACGTAAACAACGGCTCACTGCTAACCACTAATACCGAGTTCATTTTGACCAGCGACATCGACCTAACAGGCAGTTATTGGACTCCTATTGGGCTGTCTTCGGTGTATCCGTTTATGGGTGTGTTTAACTTTAACGGTCACGTGATTAGCGGGCTTACCATAGACAATTCTTCCTACACCTACGCGGGACTGTTTGGCTATACCAAAAACGCATATATCATTAACGGCTACCTTCAAAACGCGTTTATCAAAATCAACAACCAAGGCATTAATTCCGAGGTCTATGCGGGCGCTCTTGTGGGGCTAGGGGATAACACCACCATCAAAAACATAAGTGTCAGCGCGACCATTTCGGCTTATTCCAATTTCGCCAGTTACATTGGCGGGGTGGCGGGCTATCTAACCGGTAGCAGTTACAGTGTGCAAAACGTCAAATCTTTCAAAGGCGCTAAGTCGGTAGATTTGGGAAATTTTGTAAATAACGTCGTCGAACTCGAAGACAATACCGAGGTTAAGTCCGACAACTTGTATTTGGCGGGATTTAGCGACAAGGGCAGTGTCTACGCGGGCGGAATTGCGGGCTACGTCGTGGGACCTGACAGGCAGGAAGACGATTTTAGTGTCATAACGTACGCACAAAGCGGTATCAACATTACCGCGGTTTCTCGCTCGGCTTCGGCAAACGTCTACGCGGGCGGAATTGCGGGCTACGGGGCAGAGTTTTTAACCGTTGATACGTCGTCTAGCACTAGCATAATAAAGACCTATTCGGCAAAATTCGACGTCGCGGGCGGGATAGTCGGCTACAACAACAATGGTGTGGTTTCCAACTCGCAGTTTGACGGGTACTTAGAAACAAGGCAGTCGTCGGGCAGAGTTTTCGACGCACCGCAAAACATTAGGTCGTACGTGGGCGGAATAGTCGGCAGTGCTCGTGGCGGGGTGATTTCCAACTGCATTAACAGTGGCTCCACCCTTGCCAGCAACGTCAGCGAAGACGTTTCAATAGGCGCCATAATAGGCTATGCCATCGATAAGGAGTACACCGGCGACTCGCTCAGCATTTACTATACAGGCAATAACGGCTTTGAGGACGCGATAGGTATTTACGTCTACGAAGTTCTCACCCAGCCTAGCGACATTCAGGATTTAATAAACGGAGTGTACACTAACGACACAAGGCTAATTTCGGCAGAAGGCAGTCCATTTAGGGATAACCCTAGTTGGAAAGTCAACGGTTCCGAAGCAATCGTCCTATCAAATAAGGTGTTTTTAATGGGCGCGAATATGGCTTCGTTTAGGGTCAGTTACGGCGGGGAAACAAAGCCACTGCTCGGGCAGGAAGGTGTGGATAGCCAGCCGGGGCTTTTGGTAGACTTAGAAAACTTGGGCGACGTCGATATCTATAACATAGCCACGTCGTCTAGCGAGTCAAAAATAGCGGTAAGCCTATTAGTGCAGGGAGTAAACGGGCTAGAATACTACTATATCGAACAAACCCTAAGTGACTCCGCCGACGAAACCTTCAAACTCTCCACCGTCATAGGCTCCACCCTAAAATCCCAACTCGTCACTTGCTTCATCTCTTATCTAGAATAGATATAACACCCCACCTGCTATGATAACCAAACCCTGCATTTTCAATTTTCACTGCCATCTTTTTTATCTTTTTACCCCTATTTTTTATCCATTTTATCTAAAAAATCACCTATTTTGTCATATTGAATACATTCCGTCACCCTGTCCTTCTTCGTCATTCTGAGCGAAGCGAAGAATCCCATATCTCGAAGACGAACAACTTACACTATTGCGCATACCTTCGCTTATGGGACCCTTCGATTGCCCATCAAAGTAGGGAACTCTCAGGGTGACAGCGCTCGCACGTGATTGTAAGTTGCAACGCAAATATTAACTTATTTGCGCGTGCAACACGAACAATCACTACTCGCTTTTTCCCAAAAATGCAAGTCATTTTTGGGAGCCCTGTTTTCCCGTCATTCTGAGATGGGCAGTCTTGACCGGCTCCCGAAGAATCCCCCCATCTCTCTCAGCCACGACCTTTTGCTTTGTGTCTTATCTAGAATAGGGAAATCCCCGCCATTCTGTCTTTCTTCGTCATTCTGAGCGAAGCGAAGAATCCCATATCTCGTAGATGTTACCACCTTATTACCCACCCGTACCATTCCGTCATTCTGAGATGGGCTATCAGGCTCGGCTCCCGAAGAATCCCATATATCATAGACCGATAACTTGTTTACAATATCTCTAAGTGTTTGTTTTCCGTATTTTTACGACCCACGCTCGCACGCGGTTTCTTGTCACCGCTCCCATTTTATCAAATGTGAGTTTGGTGACCTTTTTAACCGCTACTCGCTCTATCCCAAAAATCTGACGATTTTCGGGAGCCCTGTCATTCAAACCGTGCGAGCCACGGTTTTATTTACCATAAATCATACAACCACAAAAACTATCACGAAGCAGTCACAGTTCCCAAAAGTAAACGGAAAGGAAAACAAATACCTTAGAGATATAAAGTACACTTATACTGTTTTCTCCCACCTATTATGAGATTCTTCGTAAGCCGGTCAAGTCTGCCCATCTCAGAATGACGGAGTAAGACCGGGGAATATTTCCGCCTGTCCATCATAGTATGAAACTCTCAGGGTGACGGGAAAAATGGTGGATATTTCGATTGCCCGTCTGTACTCGTCAACTCTCCGGGTAATGAGGTGTCGCGGTGAAATATTCTTCCCAACTGCGTCATTGGGCTTTCTTTTTGTAGCCCGTTACTTTTTTGTAACCCGCTCCCACTTTCTAACCGCGCCTTGCGTTGCCGTTGCTCTTTTATGGCATCAAAAACCCACTTTTGTATAGCAAGGTTGTCGTCTTTGCACTTGTAGCCCTTCATTTCCCGGTGATAACTCAAATACTCGATTGCTTCCTTGCCGTCGGGCTTTAAAAGCAAACTATTGTACTCGTCTTCTGTTAAAAGCACGTTTTTAAATTGCCCGTATTTATGTTTCTCTTTTTTGCGCGCGGGTGAAAGTGAGTCCTTCTCACTTTCTTTTACTCTCGTTAGAGAGTTTTCTTTTTTATCACACAAATATAAATCTTCATAATAATAATCATAATCATAAAGGTTGTTTTCGCTTGTTTTAGGTTGTTTTAGGTTGTTTTGGGTTGTTTTAGGTTGTTTTAGGTTATCTTCTTGGGTTATGTTAAGTTGTTTACTATTGTTTTCTTCTAAATCATTAGGTTGTTTTTCGTTTTCTTCGTTATCTTCTTCCAAAGCAACTAACTGATTATCGTTATCTATTTCCAAACAAACAGATTTTTTTCTTGCGTTTTGGTTTCCCTTTGGAGCACCGCCTTTTTTGCCGTTTTCTATGCTCGCAAGGTACCTATTTATGCTGTTTTCCAAACTAACACTAAAACTAACAAGCATTGCACTGCAAATTGTCGATACATTATCTGGCATTTTGCCAGTTAAACCGTATTCCATAAGTGCCTTGTAAATTTCTAGTTGGCACTCTTCGGGAAGCCTATTTATCGCATCTACCCAGTTTTTGTATATTACAAAACTTTCTCTATTCTTCATTTTTTCCTTCCTTTTAAGTTGTAAAAACTCAAATTTTTTACTCCTACTTTAATTTTAAACTATAAATACCCGCACTTTCAATTTTGACTGACAACTTTTTTTATATTTTTCAAAAAAGTTTTTTATCCCTTCGATTAGGGGACCCTTCGATTGCCCGTCAAAGTAGGGAACTCTCAGGGTGACGTGTCATTCTGAGCGCCGACCAACAACGACGGACTCCCGAAGAATCCCCTATCTCGCTCAGCCACGACCTTGTAGGTGCCGGCTCAAAATTAATTTAAAGGCACAATGATTTTTTTACAAAAATCAAAACGTGCCACTATCAATTAATTTTTCGCCCTATCCCAAAAATCTGACGATTTTCGGGAACCCTGTACGTCGTTGAGATGGGGGACCCTTCGATTGCCAGTCAAAGTAGGAAACACTCAGGGTGACGTGTCATTCTGAGAGCCGACCTGCAACGACGGACTCACGAAGAATCCCCTATCTCGAAGACGTACACTTATACTATTGAATCCCTTCGCTTAGGGGACCCTTCGATTATCCGTCAAGAAAGCAGACTCAGGGTGACGGAAAAGAATGACAGAATTGCGGAGAAAATGGGTGTTATATATGTCGTTAGTGTCTAAGTGATAAAGTAAACTTGTACAACAACCACACTACAAATCACTTGTAATCTAAATTTAAGCCCGGCAAAACTCTTTTTAAAAAATTTGCAAAAAATTTGTAACAAAAAATTTTTCAAAAAAATGAAAAAAAGGTATTGACTTAAAAATTTGTTTATGATAGACTCAAAATTACTTATGCTGTTAAATTGTGCGCACTATCTATTTTCAGTAAAAATTAGGGGTAAAAAGTGGGGAAAAATTTATAAGTTTTTATGATTATGTAGACAATTTTAGTTAAAATTAGTACATAATAGTCACTTTGCGCCAAAGTTTTTAAAAAGAGTATTGCAAGATAACGGCAACTATTCTACATTAAGGAGTGGAAATGAATCAATCTAATCCAGCAATTAAGAAAACTAAGTGTGGAAAAGTCGAAAGGGTTAATTTTTCGAAGATTGAAGAACCTATTAATATGCCTTATTTAATCGCGATTCAAAAAGATGCCTACAAGCAGTTTTTGGAACACGGAATTGCGGAAGTTTTAGAAGAGTTTTCTCCTATAACCGATTATAGTGGCAAGGCAGAAATCTATTTTGTAGACTACACTTTGGACCCAACTAGCAAGTACTCAAAGGCAGAGTGCAAGAGAAAGGGCATAACCTATTCGGTTGCATTAAAGGCAAGGGTAAGGCTAGTCAGGAAGGAAGACGGCGAAGTGGTCGAGCAAGAAGTATTTTTGGGCGACGTGCCACTTATGACGGAAGAAGGCTCTTTTATTTTTAACGGCATAGAAAGGGTGGTAGTTAGCCAAATAGTCAGGTCACCTAGTGCCTATTTTGCAAAGGAGCAGGACAAGACCGGCAAGTACCTTTTTAGTAGTACGATAATTCCGACTCGTGGCACTTGGATAGAAACCGAACAGAACGTAGGCGGGGTTTTAAAGGTGGTGATTGACAGGAGCAGTAAAGTCACCTTGGGAGTGTTTTTAAAGTGCTTTGGGCTAACTAACGAGCAGATTGCCGAAACCTTTGGCAAACACCCACTGATTATGAACACCTTGGATAAGGAAACTCAGGACACGCAGGAAGCCGCGCTAATAGAACTCAGCAAGAGAATGCGTCCTAGCGAAGTTCCTAGTGCCGAAGCCACTTATAACTTTATAAATTCGCTTTTCTTTACCCACCAGTACTACAATTTGGCAAGGGTAGGAAGGTACAAACTAAACAAAAAGTTGAGCATTGCAAACCGTATAGCAGGGCAAACCGCTTACGGAGATATAAAGGCTGGCAACAAAGTCTTTGCCCGTGACGGAGAGATTATTTCCCGCGAAGTAGCAAGCGAAATTCAAAACGCGGGCATTAACGAAGTTTGGCTTAGGGCAAAAACCCTTACCGGCGAGTTTAAGATGAAAAACGACAAATTTGTTCCGCACAAGGTGATTGGCAATAACAGGATAGACTTGTCCGCGGTTTTGCCTTGTGACGAAAGGGAACTTGGAATTCTCGAAAAAGTTCACATTCCAACCTTAAATAAAGTTTTGGAAGGTTGCAACACTTTGGAAGAAAAGTTGGAAGCCGTTAGACTAAATGCCAAAGAACTTATGAATTTTCAACTAACTATGGACGACATTATCGCCACCATCAGTTACCACTTGGACCTTAACGAAGGCATTGGCGAAGTGGATAACATAGACCACTTGGCTAACCGTAGGATTGCCACAGTTGGCGAACTCATAGCGGGCGCGTTTAGGAGCGGAATTAACAAATTAGCCGGTGTCATTAGGGAAACTCTGCAAGCCCAAGACCTGTCTACCGTTAATCCGTCTAGCATAATAAACCCAAGGCCAGTAAACAAGGCGCTTAAAGATTTCCTTGCAAGTTCGCAGTTGTCGCAACTTATGGACCAAGTAAACCCTATAAGCGAACTCACTCAAAAGAGAAAAATTTCCGCCGTTGGCCCGGGCGGTGTTAAAAAGGAAAGAGCCACCGCAGAAGTCAGGGATATTCACTACTCGCACTACGGCAGGCTCTGCGTTATCGAAACCCCAGAAGGTCAGGGCATCGGGCTTATAAACTCGCTAGCCACCTATGCCAAGGTCAACGAGTACGGGTTTATCTTGTCCCCGCTTAAAGTGGTGGATAAAAAGGCGGGAGTGGTTACGGATAAGGTCGTTTATCTTATGGCGGACGAAGAAGAAAACTGTTGCGTCGCCCAAGCCGTAGAGCCTTTGACCGAAGACGGAAGGTTTGTAAACCCAAGGGTAGTAGTTAGGAAGAAGGAGTCGGTTATCGAAGTCCCTTCTAGCGAAGTAGACTACGTCGACGTTTCCCCAAGGCAACTAATTTCCGCCGCGACGGCACTCATACCGTTTTTGGCTAACGACGACACCGCTCGTGCGCTTATGGGCTCTAATATGCAAAGGCAGGCAGTACCACTACTAACCACAGAAGCCCCAATAGTCGCCACGGGTATCGAGCACAAAATAGCCGTAGATAGCGGGGCAATGGTGCTTTGCAAAAAGGCGGGCTTTGTAAGTTATGTTTCCGCCACCGAAATCCGCGTAAACAACGACGACGGCGAAACAGATACCTACAACTTGATTAAATTCCAAAAGACCAATCAGGATACCTGCATTAACCAAAAGCCTTGCGTTATCAAAAACCAAAGGGTAGAAATAGGCGACGTTTTGGCAGATGGTTTTTCTACCAAAGACGGAGAGTTGGCTCTTGGCAAAAATATGACCATCGCATATATGAACTGGGAAGGTTACAACTACGAAGATGCTATACTTATTTCCGAGCGCATTGTCAGGGAAGACATTTTCACTTCCATTAATTTAAAGGTGGAAGAAATCAAAGCCCGTAGCACAAAACTTGGCGACGAAGAAATCACCAGAGATATCCCTAACCTTAGCGACGAAGTGCTTAAAAACCTTGACGAAAACGGCATCGTAAGAATTGGCGCCGAAGTCCGCACAGGCGATATTTTGGTAGGAAAGGTCACCCCTAAGGGAGAAACCGAACTCACCCCAGAAGAAAGACTCCTTCGAGCAATATTTGGCGAAAAGGCAAGGGAAGTCAGGGATACGTCTTTACGCGTACAGCACGGTAGGGGCGGTATAGTGGTAGACGTTCAGGTGTTTACAAGGAAAAACAAGGACGAGTTAGAGCCGGGTGTCAACACTATGATTAAAGTCTACATTGCCCAAAAGAGAAAACTTTCCGTAGGCGACAAAATGGCAGGTAGGCACGGTAACAAAGGTGTTGTAAGTCGCATACTCCCATTGTCAGACTTGCCGTATATGGCAGACGGCACTCCTGTTGATATAGTTCTAAATCCGCTGGGTATTCCTAGCCGTATGAACGTTGGGCAGGTGCTAGAAGTTCTGCTTGGCAAAGTGGCAAAGGTCTTGGATTGGAAGGTAGCCGTTCCGGTATTTGACTGCATTAACGAAAAGGAAATCTTTAAACTAATGAGCGATAACGACCTTGACGAAGACGGCAAAATGGTGCTTTACGACGGCAGGACAGGCGAGCCGTTTGAAAACAGGGTCACCGTCGGCACAATGTATATGCTAAAACTAGACCATATGGTAGACAGCAAAATGCACGCGCGTTCCACGGGTCCATACTCACTTGTTACCCAACAGCCACTAGGTGGTAAGGCTATGTTCGGTGGGCAAAGGTTTGGCGAAATGGAAGTTTGGGCTTTGGAAGCCTACGGTGTTTCTCACTTGCTTCAAGAAATGCTTACCATAAAGTCAGACGATATCGTTGGCAGAAACAAAACCTACGAGTCCATAGTAAAAGGGCTCCCAATAAACGAACCGGGTATGCCAGAGTCGTTTAAAGTTATGATAAAAGAGTTCCAAAGTTTGGGGCTAGATATAAGGATTTTGACACAAGAACACAAGGAAGTATCTATAAACGAGTTGTCTAACGACGATTACGAGTCCGCTTCGTTTATCGCAAAAAATAGGGAACAGGCTCAGGATATAGATATAGGTATAGAAGAACAACCTACCACAGCAGATATAGTTAGCGAGCAAGATGCCGAAAGCGCCAATACCCAAAACGACTTGTTCGACGACTTAGACGAAGATGCCTTGTTCGACGACTTAGAAGATTAAGAATCCCCACTCTCGAAGACGTACAACTTATACACATTTTTTACACCTTCGCTTATGAGATTCTTCGTTAGCCGAACAAAGATAGCCCATCTCAGAATGACAAATAGAAATTGATTGTACGTTTCCCGTCATTCTGAGCGAAGCGAAGAATCCCCACTCTCGAAGACGAATAACTCATTGTACGACGTATACTATTAAACTCAATCTGACCTCTTAGAAAAGTCACCGCAGGCTCAAAATTAATTTAAAGGCACAATGATTTTTTTACAAAAATCAAAACGTGCCACTATCAATTAATTTTTCGCCCTATCCCAAAAATCTAACGATTTTCGGGAACCCTGTGTATTAACGTAGGACAAACAAAATTTTCGTTTAGGGCTCCCGCAAATTGAAAATTTGTGGGATAAAGCGAGTAGTGATTGTTCGTGTTGCGTACGAAAATATGCTAATATTTGCGTTGCAACTTACAATCACGTGCGAGCATAGCGAAGCCCGACCGAAAGCGGTGCGTTACTCACTTTTGTTAAAAAGGGAGCCTGCACCTAAAAGGTCGTGGTTGAGCGAAGCGAAGAATCCCCTATCTCGTAAACGTACAACTCATATTACAACCACACTGTTTTACTTAAAATAACCGCCTAGATTGGTCGTGACTGAAAGACTAGTTTATATATTAAACAACTTTATAAGGAGAAATTATGTTTGAACTTAACAATTTTGATTCAATGAAAATCGGCATTGCGTCACCAGAAAAAATCAGGTCTTGGAGTTATGGCGAAGTCACCAAGCCAGAAACCATTAACTACCGTACTTTAAAGCCAGAAAGGGACGGTCTGTTTTGCGAAAGGATTTTCGGGCCTAGAAAAAACTGGGAGTGCCACTGCGGTAAGTACAAGCGAATCAGGTACAAAGGCGTGGTTTGCGACAAGTGCGGGGTGGAAGTCACTCACTCTAAGGTCAGAAGGGAAAGAATGGGTCATATCGAACTCGCCACTCCTGTAAGCCACATTTGGTTTTTCAGGGGCATACCTTCCCGCATAGGTACAATTCTAGACATCACTCCAAAGGCTTTGGAGCAGGTTTTGTACTATGTAAACTACATTGTCCTTGACCCAAAAAACACCAATTTTGCCTATAAACAGGTAATTTCGGATAAGGAATACCGCGACGCGCTTGAAGAGTACGGCATTGATTCCTTTAAAGTAGGTATGGGGGCAGAAGCCGTTAAAACCTTGCTTAGCCAAATAGATTTGGAAAAAGAAGACAAGGAACTCAGGGAAATTGTTAGGACTTCTAAGGGGCAAAGGCGACTAAAAGCGGTCAAAAGGTTAGAAATCATTGACGATTTTCTCAAAAGCGGAAACAAGCCAGAGTGGATGATTTTGGACGTAATTCCGGTTATTCCGCCAGACCTTAGACCTATGGTGCAACTAGACGGCGGTAGGTTTGCCACAAGCGACCTAAACGACCTATACCGCAGGGTTATTAACCGCAATAATAGGCTCAAAAAGTTAATAGAACTCGGCGCACCAGAAGTAATTGTTAGGAACGAAAAACGTATGCTCCAAGAAGCCGTAGACGCATTGATAGAAAACGGCAAAAGGGGCAAGGCTATTCAGGGGCCAAAGCAAAGAGATTTAAAGAGTTTAACCGCTCTTCTTCGTGGCAAGCAGGGACGTTTCCGTCAAAACTTGCTAGGTAAAAGGGTTGACTATTCCGGCAGGTCGGTTATCGTCGTCGGGCCAGAACTCAAAATTTACCAGTGCGGTCTTCCTAAGGAAATGGCGCTAGAACTGTTTAAGCCTTTTATTATGAGAAAACTAGTCAAAATGAATGAGTCCCTTAACATAAAAAGCGCTAAGAGAATTATAGAAAGGGAAAGACCTATCGTTTGGGACGTCTTGGACGAAGTTATTAAAGACCACCCAGTTTTGCTTAACCGTGCGCCTACACTGCATAGGCTAGGTATTCAGGCTTTCGAGCCGGTTTTGGTTGAGGGCAGGGCAATTAAGTTGCACCCACTCGTTTGCGTTGGCTTTAACGCAGACTTTGACGGTGACCAGATGCCAATTCACGTGCCTTTGTCACTAGAAGCCCGCGCCGAAGCCCGTATGATTATGCTAGCATCTAACAACGTCTTAAAACCAGCAGACGGGCAACCAGTTATGACTCCACAGCAAGACATCGTCTTGGGGTGCTACTATATGACTTTAAATAAGCCAAACGCACTTAACGAAGGTAAGGTGTTTAAAGACGAAGACGAAGCAATTATGGCTTATCAAACCAAAAATTTGGAATTGCAGTCTAAAATAAAGGTAAGAAGAACAGTACTCGCCGATGGCGAAGAAGTTACCGGCAATGTCGAAACTACCGTTGGCAGAATTTTGTTCAATCGTTGTATTCCGCAAAATATCGGCTTTGTAAATAGAGTTAATAAAGAAGACTATCTAAGGTACGAGATAGAAGGCACTGTCGACAAAAAAATGCTAGGGAAAATAGTGTTTCAGGTATATAAC
Source organism: uncultured Clostridia bacterium (assembly GCA_944381205.1). GTDB lineage: Bacteria > Bacillota > Clostridia > Christensenellales > UBA1242 > UBA7862. The sequence goes on from CALWKG010000003.1 coordinate 99,548, forward strand.
AAACTCGGCACTACCCCTACCGTTATTATGCTAGACAAAATCAAAGAGTTGGGGTATAAGTATTCCACCATTGGCGCCTTGACAATTAACGTCTATGATATGAGGGACCCAGTGGAGAAAAAGGACTTAATTGCCGAAGCAGACGCAAGAGTTCAGGAAAACGAAAAGGCATACAGACGCGGTCTTATCGCCCTTGACGAAAAGATTTCTAAAAATATCGGCATTTGGAACGAAACAACCGAAAAAGTCAAAAATGCCGTTATGAATAGTTTGGACGAGTTAAATCCGGTTAAGATAATGGTTGCTAGCGGGGCTCGTGGTAACCCTGTTCAGATTAACCAGTTGTGCGGTATGCGTGGGGTTATGGCTAGTGCTTCCGCTACAAAAATAGACATTCCGGTTAAGTCTTGTTTTAGGACGGGCTTAACTCCTATTGACTACTTCTTGTCTTCTCGTGGTGGCCGTAAGGGTCTTGCCGATACCGCTCTTAAAACGGCAGACTCGGGCTATCTAACCCGTAGGCTAGTCGACGTCGCACAAGAGGTCGTTATCACCGAAGATGACTGTTTCGCAGGCTTAGGCGAGAGTCCAAAGGGTCTTAAAGTTACCGACATTATCGAAGATAAAACCATAGTCGAAAAACTAGAAGATAGAATTTCCGGCAGGGTGTCCGTACACGACATCGTAGACCCAAATACAAAAGAAGTAATTGTCAAGTCCAACGAGATGATTACCCCAAGCCAAGCAAAGCAAATAGTCGATTGCGGTATAAAGGAAGTGGAAATCAGGACACTTTTGACCTGTAAGGCAAAGCACGGGGTTTGTGCAAAGTGCTATGGCAGGAATATGGCAAACAACCAAATGGTAAATATCGGCGAAGCAGTAGGCACCATCGCCGCCCAAAGTATCGGCGAGCCGGGTACTCAACTTACAATGAGAACCTTCCACACAGGCGGTGTCGCAGCCGCGGCTGACATCACAAAGGGTCTTCCGCGTGTAGAAGAAATCTTTGAAGCCCGCAGACCAAAGGGCGAAGCAATTATTTCCGAAGTGGCAGGCAAGGTTAAGGTAGAAGATAGTGGCGAAAGGTACAAAATAACCGTCAAGTCCAGCGAAGGCGACGTCGAATATATGACTCCGCCAAAAAATAAGACCATTTTAGCAGTTCACAGCGGGGACACGGTAGAAGTAGGTCAGTGCTTGACTTCTGGCTCAATTTACCCTAACGACATTTTGCGCGTAAGGGGGCTAAGGGGTGTGCAGGAATACCTTTTAAAAGAGGTGCTTAGTGTTTATAGATTGCAGGGTGTTGACATCAATGCAAAGCATATCGAAATTATTATCCGTCAAATGTTGAGAAAGGTCAAAATAGAAGACCCGGGCGACAGCGAACTATTGCCGGGCGAAACTTTGGAACTTCAAGACTACGACGAGATTAACCAAAAGATTTTGATGAACGGCGGTAAGCCAGCCACAGCAAAAAGAGTGCTACTTGGCATAACCAAAGCGGCTTTGTCTACCGAATCGTTCTTGTCCGCCGCTTCCTTCCAGGAAACTTCTAGTGTGCTAACCGAAGCCGCTATAAAGGGTAAAGTAGACCACTTGCTAGGACTTAAAGAAAACATTATGATAGGTAAATTAATCCCAGCCGGCACGGGTATGAAGTGCTACAAAAATGCCTACCCAGAAATGACTAAGGAATATATCTTGGAAAAGGCAGAAGAAGAAGCCAACCGCCAACGCGAGCAAGAATTAGCCCAAATAAAAAATGCCGACTAGTCGCTCAGCCACGACCTTTTAGGTGCCGGCTCCCTTTTTAACAAAAGTGAGTAACGCACCGCTTTCGGTCGGGCTTCGCTTCTCACGACCAAGCGAAATTTTTATTTGTCCTACGTCCAAAAAAAATTTGTCGTGACTTTCTAATAGGTTAGATTGAGTTTAATAGTATACGTTGTGTTACCAATGTATCTCTTCGCTTAGGGGATATTTCGTTAGTCCGTCAAGTAAGCAGACTCAATATGACGTTTCTCCGTCATTCTGAGAAGGGCAGTCCTGACCGGCTCACGAAGAATCCCCCGTCGCTCAGCCACGACCTTTTAGGTGCCGGCTCAAAATTAATTTAAAGGCACAATGATTTTTTTACAAAAATCAAAACGTGCCCCTATCAATTAATTTTTCGCCCTATCCTAAAAGGTTGCATTTTCACATTATTCGCCTATTGACAAATCCCCATTGTTGTGTTAATATGCCTATGTAAACAAAAGATTAAGGGCAAGATTATATGGAGGTTTATGTTATGGAAGAATTTATCGTTCGTGACAAAAATGGAGAAAAAATTGTTTTAAACGAATCTAGGGCAGAGGTGTTAAATCGCATAAAACAGCAAAGCACCAAGGCAACAACCGTTGCGGAAATGCCAACAAATAAAGTTCTTAATGGTAAAAACGAAATTAAGTTTTCTGTTTCCGAAAAATCTGACATTAACTTGGTTTTTGTCGATAGCGATGTTTTGCAAAAAAATCAAAAGTTTTTGGAAGAAAAAGGTATCTTAAAAAGAGTTATCGAAAGGGCTTCTAAAATTGCAAATGAAGCCAAAACAAAGGCTTCTTCAATGGTAAGCAGTGTTGGCAAAAGGGTAAATGACGTCCTTTCAAAGTTTAAAAACGATGCCAAAAATAATGACGAAAACGTAATAGAATTTGAAGAAAGTTTGCAAAATAATTACCCTGATAACGATATAGAACTCTTGTCTGAACAGCAAGACCAAGAAAGAGTAATTTAATTGTTTATGTTTAGTTATCTTGTCACCATACTCTCATTTTAATAAATGCGGGTATGGTGATTTGTTTATTCTAACTTTCCCGTAATTTTGAGTATCACTTCGCCATTTTTGAGTCTATTTTGTCATTGTGTTACCAGTGTATCCCTTCGATTAGGGGACCCTTCGTCCGCCCTTCTTTGTAAGTCGGGACTCAGGGTGACGTGTCATTCTGAGCGACAGCGAAGAATCCCCTATCTCGCTCATACTCAACCTTGTAGGTGCAATTCACATTTTTACAAATGTGAAAAAAGCACCATTTGCGGTTGGTATTCGCTTCTCACCGCCAAACGAAAATTTTGTTTGACAATGTCAAAAAAATTTTGCGGTGACTTTCTAATAGGTTACAAGTGATTTATAGTGCAGTTGTTATACAAGTTCAACTTATTACTTAGGTACTAACGACATATATAACCCCCCATTTTCTCCGTCATTCTGAGCGACAGCGAAGAATCCCCTATTTCAAAGACGCACAACTCATACTACAATCACACTGATTAACTTAAAAAAACCGCTTAGAAAGTCACCGCCGGCTCAAAATTAATTTAAAGGCACAATAATTTTTTTACAAAAATCAAAACGTGCCACTATCAATTAATTTTTCGCCCTATCCCGAAAATGCAAGTCATTTTTTCGGGAGCCCTAGACAAAATTTTTTTAGTTAACACATAAAAAGGTTCTATGTAATAGTAGAGTCTTTTTTTCTTTTACCAAACAAAAATTCCAAACTTAGTTTAATTTGTTTTACATAAATATTTTTGTGTGATAATATTATTATGAATAAATTGACTTGGGGTAACATTATGGAGTTTATTTTTCCGGCAACATTTTATAAAGATGAAGAAAACGACGATTACATTGTCGCCTTTGACGACGTCCGCATTTATTGTCAGGGCAAAACGGTGGAAGAAGCCTACTTTGTCGCCCGAAAATTTCTAAAAGACTTTTGTAAACTCTCGCTTAAAATGTTTGGCGAAGTTAAGGAAAAACCAAGGACTTTTTTAGAGGCTCAATCTCAGCATAAGGGAGAAATTGTCCTGCTTGTAGATGCCGAAGTTCGCACCCCACAAAAAGTTTTAGATGAATAATTTTCCCAAAAAAATCCTTTGCGTTCACTAAAATAAATGTTGACTTTATTAAACTTTTTTGGTAACATATTTTTGTTGTATGCACGGGCATACTTTTTTGTGCGCGGGTTTACAATCTGTTTATTTGTTTGGAACGCAAAATAAATAGTTCTATTTTGACTTTTTTTAAGTCGTAAAGTTAAAATTTTTGCTATGGTTGACATTCCACAACTGTACCCAAAATTTTAACAAAAAGACGTTTAGTAGTTGCAACTAAAAGTCTTTATGGGTAGTTTATTTTAAGGAGGAAAAATATGCCTACAATTAATCAATTAGTCAGGCACGGAAGAAGCCAACAACCAAAAAAGTCACAAGCACCTATTCTTGAACAAAACCCACAAAAAAGGGGTGTTTGCCTTTCGGTTACAACCACTTCACCTAAAAAGCCTAACTCTGCACTTAGAAAAATCGCCAGGGTTAAACTTTCTAACGGGCAGGAAGGTACAACCTATATCCCGGGTGAAGGGCACAATTTGCAAGAGCACAGTGTGGTTTTAATCCGTGGCGGAAAGGTTAAGGATTTGCCGGGTGTTAGGTATCATATTATACGTGGTACACTTGACGCGGCAGGTGTTGCAAAACGTAAGCAGGCTCGTTCAAAATACGGGGCAAAAAAAGCAAAATAATAGGACGTTTTTTGCGTAATTTTATTGCAGTTTTTGTGCTAAAATTTTATTTTAAAAATCGTGTAAATAATTGTAATTTTTTTGTGTAATTTTACTTAAAATCGTGTATTATAAGCCTAAAATTTGCGAAAAATTTCCCAAAATCTAGCATTTATCTTTGTGAATAAACTTGTAGATATTTGCCAGTGAATTTTGTAAATTTTTGTTAGTAAAAATGGAGATTTTATATCTGTAAATTTGCCATTTATTGATTTTTTACAAAACTGGGTTTGCAAATTAAAAGTTTACGCAATTTTTGTTTAAAATTTTGCAAAAAAACACTTGAAACGGGTAATTTTTATTAACATTTTTTTATATTTTGTTTATATCTTTAAAGGTTTTAAATTTAAAAATTACCTAATATAACTTTTAAACTTAAAAATTTTGTTTACAAACAAATTAAACTAGGAGGATTATTATGTCTAGAAGAAATCGTGCTACAAAGCGAGAAGTTTTACCAGACCCAATGTACAATTCCACCGTAGTCACAAAACTTGTAAATCAGGTAATGTTAGACGGCAAAAAGGGTATTGCGTTTGGTATAGTGTATAGCGCTTTTGATATTATAAAGGAAAGGCTTAGCACTGACCCTATGGTAGTCTTTAACCAAGCACTAGAAAATGTTAAACCAGTGCTTGAAACCAAGTCCAGAAGGGTAGGCGGTGCCACCTATCAAGTGCCTATGGAAATCAGACCAGATAGAAGGCAAACCTTGGCAATAAGGTGGCTAGTGAGTTTTGCAAGGAAACGTGGCGGTGAAAAGGAAATGGATAAAAAACTTGCAAGCGAAATTATAGATGCCTACAACAACGCAGGCGGTGCTATAAAGAAGAAAGACGAAATGCACAGAATGGCAGAAGCCAACAAGGCATTTGCTCACTTTAAATGGTAAATTTTTAAATAATAAAAAGGAGAAAATATGGCAAGAAAGTATCCACTACAAAGTTACAGAAATATCGGTATTATGGCGCATATCGACGCAGGTAAAACTACCACTACCGAAAGAATTCTATTCTACACCGGCAGGACTCACAAAATAGGCGAAGTCCACGAAGGCGCGGCTACGATGGACTGGATGGCACAGGAGCAGGAAAGGGGTATTACAATCACCAGTGCTTGCACAACTGCGATGTGGAAAGACCATTGTATTAACATTATTGACACCCCGGGACACGTTGACTTTACGGTAGAAGTCGAACGTAGCCTTAGGGTTCTTGACGGAGCGGTTGCAGTGTTCTGTGCTAGGGGCGGGGTTCAGCCTCAGTCAGAAACCGTTTGGCGCCAAGCCAATACCTACAAAGTCCCAAGAATTGCCTACGTTAACAAAATGGATAGGGACGACGCAAACTTTTTTAGGGTTATCCAGATGATGAAAGACAGACTAAAAGCAAACCCTATCGCAATCCAACTTCCAATAGGGCAGGAAGATTCCTTTAAGGGAATAGTCGACTTGGTGGAAATGGATTCGGTTATTTATAAAGACGATTTGGGCAAGGAAATGGTAGTAGGCCCTATCCCAGACGATATGCTAGAAGAAGCCAAAAAGTATAGGGCACAAATGATAGAAGCCATTGTCGAAACCGACGACGCGTTGCTCGAAAAGTATTTTGCAGGCGAAGAATTGACAGTAGAAGAAATTAAAAGGGCTATACGTAAGGCAACTATCGGGCTTCAAATTACACCTGTTATTTGCGGTAGTTCGTTTAAAAATAAAGGTGTTCAAAAACTACTTGACGCAATATGCGACTATTTGCCAAGTCCACTTGATATTGACGACGTTAAAGGGACTAAACTAGACGGAGTTACCGAAGATACCCGCAAGGCAGACGACAAAGCCCCTATGGCAGGTCTTGCGTTTAAGGTAGCAACCGACCCATTCGTTGGCAAAATCACATATTTTAGGATTTATTCCGGGGTTTTAAAGGCGGGTTCGTACGTTCTTAATTCCACCAAAGATGTTAAGGAAAGAATTGGCAGACTGCTTAGAATGCACGCAAACCACAGGGAAGACGTGGAAGAAGCCTACGCCGGCGACATCGTCGCAATAGTGGGGCTTAAAGACACCACTACGGGTAACACCCTTTGCGATAGCGACCACCCAATTATTTTGGAAAAAATGGAGTTCCCAGAACCTGTTATTAATATCGCGGTAGAGCCAACCACTAAGCAAATGCAGGAAAAAATGGTCAACGCACTCATTAAACTTGCCGAAGAAGACCCAACTTTCAAAACTTGGACTGATAACGAGTCTGGGCAAACAATTATCGCAGGTATGGGCGAGTTGCACTTGGATATTATTGTAGACAGGCTTAAAAGAGAGTTTAAGGTAGACGTAAACGTTGGTAGACCACAAGTTAGTTACCGCGAAACAATTAGAAAAACCGTCGAAGCCGAAGGCAAGTACATCAGACAAACTGGTGGTCACGGTCAGTACGGACACTGCTGGATTAGGCTCGAACCACTCGAAGCAGGCAAGGGATACGAATTTGTTGACAAGATTGTCGGCGGTGTTATTCCTAAGGAATATATTCCAGCAATAAATAACGGTATTCAGGAAGCCAAACAAAACGGGGTTTTGGCAGGGTACGAAACAGTTGATTTTAGGGTAACCGTTTTTGATGGTTCCTACCACGATGTCGACTCGTCAGAAATGGCATTTAAGATTGCCGGCTCTATGGCTTTTAGGGAAGGCGCTAAAAAGGCAGACCCAGTATTACTAGAACCTATTATGAAGGTTCAGGTCGAAATGCCAGACGATTACTTGGGTACTGTTATGGGCGGTTTAACTAGCAGACGTGGGGTCTTGCAGGGTACCGAAACCAACGCGGGCAGTGTTATCATTAATGCCGAAGTTCCTTTGTCAGAAATGTTTGGCTACGCAACTGCACTTAGGTCTTCTACTCAGGGTAGGGGAACATTTAATATGGAGTTCTCTCATTACTCAGAAGTTCCAAAGAGCATAAGCGAAAAAATTATGGTAGAACGCAAAAAAGACTAACCTTGTGACTTAAAAGTAAAAACTTGCAAAGCCTTGACTTGTTGCTTTAAGGGTATACAATAAAAAATTATTGCAAGTTAAAACATATATTAAGTTCAAAAGGTATGCGTTTTGCATAAAAAAACCAATAAATTAATGGCTAAAATTGATTTTTGTAATGCAAAATATGTCAGTTTTTGCTGTTAAAAAATTATAAAAAATGTTATATTATTTTGTTTGACAAAATAAATTTTAAAAGTATAATTGTTTTTGACAATTAATTAAAGATAAAAATAATTAATTTATATAAATTTTTAGGAGGATTTTTTATTATGGCAAAAGCAAAATTTGATAGGTCAAAGCCACACGTTAATATTGGTACTATCGGTCACGTTGACCACGGTAAGACCACATTAACAGCAGCCATCACAATGTGGTGCGCAGCAAAGGGTTGGGCAGAAGGTATGAAATATGACCAAATTGATAAAGCCCCAGAAGAAAAAGCAAGGGGTATTACAATTAATACTTCTCACGTAGAGTATCAAACAGCCAAAAGGCACTATGCTCACGTTGACTGCCCGGGACACGCAGACTATGTTAAAAATATGATTACAGGTGCTGCTCAAATGGACGGCGCAATCCTAGTTGTTGCCGCTACTGATGGTCCTATGCCTCAAACAAGAGAGCACATTCTTCTTGCTCGTCAGGTTGGTGTTCCATACATCGTCGTGTTTATGAACAAAATCGACCAAGTTGACGACCCAGAACTTCTTGACCTTGTAGAGATGGATATTCGTGACTTGCTTAACGAATATGGTTTCCCAGGGGATACAACACCTATTATTAAGGGCTCTGCATTAAAGGCTCTTGAAGCAGCGCAAAGCGGTCACCCAGATGACCCAGCATGTAAGTGCATTGAAGAATTGCTTGACGCAGTAGATAGTTTCATTCCTACTCCTGCAAGGGCAACAGACCAACCATTCCTTATGCCTGTTGAAGACGTCTTCACCATCACTGGTCGTGGTACAGTCGCAACTGGTAGGGTAGAAAGGGGTGTTTGTAAAGTTGGTGACACAGTAGAAATTCTTGGTATGGGTCAGGATAAAACTAGTGTTATCACCGGTGTTGAGATGTTTAGGAAACTCCTTGACGAAGCACAAGCAGGTGACAATATTGGGGTTCTTCTACGTGGTATCCAAAGGACTGATATCGAAAGGGGTCAGGTCATTTGTAAGCCAGGAACTGTTAAACCACACAAAAAGTTTACTGCACAAGTTTACGTTTTAAAGAAAGAAGAAGGCGGTAGACATACTCCATTCTTCAACGGATATCGTCCACAATTCTATTTCAGAACAACCGACGTTACAGGTTCTATCGAACTTGAACCAGGGGTAGAAATGGTTATGCCTGGCGATAACGTAAAGATGACAATTTCTCTTATTACAGAAATTGCTATGGAACAAGGACTTAGGTTCGCTATCCGTGAAGGTGGCAGGACTGTTGGTTCTGGTGTTGTTTCCGAAATTTTGGAATAATCTCCGTTATTTTGGAAATTCATATTAGGTTTTCAATTACTCCTTTGTTTTTCATATTTTTTAAACGAACACAAAAAAAGTGGCTCATTCGGGTCGCTTTTTTTGTTTTTAATAGGTTTTTTTGTGGGGAAATTGTATGTTTGTGTACTATAAAACCTATTTTTGTTAAAAACAAAACAAAAACTTATTGCGCTAAACCGCTTAATTTTATATAATAATATTTGATATGGGTAAAAATGAGTTTAATGTTAATAACAATAGAAGTGGGAGCATTTTTAGGATAAAGTGGTTCGGACTTTTTGTTGCAATGTTTTGGGCTTTTTTTGTAGCGCTGGCATTAAGCAACGTTCTAAGCCCGTACTTTTCGCAAATTATCAGTGGCTTGCTCACCGGTATTACCCCGCTTTTAATAGGTATTGTAATTGCCTTTATTACTTATAGATTGGTCGATTTTACCGAAAACGTCATCTTAAAAAATGCCTTTAAAAGAAGCCCATATAAGTTTGGCATAAAAAGGACAATTTCTATCACCCTTGTTGTGTTGATTATAATTGGCATTATCGTCGTTATCTTTTCAATCCTTATCCCAAAAATCATAGCGGTTGTGCAGGAGTTGACCGTTGGCGGTGGTGACGGCTGGGAACAAATGGTTAATAACGTCGTCAATGACATTTGCAACCTTTTGCAAAACTGGTTCGGGGCAGACGTTAATCAGGAAAGTGTAAAAAGTGTTTTAAATTCGCTGTTTGAAACTTTGCGTGACACAATTTTCTATATCGACGGACTTATGGAAATCTCTATGAGTGTTGTAACTGGCGCCTTTAATTTCTTTATCGGATTGATTTTGGCTATTTTGATTTTAAAGGATAAGGAAAAAATCAGCAAATTTACCCGCAGGTTTGTCTATGCCAATTTTAAAAAGGAACGTGCCGATGCTATGGTCGTTATGACTAAAAACACCAACAAAATTTTGTTTGACTATGTTATTTGTAAGTTAATAGAATTCGCAATTTTGTTTGTGTCGCTTGGTATTGCGTATACAATTTTGGGCTTAAAGTTCACTTGGGAACTCGCTTTAATTATTGGTCTATTTAACTTTATTCCGTATTTTGGGGTGTACATCGGGGCAATTCCTTCAATACTCATAACCTTAATTTTTAACTCGGTGGATATGGCTTTGTATATGGCAATAGCAACTATTATTATCACCACTCTTGAATTTAACATCTTAATCCCTATCATAACGGGCAACAAGTTAAAGGTTAGCGCTCTTTTGGTTACTGCTTCTATCATAATAGGTGGGGCAATGTTCGGCATTATGGGTATGTTGCTCGCTCCCCCAATTATTGCGATTATAAGTGTCATAGTGATGGGTAATTTGGAGTTAAAGGAAAACCATATGCTTTATACTATGGAATTAAATGCCGAGAGAGAAAGGCAAAGAAAGGAAGAAGAAAGACTAAAAGCGCTTAAAGGCAAGTCAACAGCAAAAACAGTTGGTGCAAAAAAATCTTCTAAAACTAAAACTTTGGCAAAAAACAATTCCGCCATTGAAAAATCAGACAGCAAACTTAGCGAAAAAAACAGCATAGCAAAAAATTCAGATAATTTAAGCGCCGATTTTACTACAAAAGACGTTGAACCTAATGCAGTAATTTTAGACGTTGAACCTAAAAAAGTCTTAGATAATGAACCTACCACCAATATGGATAGCGAACCTAAGGATTTGGGTAGCGAAACTAATACCTTAGAAATTTCGTCTAGCGAAACTAAAAATCTAACCGACGGGTCTGTGCAAACTAAAATGGAACTAGAAAAACCTAAAAAGGCTAAAAGTTCTAAAATGATAAGTGACAGCGCAAGTACTAAGCCTAAAACCAAAACCACCAAAAATGTTGCTAAAAAATCACAAGATTAGTCACTATGCAATAAGAACAATTAAGTTTTTAAATTATTGATAATTGGAGAAACACAATGGAAATTTTATACAGTGCCACCAAACCTACGGGCAAACTCACACTGGGCAATTATTTGGGGGCAATAAAAAATTGGAAGGAAATGCAAAACAATTACAACTCTATTTTTGCAGTAGCAGATTTGCACGCACTTACAATTAATATAGATAGCAAGGAGTTAAACGACAACATTTATACCCAGTTTGCCACTTTTATTGCGGCGGGCTTAGACCCTGATAAAAGCATAATTTACTGTCAATCTCATGTTAAGGAACACGCGGAACTCGCTTGGATTATGAATTGCCTAACCTATTTTGGCGAAGCCAGTCGAATGACCCAATTTAAAGACCATAAGGCAAAAGACAAAGTTGTGTCCGTCGGGCTTTTTGCCTACCCAATGCTTATGGCGGGGGATATTTTGCTATATAATACGCAGGTTGTCCCGGTGGGAGTAGACCAAATGCAACACGTCGAAATCTGTCGCGATATTGCACTAAGGTTTAATTCCAGATACGGCGAAACTTTTGTCATTCCACGCGGAATTATCCCAAAAGTCGGGGCAAAAATTATGGGACTGCAAAACCCGTTAAAGAAAATGGCAAAAAGCGAAGATAACGACAATAACGTAATTTACATAGAAGACGATGACGACACAATTAGAAAAAAATTTAAACGCGCAGTGACTGATAGCCTAAATAGAATAAAATATTGCGATGAACAGCCCGGAGTATCTAATTTGTTGACTATTTATTCTAGCATAAACAAAATTTCAATTACCGATGCCGAAAAGCACTTTGAAGGCAAAAACTATGGCGCACTTAAAACCGAAGTAGCCGAGTGCGTGATTAGAGAAATTTCTCCTATACGGGAAAGGTTGCAAGAACTTAAAAACAACAAGCCAAAAATAGAAGAACTTATGAAAAAGGGCGCCGAAAAGGCAAGCAAAATAGCCCGAGAAACCTTAAATAAAGTTTACGCAAAAATCGGGCTTGTAATAAACAGGTAAAAAGCATTTTATAGACTTTATATTTTTAATAAATGGCTCTAATGCTAATTGCCCCTATAAAATCATTAATTTTAACAGTTATTTGTTGTCTGATTTGTACCTTTTGCAAATTTTAACGCAATGTTTTTTTATAAGTTTAAACAAGTCCTTAATTTTAAGGGCTTGTTTTTTATTAGTGATAGCATACTTTTTTACCTACTGCAAAACTAAATTTATAAAATAGCAAAATCAAAACTTAGTAAAAATCATACAATCTATGCTCATTTTTAGTTTGTTTCAACCTTTTTTTGTCTAATGTAATAATTTATATAGCCTATTTTTTTTTACTAATGTTTTTTGTGATTTTACTCTATTTTTTTACATAATGAACAATATGGCTTTTTTATTTAGCATAGTAAATTTACTTTAAAAAAGTCTTTGATTATTTTGGTTGCAACAACTATTACAATTTGTGTTTGTTCCGTTTAAGGCTAGCAAGAGCAGTAGCAAAAAGTTAGTGTTGGTATTTAAGTTTGTGTCGGTAGCAGATGTAAAAATTGAAATCAGTAGCACTAGTAATAAGTAGTTAGTATCCATAAAAAAACCTCCTAAAAAACAAATTTAGAGTTAATGTTACAATAATTACAATTTTTTTTGTTGAGTATTTTTTATAATAAAATGCAAATAAGTGCCTAAAATGTTTTTGCAACTTGCGGAAATTTTCTATTTAAACGATTAGTTAGGAAAGTTGCCATAGTATTTCTGCACTTAAAACAACTGTGTGTAGTTTTTTCGTTTGTAAAAGGAGAAGAAAAAAGTTGGAATATGTAACTATTGATGACAATACTCTATTTAACCTGCAATATTATATGCCAAACAAAGATAGTTTGCGACAACTTGCAAATATTTTTGGGATTTTTGCAGACGAAACACGTCTAAAAATTTTGTCCGCCTTGTCACTTGGGGAAATGTGCGTTAACGATTTGTCAAAGTATTTAAACATAAATCAAACCACCATAAGCCATCAGTTAAGATTGCTAAGAAACTTTGACGCAGTCCGTGATAAAAAAAAAAAAAAAATTGTCTTGTACAGTGTAAAAAACGATTTAATAGCGGAAATTATGAGTATGGGGGTAGATTACCTGCAAATTATGTAAAAAAATTACTATTTGTTTTTTACGCAATTTGTGGTATCCTATTGATATGGAAATCAAAGAAAAGTTACAAAAGTTGCCTTTAAGCCCGGGTGTATATATTATGAAGGACAAATTTGGTAACATTATATACATAGGCAAGGCTAAAAGGCTAAAAAACAGGGTAAGTCAATATTTTTTAAACAAAAATCACACCGATAAGGTCAAAAGTATGGTGTCGCAAGTGGCGGATTTTGACTATATTTTGACAAATTCCGAACTTGATGCCTTGGTTTTGGAGTGCAATCTAATAAAAAAACACCAGCCTTTTTATAATATTTTGCTAAAAGACGGCAAATCTTACCCGTATATAAAGTTAGACTTGGGGGAAGATTTCCCAAAACTTGAAGTGGTTAGAAAAATTAAAAGAGATAAGGCAAAGTACTTTGGGCCATATTTTAACATCAGCCCAAGCGAGATAATCAACGCGGTAAACTATGCCTACCCAATTAGGACTTGCAACAAAAAAATTAAGGATAATAACAAAATGAAAAAGGGGTGCCTTAACTACTCATTGGGTCTGTGTTCCGCCCCTTGTATGTGCAAGATAACCAAAAGCGATTATATGAAATTTATCCCAAAAGTCATAGACTTTTTAAACGGAAAGGACGAAAACGTTTACGAAATTATTTGCAAAAAAATGGAGCAGGCGGTTCAAATAGAAAATTTCGAACTTGCAATAAAGTTGCGAGATTTAAAATTTATGCTCTTAAAACTTAGGGAAAGGTCTGTCACCGCGCTTCATAATACCGAAGATATTGACGTCTTTGGAATGGCCTACAATGACTATTTTGTAGTTTTTTCTGTTTTGATTATCAGGCAGGGAAAAATGATGGGCGCTAGATGTTATAGTTTTGACAATATCCAGATTGACAACGAGCAAATGCTAATGTCCTTTTTAACTCAGTACTATGTAAAGGATAAAATTTTGCCTAAAAAAATACTCCTTCCAATAGAGATTGACACAGACGATGCCTTGTTTAAGTCTTTAAGTGAAGCCCTTGGCAAAAAAATAGACGTAATCGTTCCGCAAAAGGGCATAAACAAGGACTTGATTTTGCAGGCAAACAAAAACGCAGAAGAATTTTTAAATAAAAACTATGAGTTGGAAAATAAAAAACAACGCAAAAAGTTTGAGATTTTGGAAAATATAAAAAATCTTTTGGGGCTAAAAAATATCCCGTTTAGAATGGAGTGCTACGACATTTCAAACATTTCTGGCACGAGTTCGGTATGCAGTATGGTGGTGTTTTTAAACGGGGCAAAGGCGTCTAAACATTACCGAAAGTTTAAGATAAAGGAAGTCATAGGCCCTAACGACTTTGAAAGTTTAAAGGAAAGCATCACCCGCAGGCTAGAAAAACTAAGCGGTGACGATGTTAGTTTTTCTATGACACCCGACCTAATAGTAATAGACGGCGGTAAGGGGCAAATTAATACGTGCAGGGAGTTAATTAAAAGTTACAACAAGGATATAGACGTCATAAGTTTAGCCAAAAAGCAAGAAGAAATTTTTGTAGAAGACAATCCCCTGTCCGTAAAACTCTCAAAGGACAGCCCAGAGTTAAAGTTGCTTCAAAAACTAAGGGACGAAGCCCACCGCTTTGCCATAACCTTTCACCGCAAGTTAAGAAAGAAAAAACAAGTCGTGAGCATTTTGGACGAAATCGAAGGTTTGGGCAAAATAAAAAAAGAAGCCTTAATCGAAAAGTTTAAAACTGTTAAACGTATCAAAAAGGCCACCGCGGAAGAACTTATGTCCGTTGGCGGTATAACCCCAAAACTCGCCAGTGCCATTATCTCTAAATTGCACGAAGAAGATTTTTAATAAGGTATATCGCATTTAAACCAATTTTAGCAATATAAATGAACTAAGTTTTAAATATACCAGTTATTTAAAATAAAAACCATTTATATATTAAATAAAGGTCACAAATCAAACAAGTTTTATTATAATATAAAACCCTTTTGCATATAAATTTGGTATGAATAAAGCAAATTCTAGGGGGATAAAATTAAAAAGTATAGGTAAGGTGCTTTTTGTGGTGTTTTGCCTGTTGTTTTTGATTTTTACCCCCTTTTTTGTTTTCAATAAGGATAACTATAAAATGGGTATGTTTTTTAACTTGTCCCATTCTTCAAAAGTTGTCCTAACCCTTTATCACATAGAAACATTTGAGGGCGGTACAAATAGCAGAACTACCTACCTAAATAAGCGGGCGGAAGATTTTAACAAGCAAAACCCAAACGTCTTTATCGTCATAAAATCTATGGATAAAGAAGAGTTGCTACTTAACTTAGAAGACGGCAAAAGACCGGATATGTTTTCCTTTGGCATGGGTGTGGGCGAATATATAGTTGGATTTTTGGCGCAGTTAAATAAAAATGCAAGTGTACGGGAAGATTTGCAAGAGTTTGCAAAATGGGATAACAAAATTTTGGCATATCCGTATATTTTGTCGGGGTATTGCGTTTTATCGCACGCAGATAGTGAAAATAACGACATTTCCACCCTGCTAACCCCTAAAAACCAAATGTCCGGTTTTAGTTATTCCAAAACCGACATAAATCCCTTGCAAGCGCTAAATGTAAATGGCATAAACTATTTATCGACCAACGGGTCGGAATTTAATTCTACCTATGACGCATATCTTAACTTTGTTAGTAAAAAAAGTGTCAGCCTAATAGGTACTATGCGTGACGTCGCTAGGTGTAAAAATAGGGAAGCAAACTTTTCGCTATCTAACATCACCTACAATATGCTAGGCGGGTATAGCGATTTAATCCAGTACGTGTCTGTGGTGGATAACGCAAATAGTAATAGAACCTATTTTTCTAAACTTTTTGCCGAGTTTTTATTGAGCGAAAAATCCCAGTCTAGCCTTAAATCTTATGGACTTTTTGGCACGTCCAAAAACAAAATTTACGATACGGGGTATATGTCGCAGTTTGAAGATATATTACTTAAAAACTTAACAGGTGTAAACGTTTTTAAAAAAGTTTAACCTTTAAAATTTTACAACATATATAATTGATATGGGGTTAAAAAAGTTTATTAAGTTAATTAAAGATAAGGGGTATACCGTTTTAGAAAATCAAAAATTTTGCGACCATACCACCTTTAAAATTGGGGGCAAAATCAGGGCATTTGTAAAAGTCAGTGACGAAGTATCCTTAATACAACTTTTAAAATTGGTTAAAAAATATAAGATAAAGTACTTTGTTTTGGGCAGGGGCAGTAATCTTTTGTGCAGTGATAAGACATTTTTTGGAGTGGTTATAAAGGTCGAGTTAAACACTTTAACTAGGCGGAATGATTACATAATAAGCGGGGCGGGTGTTAGCCTGTTTAGGCTTAATACCTATGCCATAAACTGTGGTGCTTCGGGGCTAGAATGGAGTTACGGTATCCCGGGCAGTGTGGGTGGCGGGGTGAAAATGAACGCGGGGTGCTTTGGTAAAGAAATGAAAGACGTAGTGCATTGCGTTACCTTTACCGACGGCAAAAAAATTTATAAACGTTTTGCAAAGGACTTGGATTTTGGGTACAGACACAGTTTTTTTTCAAATAACGAGTACGTGATTTTAAAGGTGTGGTTTAAGGTTAATTTTGTAGATAAGTTGCAGGTAAAAAATAGAAGCAACGAATTTTTGCAGTTAAAAAAAGCAACTCAGCCGTGCGAGTTTGCCAGTGCGGGCAGTGTTTTTAAAAGGGTAAACGGCATTACGCCCGTGCCAATTTTACTAGAAAAATGCCACTTAAAAGGAGTAGGCGTAGGAGATGCCGTGGTGTCGACTAGACATTGCGGGTTTATTGTAAACACCAAAAACGCAACTTTTAGACAAGTTTTTAAATTAATTTGCAAAATTAAAAAGACAGTTTTTAAAAAGTTTGGTATAATCTTAAAAGAAGAAATTGTTATTTTGAGGTAAAATATGTCGTTTGCAAGAGATGTAAAATTGGAGGTTTTGGGTGTAGAGATAAAAAAAGAGTGCTGTTGCCGGGCTTTTTTGTCTAGTGTTATACATTCCGCGGGAGAGTTAAACAAAAGTGGACAAGACATCTACATAACAGTAAAAACTGACTTAAAAGACTTGCTACTACAAGTCAACTTTTGCTTAAACACCCTGTACAACGTCAGTGCAAGTTTAAGTGTAGATGACGAAAAAACTATTAATAAGCAGGAAAGATACGTCATTACTTTCCCAAAAAACATCACAAGCAAACTACTTAAAGATACTGGTATAGTTAGCAACTCGCAAGACAATAGTTATATAATTAACCATAACATTAACCAAAGTTTAATTAGCGACGACTGTTGTAAAAAAACTTTTGTTAGGGGGGTGTTTGTCAGTTGCTCCACGTCCAACATTGTGCTTAGCCTTAACCAGTCTAAACCCAGGACTTTTAGTGGTTACCATTGGGAGTTTGACTTTTCGGACGAAAGTTATGCCGACGAGTTTTCTAGCCTGTTATTTTCGCTTAATATTGCCAATAAAAAGAGCAGGCGAAAAAACTTGTATGTTTTGTATATTAAGGAAGCGGAAATGGTAAGCGACCTTTTGGCTGTGGTTGGGGCATATAAGGGGCTACTTGCATTGCAAAACGAAATGACCGTTAGGGAAGTCAGGAACAATATCAATAGGCAAAACAATTGCCTTAATGCCAATATTACCAAGACCGTAAATGCTAGCCTAAGGCAAATAAGCGCCATTACAAAAATCGAGCGCACTATTGGGTTTGAGTCTTTACCCCAAAATTTGCGAGAGTTATGTCTGGTTAGGCTTGCCAACCCCGAGGAGTCGCTTGAAAACTTGACAAAGTTACTTTCAAACACTATAACTAAAAGTGGAATAAATCACCAGTTTAACAGGCTAATAAAAATTGCAAATAATATTAAAGAAGACGAGGAAGAAGCATAGTTATTTATGAGTAAAAATTTTGTACACCTGCACGTCCACACAGAGTACAGTTTGCTAGACGGAGCAGCGAAGATAAAGGATTTAGTAAAAACAGTTAAGGAACAAGGCGCAAATGCCGTTGCTATAACCGACCACGGAACTATGGCGGGCGCGTTGGAGTTTTTTAGCGAGTGTTATAGAAACAACATAAAGCCAATAATCGGCTGTGAGTTTTATATCGCTATGGATAGACTCTACAAACAGGGCAAGGCAGACCACGGGCATTTAATTCTGCTAGCCAAAAATAACGAAGGCTACCACAACCTTTTAAAGTTAAATGCCATCGCGTGTAAGGAAGGCTATTACTATAAACCACGTATAGATTATGACGTGTTAGAACAGCACAGCAAGGGATTGATTTGCCTAAGCGCGTGTATCGCGGGGCATATTCCAAGGTACCTTTTAAATAGAGAGTATGACGAAGCCTATAAACTTGGGCTAAGACTAAAAAATATGTTTGACGAAGGCGATTTTTATATCGAACTTCAAAACCACCGCTTGCCCGAGCAAATAGAGATTTTGGAGCCACTAAACCGCCTAGCAAAAGATTTGGGGGTAAAAACCGTTGCCACCAATGACGTTCACTATATAAAAAAAGAAGATGCCGAAATGCAGGATATATTGATGTGTATCCAGATGGCAACTTTCCAAGACGAACCAGATAGGCTAAAATTTAGCACGGACGAGTTTTACCTAAAAAACAGGGAAGAAATGGAAGATGCCCTTGGCGCGTATGAAGAGGCTCTTGATACAACGCAGGAAATTGCCGATAAGTGCCTTGTGACTATTAAGGCAAAAAGCCACAAGGAAGTCCCAAATTTGCCAGAAGGCTGTACCTTGCGTGATAACGAAAATTTTATCCCAAAATATGTGCCAGAAAACGGTATGAGTGCGTCCGATTTCTTAAAAAAGTTGTGCTATGACGGGTTAAAGGAAAGATACCCCGTAATAACTCCCGAAATTCAAAAACGGGCAGATTACGAGTTAGAAATCATTAACGAGCAGGGCTTTGTAGAATACTTTTTGGTAGTGTGGGATTACATAAACTATGCAAGAAAAAACAACATTCCCGTAGGCCCCGGCCGTGGCAGTGGTGCGGGTAGTATTGTGGCTTATACGTCTGGTATTACTAGGGTTGACCCTATAAAATATAACCTTTTGTTTGAAAGGTTTATCCATAGGGAAAGGGTTTCTATGCCCGACTTTGACGTCGACTTTTGTTACGATAGACGCAACGAAGTTATCGAGTACGCAAAACGAAAATACGGCAAAGATAACGTCGCATATATTGGTACTTTTGGCACAATGGCTGCTAAAAACGCGGTTAGAGATGTCGCAAGGGTGCTAAGACTGCCCCTAAGCGAAGTAAATAAAATTTGTAAGGAAATTCCGTTTAAGTTGCCAGACGGGATAAAAAAGCCACCCGTTCTTAAATACTATTTTGGCACAACCGGTAAGCCAGAAGACGAAAAATACATCATTCCAAGCCTAAAAAAGATGTATGACGAAGACGAAAGAATTCGCAAAGTCATTAATATGAGCATAAAGTTGGAAGGTATGCCAAGGCAAACGTCCACCCACGCGTGTGGTATTTTAATAGCACCCGAGCCTGTTGATAATTACGTTCCACTAGCAAAAAACGGGGACGAAATTGCCACCCAATATTCTATGATAGAACTAGAAGATTTAGGGCTTCTTAAAATGGACTTTTTGGGGCTAAGAACTTTAACAGATATAGACAAAACTTTAAAACTCGTCAAGGAAATCCACGGCAAAGATATCGACTTTTATGCAATGGAATACGACGACCCTAATGTATTTAAGTTAATATCTTCTGGCAATACAGACGCGATTTTCCAACTAGAAAGTGGCGGAATGAAGCGCTTTATGAAAAAGTTAAAGCCCGATAATCTAGAAGATATTATCGCAGGTATTTCGCTTTATAGGCCGGGACCTATGAAGTATATTGACTCCTACGTAAAAAATAAGCACAATCCAGAAGAGATAAAATACGACCACCCGTGCCTAAAACCTATTTTGGAAGCCACTTACGGCATTATCGTTTACCAAGAGCAAGTTATGCAAATCGTTCAGGCTATGGCGGGCTATTCGCTAGGACAGGCGGATATGGTCAGACGTATTATGGGCAAAAAAAAGGTAGAAAAAATGGCTGCCGAGCGAGAAAAATTTATCTACGGCTGGACGGACCCAAAGGGCGAAAAGAGTATAGACGGCGCTTTAAAACGCGGTGTTCCCGAAGAAGTAGCAAGAAAAGTCTTTGCGGATATGGAAGACTTTGCAAAATATGCCTTTAACAAATCTCACGCAGCCGCGTATGCCTATTTGTCCTACCAAACAGCCTACCTTAAATGTTATTATCCTGTGGAATTTATCGTCGCGGTTTTGAATAACAGAATAACTTCTATTGACGAAATAAAAAAATATATAATTTACGCAAGGCAACAGGGCTATGAAGTTTTGCCACCAGACGTAAACAAAAGTAAGACGTATTTTAGTGTGGATAATAACAGAATTAGGTTTGGGCTTGCGGCGCTTAAAAACGTGGGTATTTCCGCCGTTGAAGCATTAATTAAAGAACGCGAAGAACGTGGCGAATATAAGGATTTGCACGATTTTATAGAAAGAACTATGCAACTAGGGGTAAACAAAAGGTGTATCGAAAGTATGATTTTAAGCGGGGCTTTTGATTGCTTTGGGGCAACGCGTTCGCAGTTAATGAGTGTTTACGAACTCATTATGGACGTGGTGTCAAAAGACCTGAAAAAACGTGCAACAGGGCAGTTTAGTTTGTTTGATGACGACAACATTAGTTCCAGCACGTCGGTTAAAATGCCCGATATTAACGAGTACAATAAAACCGCAAAATTAAAGTTTGAAAAACAAGTTTTGGGTATGTATCTTTCTGGGCACCCGCTTGATAATTATATGGACGAGTTTAATAAGTTTACTTTTAATGCCAGTATGATTGCAGAAAAAAAGGACGAAGATTTTGCCGACGAAGATAACCCAGACGAAAAGTTCGAAAATGAAGGAGTAGAAGATAATCTCGACGTCATTTGCGGTGGCAGTATAGAAGAAATTAAAAAAATCTACACCAAGGTCGGCAATAAGGAAATGGCGATTTTAAGGGTGGAAGATTTGTACGGTACCTATGACGTTATGGTTACCCCAAGGGTTTACGATAAATATAGGGCGAAAATTCAGGAAGACGAACTCATAAAAATTAGCGGAAAAACCAACGTAAAAGATGACGGCAGTGTGCTAATTTTAGCCGATAAAATCTTTTCGCTAGGATACAGGGAAGAAAATATAATCGAGCAAAAAACAGAGCATCAAAAAACCCTATACCTAAGATATGACACTCAAAATGGCATTACTCACAATAACGTTCTTGCCATTTTAAAGGATTACCCGGGCAATACCCCGGTTATTGTAAAATGTACAAGTTTAAACAAGGCTTTTAAACTCAGTTTGTTGGTAAGCGCTAGCGATTATTTGATAAGTGAGTTGTGTTCGCTACTAGACGAGCAAAACATAAAATTAGTATAACTACGCGTTTATGTTTTGACAAAATTTTAACCTTAAATTACTATATTTTAGTACTATTTATCTAGGTTTAGAGCAGAAGTTTTATTAATATAATTTTAAAAATATAATTAAAATTTAAACCATTTTTAAAGGATAAATTTTTAACTAACGTTAACAGATATTAAAAAACTATAATAGCAAGGTATAAAATAGGATAAGATAAAAGGAGTATGCGTATGGATATAGATAAAATCGCGGTTTTAACCAGTGGCGGTGACGCACAGGGTATGAATACAGTAATTAATATCTTGGTTAGAATTGCCGGACTTAGAAACATAGAAATTTACGGAGTAAAAGACGGCTATAAAGGTCTATACAATGACGACTTTGTAAAACTTGACAACGATATGGTGCAAAACATATCTTCCCTTGGCGGAACAATTTTAAAAACCGCCAGATTTGACGAGTTTAAAAAGGAAGACGTCGTAATTAAAAGTGCCCAAAATTTAAAAAACAGGCAAATAGATGCCCTAATCGTAATTGGCGGTGACGGTTCTTTCAAAGGTGCTTTGGCTCTTAGTCGTCACGGGGTCAAAATCATTGCCATACCGGGTACTATTGATAACGATTTAAGGTACACCAGCAAATGTCTTGGCTTTGACACCGCAGTAAATAATGCCTGTAAGTATATCGAAAATGTCAAACAAACAATGAGTGCTATGAATAGGGGTGTGGTTTTTGAGGTTATGGGCAGGTACTGTGGGGATATAGCCCTTTACTGCGCGGTTAGTACCGCCTGCGATATCATCGCCATACCTGAAAAACCTATTACAGAAGAAGAATTAATCGAAAAGGTAAACTATTGCGTAAAAAACAAAAACAGCGCTCCAACCATCGTTATTGCGGAAAAAATGTTTGACGTGCGTGACATTGCCGAACGTTTAAAGAAAAAAACAAAAGTAGATTTTAGGTACTCTATCGTTGGATATATCCAGCGTGGGGGACAGCCTTCGGTGGCGGATAAAGCACTGGCTATGGAGTTTGCCGTGCGTGCTATGGAGTTAGTAGAAGACGGGATTTTTAACCGAGCAATAGGGGTAAAAAACGACGTCGTGTTTGACGATAGTTTAGAAAACGCGCTAAATGCAAAATACAACTTTAACTACGGCTTGCTAAATTTGTTCTATTTGCTTAATTACAAAAAGGATTAAATCTACTTAAATATATAAAAAAAGGCTAAAAATAGCCCATTTTAATTGACGTATAGAAAATTAGTAATTAGATGCTTCTTCTACAACAAATTTGTCAAAGTTTACACTTTCGGGAAAGTCAGATGGTAAAAAAGTCGTGTTGTTAAAACTCAAATAGTGATATATGTGCTTGCTAAGGATTATAGGGGTCGCAATGTCTAGCCTTTCACAAATAGTTGCAAGGTAGTCGTAAAAGTTCGCCTTATCAAACAACACATAGTCTTCAAAAATCGTTTGCTTCACAATTTTTTCGTCTTTCATAACCTTTGCCCAAATTCGTACCATTTAGTCATTCCTTTTATACTATAAATATTATACAAATTTTTTGTTTTAAGAAAAGTAATTTGCACAAAAAAATTTTTTTTGTAATTAAAAAAATGTTCTTGACATAAAATACATTAACTATTATAATCTCTTGTACATTTTAAATACGGGTAAAATCATATTTAAATTAAATTTAATAGTAAGAGATTTAGTAGTATTGTGAAAGCAATACTTCATTTTTTTAAAATATTGCTTTATTTAGGAGGGTAAAAAAATGGATAATGAGATATTTTTAACAAAAGAAGGCTTTAAATCTTTGCAGGAAAGATTAGACTACCTTAAATCAACTAAAAGGGAAGAAGTTTCCAAAAAAATAGGTGTCGCAAGGGAATTTGGCGACCTTAGCGAAAATTCAGAATACGACGCAGCAAAGGAAGAACAAGCACAAGTAGAAGCCGAAATTTTGGAGATAGAAAATAAATTAAGATACGGTAAAATTATCGATAAAAAGGATTTAGATACCAGTGCCGTCAGTGTAGGTTGCCACGTAAAATTGCGTGACTTGGACTATGATGACGAGTTCGAATATCAAATTGTTGGCGCTACCGATTCTGACCCAACCAAGGGAATTATTTCTAACGAAAGTCCTGTTGGCAAGGCATTAATCGGCAAAAAAGTTGGCGACAAAGTAAACGTTATTTTACCACAAAACAATAACGCAACTATTAGGCTAGAAGTTTTAAAAATTAGGGCATAAACGTGTCTAATTAATCAAACTTTTGCAGTTAAAACTCGTTTATCTAAATCTATAACGTTAAAATATGGTTACTTTCACAAAGTAGCCATCTTTTTTTCGTCATTCTATTTTTTATTCGTCTTTCTATTTTTTATTCGTCACTCTGTTTTTTTCGTCATTCTGAGATGGACCCGCTTGACCGGCTAACGAAGAATCCCCCATCTCGAAGACGCACAGGGTTCCCAAAAATCGTTAGATTTTTGGGATAAAGCGAATAGTGTTTGTCCGTGTTGCGTACGCAAAATATGTTAATATTTGCGTTGCAACTTACAATCACGTATGAGCGTCGTCATTCTGAGATGGGCTATCGGGCTCGGCTAACGAAGAATCCCCCGGGATTACTACGTCATTCTGAGCGAAGCGAAGAATCCCCCCAGTGTGCCCAGTCACATCTTGTTTTTTTGCCGTTGTAATTTTTCTTGTGTGAAAGGACAAAAGGTGTTAATATATTTTGTAAGGGCAAAAGTCTTATGATAGAGTATTCTAACATCATTTTAAATAACAAAGATTATATAAATTTAATCCATAGTGACGTTAACGCGTCTTCCTTTATGTTTATTAGCGAAGACGAAGTTTTTTTACGTAATTTTTCGTATATGTTTGCAAAATTTTTGTTATGCGAAAACAACTCCCGCCCGTGTGGTAACTGCATTAGTTGTAAAAAGGTGGATATGCTTAGCCATAGCGATATGATTTTATTGCCTAAAACCCACAAAAATGTTTTGGTGGAAGATATAAAAACCTTGATAGAAAATATCTATCTCGCCCCGTTAGAAAGCGATAGAAAGGTTTTTATTATAGATAATTTCTCTCTTGCAACCACAGGCGCGCAAAACAAACTTTTAAAAATTCTTGAAGAACCGCCTAAAAATTCGTACATAATTTTAAACGTTACAAGTGAAAGCAAGGTTTTAAACACAATTAAATCTAGATGTAAAAAGTTAAGATTGTCCCATTTGTCTAATAAAGAGTTGTCACAGGCTACAAGTATAAATCCAGATAGCGAAGTTTTTAGTATCGCGCAAGGTAATTTAACAAAGGCGCTAAGGTATGGCGGGGACGAAGATTTTGCGAACTTGTATTCGTCTTGTTTACAAACTTTGCAGGATATGAAGGATAGCAAGCAACTTATAAAATATTCTAGCATTTTGTCTAAAAACAAGGAAGATATAGACCTTGTGCTTGATATTTTGGAAAGTATGTTTAACGATTTGCTGTATATTAGGTTAAATAAAGATAATTTTGTAAAAAACACCCATATTTCAAGTACTTTAAAGCAAATTTCTAGCGAATACACGTCAAGTAGCATAGATTATATTTTAAAAAAAATAATCGAAACCCGAAAAAGTTTGGATTTTAATTGCAACTATACGTTTTTAATAGATGCGCTTTTATTATATATATTGGAGGTAAAATTCTTGTGCAAAGAGTAGAAATAAAAATTCAGGGAACTAACAAAACATACTCCTGTGATTCTAGTATTGAAGTTAGGGCAAAGGATAAAGTCGTCGCGGATTTAAACGGGGTCGAAACCTTTGGCGAAGTGATAACCGTATTTGATGTCGGGGACGAAAAACCAAATTCAAATAAAGTTATTAGGCTTGCGACAAAAGCCGATATTGATAATGCTAGTTCCGCCCTAAAAACTGCCGTAAATGCGTATAAGGTGGCAAAGGAAAAGGTAAAAAACTTAAACCTTGATATGAACATTGTGGGTGTAAATTGTTCGCTAGATTTGTCAAAAATAATCATTGAGTTTGTTGCAGAAGATAGGGTAGATTTTCGGGAACTGGTAAAGGAGTTAGTCCACAGTTTAAAATCTCGTATAGAACTCAGACAAATCACCGTTAGAGAACAAGCCCAAATCGTAGGTGGGATTGGCTCTTGCGGGAGAATTTGCTGTTGTGCAAGTTTTTTAAAGGATTTCGAAAAGGTGTCTATGAAAATGGCAAAAACACAGGGTTTGTCGCTAAATCCCACCAAAATTAGCGGGGCTTGCGGTAGACTTATGTGTTGCTTGGAGTACGAAAACCCATTTTATCAGGAAGTAGCGAATAAAATGCCTAAAATTAATAGCGAAGTAAAAACCAAAGACGGCAAGGGGACTGTTGTGTATCAGGACTTGTTAAAGGAAATAGTCAGTGTAAAGTTTGTAAATAAGGACGAAACCGTTACTATAAAAGACTACAATTTGTCCGATATTAAGTTTTAATAAACCATAAAAATTTACTAAACCAATATTAAAATTTCAAAATCACTTTTTTTATGCGTCTTTGATAAAAAACAACTGTTTATTTTACTAAAATTGGGGGATTAAATGGATTTAAAAGCGGGCGAAGTGCTAGAAGATTTGCAAAGGGATAATTTGTATATTTTGCAAAACAAAAACAATTATAGGTTTGCGGTAGATAGTGTTTTGTTAGCCCACTTTGCAAAGGTAAAAAGTACTGATTTTGTGGTAGAATTTTGCTCGGGCTGTGGGGTAGTGTCAATTTTAAATAATGCCATTTTTCACCCAAAAAGTATCCTTGGGCTAGAAATTGACCCCGAACTTTGCGATATGGCAAAAAGAAGTGTAGAGTACAACAAAATTGACAATATAAGATTTATCTGTATGGACGTAAAAGATTGCCTGTCGGTAGTCGATTATGCAGACGTCATCATTTGCAACCCACCATACTATAAAAAAGTACCTAAAAATACTATTCCTAAAAACTTAATTGCTAAGTACGAAATAAAAATTAACTTGGAACAAATTTTAAAACTATCTAGCCAACTACTTAAACCAAATGGAATACTTTA
>CALWKG010000004.1 GCA_944381205.1 uncultured Clostridia bacterium
TATTGTGATATCTGTGTTCGTTTTCCCTTTTTCTTCCACTGTTTGCAAATTTTCTTCTTCCTTTGGTTTAACTGGGGGTTCTTTTGGCTCTTGCTTTATATTTGTTTTAACTGTTTCTTTAACATTTACCTTTTGTACCGGCGTCGCTTGTACTTGTTGTTTTGTTTGTATTGGGTTTTTCGACGGAACACCCAGCACCCCACTAAGAAGATTTGGACCATTGTTTTGAGAATCTACTTTTACAGCCTCACTTGGACTAAAAGTATATTTCTTCTTTTTGTCTTTATCCTTTGATTTGTCAGGCTTTTTGCTATCTTTTTTATTTTTGCCATTATTAGGAGATTTGGGCTTTTTTACCGCAGTGGAAGTGTTTTTCACCTTAGGCTTTGGACTTGCAGACTTACTTGCAGTCTTGCTAGCAGGTTTACTTGCCGATTTACTTGCAGGTTTGCTAACTGACTTAGTAGGTTTAGCACTCTTTTTGGCAGGTGATTTGCTGGCGGTTTTCTTTTGCGCCTTTGATGGAGTAACTTTTTTTACTGGGGTTTGTTGCTTTTTAATCTCTTGCTTTTTCTCAACCAAAGCCTCGATTTTTTGCTCCTTAGTTTTTGTTTCATCACCCAAAATTTCTTTCATAACCACGGCACTTGCGATTTGCTCTTTTTGCTTTTGGGCGGTAAGTTGTTTCATTAAAGGCTTTTCGATGGTCTTTTTTTCTTTTGCCTGCTTAGGCGGGGCTTTTTTAGACAGTTTATCTTCAAACTTTAATTTTACTTCTTGCTGTTTTTCTTCGTTTTTCTCTAAATGCGCTCGCGTGGCATTATTTACAGTTTCCCTAATAAACTTTTCATCAATTTCTTTTTGCGCATTTTTTATATGACTTTCTATATTTTTACTTCTGACATTTAAGACTTCAAAGTATATTTTTTTATTGTTTTCGTCCTGCAAATCCTTTTCGGTAGTTACCATTTCCATTGCGGAAAGTAAAATTTCGCTAGTTGCTCGATTGTATTCGTTTTCGTCCTGAGTTTCAAAAATTTCCTTTCTATCCTTAATCCTTTTCATAAACTCATTTATGACTTTTTTACCGTACTCTCCACCATTTTGCAAAATATTTAACATTGTCTTAAAGTATTCTTTTTCTTCGGTCTTAGTTTTATCCTGCAACTTATCTGATAGCAAGGTTAGATAAACCTTTCTTAAAAGGATATTTTCGAAATTAAAAAATTCTTCAAACTGCCTACCGTAATCGTCTTCGTCTTTAAAAATATTATATGTCCTAAAAATTATACTTTCTGGGATATGCTCTTCAAGCAATGAAAGTGCGTCGAGTGGTTCTTCAAAGACTTCCACGTACTCGCCGGCTTCTCTCTGAACAGTTTCTACAAGGTACAAGACAGCCTCTACCTTAGATATTTTCAATTTAAAATATATCTCGTTAAAAATTGGGATTTCGGACTTTAAGTCGTACACTTTATCCCTATCTTCTACCCTAGAATTATATATTAGTTTAGGGATAGACAAAAGTTCGTCCACAATCTCAGGGATAATAATATAGTTCCCGTACTTATCGTAACTGCCTAATCTAGTGTTTTCTATAATATCCCTATTTTGCTCGTCCTTACAACTTTTGATTGCGCGCGGGTCTACTATGGCTTCCCCGTTTTCTCTATTATAGGAATATCCACTTTGGTTGTCATAAGAATTTTTGTTTGTGTTTTCTGTTGTGCTGTTGATTGATTTTTTATCAATGTTTTCTTCTGCCATTATATCCCTTCCCCCTAAAAACTTATTATTTACAAATTTTCAAGTTTCTGTTTTTGGTCTGCTAATTGTAGTTCTGTTAAAAGTTCGTCTATATCTCCATTCATAAACTCGGTTAGGTTATAAGCGGTATAGTTAATTCTATGGTCGGTAATTCTACCCTGCGGATAGTTGTAGGTGCGAATTCTTTCGCTTCTATCTCCCGTACCAACTTGGGATTTTCGAGTGTCCGCATATTCCTTGTTTTTTTGCCCCTGATAATAGTCATAGAGTTTTGACTTTAAAATCATCATTGCTTTTTCTCTATTTTTTAATTGGCTTCTTTCGTCCTGACAACTGACAACAATACCCGTTGGAATGTGTGTTATGCGTATTGCAGAGTCTGTTTTATTAACGTGCTGACCACCTGCACCGCTACTTCTGTATGTATCTATCCTAAGGTCTTTATCGTCTATGGTAAATTCCACTTCTTCTAATTCTGGTAAAACAGCCACTGTTACGGTAGAAGTGTGCACCCTGCCCTGACTTTCGGTTTCTGGCACGCGCTGAACCCTATGAACACCACTTTCGTATTTTAACTTACTATATGCCCCGTGCCCCGAGATTTGAAAAGTAATTTCCTTTATCCCACCCAGTTCTATTTCGTTTTGGTTTAAAATTTCCGTCTTAAACCTATGTTTTTCGGCATACATCATATACATTCTAAATAGGTCACCGGCAAACAAAGCCGCCTCGTCGCCACCTGCACCCGCCCTGATTTCCATAATAACGTTTTTGTCGTCATTTTCGTCCTTAGGCAAAAGCAAAATTTTTAGTTCTTCGTTAAAAATTTGTATTTGCTCCTTGTTTTTTTCTATTTCTTCTGCCAAAAGGGAAACCATCTCGTCGTCCTTTTCTTGCTTTAAAAGTTGTTCGTTGTCTTTTAACTCTTGTTCACACTTTTTTAGTTGCTCGTATTTTTCTACAATAGGTGTAAGGCTACTATGCTCCTTTACTAACTTTTGCCAAGTTTTATTATCTGCAATGACATCTGGCATAACAATTTTTGCTGTAAGTTCTTTGTACTTTTCTACAATGCTGTCTAATTTATCAATCATCTTTTTACCTCATAAACTCAAAATAATAACCCGGTCGTTACCCGAATAATCTTTTATAAACTTCCTTTTATAATCTTTGAAGATTAAGTCTGTATCTTTTTTTTGATTATAACCTATTTCAATAAAAGCCTTGCCGTTTTTTTTCAAAAAATTTTTTAAATTTCTAGAAATATTTTTATAATAATCTAGACCGTCTACTCCCCCAACAAGCGAGATTTTTGGGTCATAAAATTTTACACTATCAGGCAGAGTTTCGTAATCTTTATATGATACATAAGGTGGATTACACGTTATTATATCAAACTTTTGGTCAACTTTCAACCTTTCAAACATATTAGACCTTAAAACCACAACGTCGTTTAGTCCTAGTTTAGAAATATTTTTCTTAGCAACCGTTAAAGCCTTGTTAGAAACGTCACTAATTACCAAATCAACTTTATCCTTAAAGTTGTTTTTTATGCTTAGCCCTATACACCCGCTACCCGTACACAAGTCTAAAACTTTGACCTTGCCTTTTCTCTTAGAAATTTGCTTAATTGCTTGCTCTACTAAAATTTCGGTTTCCTTTCTTGGAGCGAGAACAAAATTATTTATACTAAATTCCAACCCATAAAAATCTGCCGTTTCAAAAATTTTATTTAAAGGTTCTCCTTTTAAACGTCTTTTTAGCCTTTTGATTATTCTTTGTCTTTCGTTCATTGAGAAATTATCCCTTAAAAGTATTTTCCCCATTGGCAAATCAAGGGTTTTGCTTACAAGCAAATACTCTTCATTATCGCTATAATCGTCTAAAACCTGCATTTGAGTTTTTATTTTATTTAAAAAACGTTTGCTATTTTGCATTGATAAACTCCAAAACGT
Source organism: uncultured Clostridia bacterium (assembly GCA_944381205.1). Lineage (GTDB taxonomy): Bacteria > Bacillota > Clostridia > Christensenellales > UBA1242 > UBA7862. The sequence goes on from CALWKG010000004.1 coordinate 3,723, forward strand.
CGTTATAAACGGTTTCCTTAATTTTTTCGTTTAAAATCTCGTGCCTTGCACCTTTATACAGTTTTATCCTAACATCTAAGTCCAATTTTTTATAAAATTTAAAAAGTTTGATAACACTTTTGCCCATACTACCAACGGGGTCTTTATCTCCCGCAATAAGAAAAATTGGCTTGTCTTTTGAGATTTGCAAGACATAGGATTTTTTGTAAATCCTATCAAAACTAGAAAAGAAGTCCACATAAAACTTTGCGCTAAACGGCTTACCGCAAAATTTATCGGCGTAATACTTTTTTACTTGGTCTTCGTCAGTATTTAGCCAACTGCCAGACTTTACCTTTTTATCATAACCGCCAAAATTTATTTTTTCTATTAATTTAGCGGGAGCATCTTTACCTTTATGCTTCATAGTTGTTTTGGCAATAAATTTACCCAACTTTACATCTAGCCTATTTTTCATAAGGGCACTACCGCAAATAATGACCTTATCATACAACTGACACCTTTGTATGTATGCTTGTGTAATAAACGAGCCATAACTATGCCCCAAGACATACAAAGGTAATTTGTATTTATTCTTTAATTTTTGAGAAATAAAAATCTCGTCTTGCAACGTATCTTCAAACAAGTCAAAGCCGTCATACTTACCCAAATTATCTACCCCTGCGGTGTTGCCGTGTGCCCTATGGTCATCTGCAAAAACAATAAGCCCGTTTTGATTTAAAAATTTTGCAAAATCTTCATACCTGCCTGCGTGTTCTGCCATACCGTGAATAATTTGCACGACACCTTTGGGGTCTTTTACGTCGTCCCACTCATAGTAATAAATTTTTGTATTATCAAAACTATCAAAAAAACCTTGTTGCATCACTTTCCCCTTTTATAAACATTATCTTTTAAGGCTCTTTTTAATTGCCCTTTTCCACCCACGCAAAAGTGGTTTAATCTCTAAAATACTAAGCCCCGGAATATATCTTTTTCTTTCTATCAAAAGTTTTTTTATCTCGCTAATATTTTTATAGACATTAGTGGCAAGACCCGTCATAAACACAGCCCCAAGGCAAGTACTTTCGTAATTATATTCCTTTAAAGTTATACCTAAAATATCTGCCTGAAACTGCATTAAAAATTGGTTTTTACTGGCACCGCCGTCTATGTGTAATTCCTTAATTTTAAATTTGCCTTCTCGTGAAGCAACTTTTAAGACATCAAGTGTGGAATAAGCCATACTCTCCAACACTGCCCTTGCAATGTGCCTTTTATCCGTACCGCGAGTAATGCCCGTAATAAGCCCACGTGCGTCCATATCCCAATACGGAGTGCCAAGCCCAGTAAAAGCGGGGACAAGGTACACCCCTTCGTTCCCTTTTACACTAGTTGCTAGTTCGGTCAATTCATTTGGGTCTTTGGCAATGCCCAAATTTTGTATAGCCCAGTCTACCACACTGCCGGCATTAAAGACACTGCCTTCCAAAGCATAATGAACTTCCCCCTTTAACTTATAGCCTATGGTAGTAAGTAACCCTTTTTTGCTCTTTATCCTATCGCCTGCGGTGTTAATTAGCATAAAGCAACCCGTGCCATAAGTGTTTTTTGCCATACCCTTTTCAAAACAACCTTGCCCAAAAAGTGAACTTTGCTGGTCACCTATAAGCCCTGCTATAACAGTTTGCCCACCAAATAATGACGTCGTACCAACTATTTCGTCATTACTAACCACGCGTGGTAGAGTGTTTTTAGGAACACTAAACATCTTTAATAAATCTTCGTCCCATTTGCAAGTTTGGATATTAAAAAGCATTGTCCTTGAAGCATTGGTGATATCTGTTACAAAACTTTTACCGTTTGTAAGTTTATAAACCAAAAAACTTTCAATAGTCCCAAAGCACAGTCTATTATCCACCAAAGCCTGCCTAACTTCCTTTACGTTATCTATAAGCCACTTTATCTTTGTAGCAGAAAAATACGCGTCTGGCACAAGCCCGGTTTTGTTTTGAATAATTTTTGCCTTACGACTATTTTTTAACTTTTCGCAATAGCGGGCGGTTCTTCTACACTGCCAAACAATCGCATTGTGTAAAGGCTTGCCAGTGTGTTTATCCCACGCGATAGTTGTTTCTCTTTGATTGGTAATGCCCACCCCTATAATCTCGCTAGCCTTAATATTCCTTGTAACTCTAACAAGGCACTGTTTTACCTTTTCCCAAATTTCTTCGGCATCGTGCTCTACCCAAGCAGGCTTTGGAAAATACTGCCTAAAAGGCTCTTGCTCTATTTTTACAATTTCTTCTTTTTGTTTGTCATAAAGCAATGCCCTAACAGATGTGGTGCCAGCATCTATGGTTAGAATATATTTCATATTTATCCCCTTTCAAAATCCCTTTATTAATTTGTAGTTTACCATTAATTAATAATTTATCAAAGTACTTTTAATTAATTGACATTTGTTTTTTATAGTTTTATGCTTTTTTATAAGAAAATTAGTTCTTTAAAACAACAAAATTAGGGGTTTTGTATGCAAAAATATGACGTTGCTATTTTTGGAGCGGGAATTGTTGGGGCTTTTATATTCGACACATTGACGTTAAAAGGCTTAAAGTGTGTACTAATAGACAAGGGCGAAGACGTTTGTTTGGGGGCTAGCAAAGCCAACAGCGGTATAATACACGCGGGATATGATTGCGCCCGGGATACCCTAAAAGCAAAATTTAACGTATTAGGCAATAAGATGTACCCCGAAATTGCCAAAAGGCTAGGTGAGCCAATAGGAGAATGTGGCAGTTTGGTAGTAGGTGACAAAGATAGTTTACTAATTTTAACCGAACTATTAAACAGGGGAATGTATAATGGTGTAAAAAATCTAGAAATTTTGGATAGAAGCGGATTAGAGAAATTAGAAAAAAATCTTAACAAAAACATAGCCTACGGACTTTATGCCAAAGACGCGAAGATAATTTCGCCATATCACTTTACCATTGCCCTAGTGGAAGAAAGTTTGCTAAACGGCGGTGAGATAAAACTAAACTACAACGTAAACAGCATACAAAGACAAAACGACGGGTATTTGATTAGTGATGGGAAAGAAAATTTTATGGCAAACTACATTGTAAATGCCTGTGCCGAAGGAGTAAACGAAATAGGTAGTTTAGTTGGCGAACCAGCCATACCGCTAACATACACCAAGGGCGAATATGTTTTGCTAGACAAAGATGAGTTTGGGTTGGCTTGTCGCCCGATATTTCCCACCCCTACAAAAAATAGCAAGGGTATACTTGCCTGCCCTACTGTTAACGGAAATACCTTTTTTGGTCCCACTGCCGAAGATATAAAGGAATACGAAACCTCAGTAACTCTAAGTGGAATAAACAAAATAAAAACTAGTATTTTAAAAATGATTGATAATGTAAATTTTAAAAGAATCATTAAATTGTATGCGGGTGTTAGAGTAAAAACTGGGGACGATTTTTATATTAACTTTAACGAAAACAAAAATTATTTTGTCATTGCAGGAATTTGCTCCCCGGGCTTATCCGCCGCGCCTGCTATCGCGGAATATGTTGCAAACAGCCTGATTGAAAAAGGGCTACAAGTTAAAGCCATTAAATTTACTCCCCGCAGACCTTACACCAATATTTTAAAATTATCTAATCAGGAATTATCTAATCTTATCAAAAAAGACAAAAACTATGGTGACATTGTTTGCAACTGCGAGAAGGTCACAAAGGGCGAGATTTTAGAAGTTTTAAACAGAACACCATTTAAATTAACCACCGACGGAATAAAAAGAAGACTTAGGGTTACTATGGGCAGGTGTCAGGGGTCGTTTTGCTACCCAAGGCTAATAAAAATTATGGCGGATTACTATAACTGCGATGAAAAAGAGATTTGTTTTAGGGGCAAAGAGAGTTTAATAGTATGCGACATAAAGGAAGGTGGAATTTATGCAGAATAATTATGACATTGTGGTAATAGGTGGCGGGAGTGCCGGGCTCGCAAGTGCCATAAAGGCAAGCAAATATGGTTTGAAAGTGGCGATAATAGAACGCGATAACAAACTAGGTGGAATACTTAACCAGTGTATTCACAATGGCTTTGGGCTTAGTTATTTTAAACAGGAACTGACAGGTCCCGAGTACGCAAATAAATTTATACAAATGCTAGACGGCACGAATATTGACGTTTATCTAAACACAACCGTATTAGAAATAAAAAAACATTTTGAAATACTTACCATTAGCCCAAAGGGATTAGAAAAAATAGTTTGCAAAGGTATTGTTCTTGCAACGGGTTGTCGGGAACGCCCAAGCGGAGCAATAAATCTTTGTGGAAGTAGACCTGCGGGAATAATTTCTGCTGGAAGCGCCCAAAAAATAGTAAATTTGCAGGGTAAAATGATAGGCAAAGACATAGTTATCGTGGGCAGTGGCGATATTGGGTTGATTATGGCTAGACGACTAAGATTTGAAGGAGCAAACGTCATTGGGGTTTACGAAATTATGCCCTACCCGTCTGGGCTAAAACGCAACATAGTGCAATGCCTAGACGACTACAACATTCCACTGCATTTATCAAAAACCGTTGTAGAAGTGGTGGGTAAAGACAGGGTTAAAGGGGTTTTTGTAGCGCCGGTAAAAAATGATTTTAGTTTTGACTTAGACAAAAGAGAATTTATAAAGTGCGACACAATAGTTTTAAGCATTGGACTTACCCCTTCTAACGAACTAGCAAATCAACTGGGTTTAAAGCAAAATCCGCTAACAAACGGTTGTGTGGTAGACGAATATTTGCAAACTAGCACGTCTGGGATTTTTAGTTGTGGCAATGGGTTGCACGTTCACGACATTGTAGATAATGTGACACGAGAGTCCGAGCGAGCAGGAGAAAACTGCGCAAAATATGTTTTAGGTCAACTTAATACAACTACCCCGCACAGTGTATATTTTGGAGATGGGCTAAGGTATGTAAATCCATCTGTTTTTTATGAAGGCGACGAAATATTAACCATTAATTTTAGGTCTAGCAAAATTTACAAAAATGCCGACATAATAGTTAAATCAAAAGACAAAGAAATTAGAAAAATTAACAAAAAAATAATTTTGCCCGCAGAGATGGAAAGTGTTATTATCTCAAAAAAAGACATAGTTGGGGATTTAATCGTAACAATAAAGGAGCACAAAGATGAGTAAAGAAATTATAGAATTAACCTGTATAATGTGCCCTGTGGGGTGTTCGCTAACCGTTACAAAAGACGACAATCAAACAACAGTTGCGGGAAACTCTTGTCCGCGCGGATATGAGTATGGGCTAAAAGAAGTTACTTCTCCTGAGCGCATTGTGACAAGTGTGCTAAAATACAGGGGTGGCACAATAACAATAAAAACTGACCGACCTATCCCAAAAAATATGGTTGACAAGTGCTTAAAATTTTTATCCAAAATAACTTTAACTAACAAAATAAAAACCGGTGACGTTATCGTAAAAAATGTATTAGGTACTAGTAGTAACATAGTTGTAACGTCGGTAAATTTAGATTAATAAAATCAATCTTTTGCAATTTACTAACTTTGCAACATAGCAAAACTTAATCATATAAAAACTACTATTTTAAAACAACTGCAAACAACTATTTTAGTTTATTAAGTTGAAAAATTAATTTGGGGTTTTATCTGCTAAATTTTACTAGAACAAAAAACTAAATAAAAAACTCCGTTTAGTAACTAATATATGCTATAAATTTGACAACATTGTAAATTGTGTTAAAATACAAAAATACAAAAAGGGGAGCATTATAATGCAAATTTACGAAGAACTTGTTGCCCGTGGATTAATCGCACAGGTAACCGATGAAGATAAAGTAAAAGAATTAATAAACAAGGGCGGGGCTACTTTTTACATTGGAATCGACCCAACGGCCGACTCGCTACACGTGGGTCATTTTATGGCTTTGAGCCTTATGAAAAGACTGCAAATGGCAGGCAACAAACCCATTGTTCTGCTAGGCGGGGGCACTGGATATGTAGGCGACCCATCGGGCAGGAGTGATATGAGAACAATGATGACACCGGAAGTAATTAATCATAACTGCGAGTGTTTTAAAAAACAAATGGAAAGGTTTATAGACTTTTCTGACGGGAAAGCAATGGTTCTTAATAATGCCGATTGGTTGCTTAAACTAAACTATATTGACCTTTTACGAGAAGTGGGGGCTTGTTTTAGTGTAAACAATATGCTTAGGGCAGAATGTTACAAACAACGTATGGAAAAGGGCCTATCATTTTTAGAATTTAATTATATGATAATGCAGTCATACGACTTTTACTATTTGTACAAAAACTATGATTGCTCTTTACAATTTGGCGGGGACGACCAGTGGTCTAATATGCTAGGCGGGACCGAACTAATTAGAAGAAAACTAGGTAAAGATGCCTATGCTATGACAATTACCTTGCTTTTAAATTCCGAAGGCAAAAAAATGGGCAAAACCGCAAACGGAACTGTATGGCTAAACAATGACAAGACTTCCCCATTTGAATTTTATCAGTATTGGAGAAACACAGACGACAAAGACGTGATAAGGTTTATTAAAATGCTAACCTTTATCCCACTAGAAGAAATTAAAAAAATGGAGTCTTGGCAAGGGGCTCAACTAAATCAGGCAAAGCAAATTTTGGCATACGAACTGACTTGTCTTGTTCACGGCAAAGAAGAAGCCGACAATGCAAAAAGTGCCACGGAGTCGTTGTTTGGCGGTGGTAATGGTGACGAAAAAAATGTGCCAAGTTTTATACTAGATAAAAGCATAATAAAAGACAATAAGTTACCACTTGTAGATTTATTAAGTGTGTCAAAAATGTGTTCTTCTAAAAGCGAAGCACGAAGGCTAATAGAACAAGGCGGAATTTCAATAGAAGGCAAAGTAATACGTGATACAAATTATACTTTGTGTGAAGCGGAACTACAAACGGACGTATTACTAAAAAAGGGCAAAAAAACATTCTTAAAAATTGTATTAGATTAATAAACAAATGGTAAAAAATTGTTGATAAATAATTTTAAAATAAATAAAAATATGACTAATTTTTACGCAAAAAAAGGAGTTGTACCGCAAAGATACTGCTCCTTTTTCGTCATATATACTACCATTTTTATTACTATTAACGCAACAATCTCTTAAAATATTAAGGATTTTTTTATATATTTTTGCAATAAAATTATGCTAAAATTTTTACTGCTTTTCTCTAACCAATTTTTCACACCTTTCTAATGTTTGTTGTAATGTTTCGTTAGAGTTATCCACGATTATCGCGTCGTCTGCTGGCACCATTGCCCCGTGTTCTCTTTCTCTGTCTTCTCTATCACGCTTTTCTATATCCTTTAAAATTTCTTCAAATGTGGCATTTTTATCGATATCTTTTATTTGATTTAGTCGTCTTTCAGCCCTGACTTTTGGACTGGCAGTTAAAAACAGTTTTACTTTTGCGTCCTTTAAAACCACCCTGCCGATATCCCTGCCTTCCATAACGCAATCATTCGTTTTGGCAAAAGTGCGTTGAATTTCCCTTACCTTTTCCCGCAATTCGTCGTATCCGGAAATTAGCGGGGTTGTTACACTTACGGCTTCTTCCCTTAAAATATCGTTATAATCATTACCATTTACATAGACCTTTTGGTTGTCATTTTCAAAAGTTACACTGACATTTAAATCCTTTACAAACTGCGATATTAACTTTTTATTTGGCTTTTGCTCCCTGCCATACTTATTAATATATTCGCAAGTTATCGCCCTATACACAAGCCCCGTATTAAATTTTTTTATTTTAAGACGTTTGGCAAGTTCGTCTGCTATGGTAGATTTACCACAACCCGCAACTCCATCTATTGCAATGTTTAACATATATCCCCCTAGAATTTTTGTTTGCTATGATTTATTATACCAAGTTTTTGCTTTCTAACAAATTTATTTTAAGGGTTATCAAAAATTTTTGTAAATCTTTTATTTTACAAAACACCTAACACGTTGGTATACTATACAAAAAAAGGAGTTTTAATATGACCCCACACATCAGCGCAAAACCACAAGAAATTGCAAAGACTGTCATTATGCCCGGCGACCCACTAAGAGCAAAAAAAATGGCAAAAAAGTTTTTAACAGACGTAAAATTGGTGAGTAGTGTACGCAATAACTACTGCTACACGGGGCTTTATAACGGAGTCCCTGTTAGTATAATGTCTAGCGGTATGGGCTGTGCTTCAATGGGAATATATTCTTACGAACTATTTAATTTTTACAACGTGCAAAATATAATCAGAGTTGGCACAATAGGTTCTTTAAATGCTAACATAAAAATTGGGGATTTAATAATTTGTAAAGAATCTATAACTGACACAAACTACAACCAACTTTTTGCAACCTACGGGGAATGTTCTACCCATGCTAGTCCAAGCCTTGTAAAAATGGCAAGTCAAATAGCAAAGCAAAAAAATTACTCCGTTTTTACTGAAAAAATTTACACCACGGACACTTTTTATGGTGGGAAAAACCAAAACAAACACATAATATCGCTAGGGGCTGTGGGTGTAGAAATGGAAGCAAGCGCCCTATATTCCAATGCAAAATTATTTAACAAAAATGCGCTAACCATTTGTACCGTATCTGATGAAATTATTACAAAAAAGTCTACGTCTAGTTTTGTTAGAGAAAACAACTTTGCACAGATGTTTGAACTCGCCTTAGAAGTAGCGACAAAGTTAAAATAGGAGATTTTTAATAATAAAAATCCCCCACATTACAAATTGACAATTATGCTATTTTTTACTTTCTTCTAATATTTTTTGCTTAGTTTTGTAAACCATTTTATCTACAATAAACCACTTTGTAATAAACACGCAAATTATTGTAACTAACCCACCAACTAAGACGTCTGTTAGATAGTGAGCCCCAGCAACTATGCGAGATAGAGCCACAAGAAAAGTATATATGCCTGCAAAAGTAGAGAAAGTTATTTTCCAGCCCAAAGTATTGGTTTTAGAGTAAAAACTAGGTAACAAAATCAACAAAAAACTGCTTGCCGCAGCACAGGTATGCCCTGACGGAAAAGACTTAAAATAGTCTTCGTAAAACTCACTAGTACTGGCAAACCTATTTGTGTTTATTTGGTACCAATTTGTAAAATATTCAAAGTTATCGTAACCTTCGTATAGCATTGCTCTAAACCTTGTTCTACAAAAGATATATTTAGACCCCTGAACAATTGCATTAGATATGAGTGATACAACCATAACACACAAAGCAAAGCCGACAAGTTGTTTTATGCTCTCGTTACTAATTTTGTAAAAGGATAAAAAAGTAACAACGTTAACCACGACCGAAAAAGCCAAAACTGACAACTTTCCCATTTGATTTGCCAAGTAGACGTCTAACCCAAAATTTGTGTATATACTAAGATAATTTAAGGTTTTGTTAATGCAGTAAAAGCAAACAACCACCCCGCAGACAGCAAAAAACGCACAGACAAAAGCATTAAGCCACTTACTTTTTGTACAGCACCTTGCAAAGTAATAAAACATTATAACAAAAGAGATTTCTAACAGTACATATAGTATGTTTTCGCCAAAAGTTTCACCAATAATTGCAAAAATATTGTTAGAATAATAACTCCCGCGCGGAATATCGACAAATAATTGACTGATTTGCAAATCAAAAATTGTGCCTAAAATTAGCAGTGATAATAGTATGGCGGATACAATAGTAACGGAGATATAAAAGGTTTTGCTTCTTTTCATTTTTCCCTCGAATTAAGTGAGATTTTATATATTACAAGTATATATTAACAAAAGTGTTGCTATTCACAAGAACACACTAATAAAAATTTTTATAACAAACGTAAATCAACTTTTTAAAAAGACAACTGCTAAGTTTTACCTACTAGGTGGAGCCCCGCAATATGGGCATTTGTTTTTACTTTTATCATATTTGCAGTTGCAATATTTACAAAGTACTTTATCTTCTGTTTTATTTATAGTAACCGTTTGCGGTACAGGAGCAGTTTGCAAAACATTTGTAGGTGTGGTTTGGTTATTAACAGGAGTAGGAGAAATTTCTTCGTCTTTGGTATTTTTGTTTACCTTTTTTGCTCCCTTTAAAACTAATGACGTAATAAGAACAATACCACCCATAATTACAAATGCGATAGCGTAAAAGTCTACAATCCCCTTTACTAGCATAACAATACCCACTACCAAAAAAGATAGTGCAAGTAGCATAAGAATTCCTTTACTACTAGCGGTCGAACTACCCCTACGGACTCTGCGCACAGGCGTCCTATATGTTGCCCCAGGTTGATTATAAATAGGTCTATCTATGATAGGTCTATCTGTAATGGGTCTTCTTGCGTCTATTCTACGTATATTGTCTAATCTTTCGTTTGGCATAGGTTTTCTAATATTTGGGTTTCTATTAATTACCGGTCTGCCATTATAATATCTTCTTCTCATACAAAAATAGTCTACTATTTTTTTTGCAATTTTTCAAGCAAAAATAAACACAACGCAATTTATCCAAAAAATTGTAATTGGGAGTCTTGTTATTTTTTCAATTTGCATAAGCCCTGTACGTCATATTGAGCCTACTTACTTGATGGGTGGGCGAAATATCCCCTAAATAGGGGGTACAATTAGTAACAATACAAGTTGCACGTCTACGAGATAGGGGATTCTTCGCTGTCGCTCAGAATGGCGTAAAAGACAGAATTGCGGGAAAAAGTGGCGAAGATATGTAACTTGATTTTTATTCGTCATTCTGAGATGGGCAGACTTGACCGGCTTACGAAGAATCTCACAAACGAAGGGGTACACTGGTAACACAACGTATACTACTAAACTTAATCTGACCTATTAGAAAGTCACCGCAAAATTTTTTTGACATTGTCAAATAAAATTTTCGTTTGGCGGTGAGAAGCGAAGCCCGACCGAAAGCGGTGCGTTACTCACTTTTGTTAAAAAGGGAGCCAGCACCTAAAAGGTCGTGGCTGAGCGATAGGGGATTCTTCGCTTCGCTCAGAATGGCGCTCATACGTGATTTTATGTCACCACTCCCATTTTATCAAATGTGAGTATGGTGACTTTATCAATCACTATTCGCTTTTTCCCAAAAATCTAACGATTTTCGGGAGCCCTGTATGTCATATTGAGCCTACTTACTTGATGGGCGGGCGAAATATCCCCTAAATAGGGGGGACAATTAGTAACAATACAAGTTGTACGTCTACGAGATAGGGGATTCTTCGCTTCGCTCAGAATGACGTAAAAGACAGAATGACGTAAAAGACAGAATGACGGAAAAAGACAGAATGACGGAAAATTACAGAATAACAGATAAGCCTGGGGGTTCTTCGATTATCCGTCAAGAAAGCAGACTCAGAATGACAAAAAAATTGGCAAGAAATATGTACAATTTTGGGGTTTTTTTGACATAATACAATCTTTTTTAAAACAACTAAAATTAAAGTGAATTGATAATTAATTATATTTTTGTACAACCTAATAAAAAGGGTTAAATATGGATATAGAAAATAATTACACTAACAAAATGGACGACAAAGATGCAATTGGAAATGTGACGGGTTTCTTTTTGTTTAGAAATCTAATTAATAATTACAACAAGGACAAGTCAAAGATAGAAGAAGAACGTAAAAACATAAAAAAATACGGGAGAGTATCTTGTACTCTCTCGTTAATTGCGCTATTTTTGTCGTTAAGTTGCTTAATATCTAGTTTAATCAATCTTGATTTTGTTGGATTTTCGTACATTCTTCTTATTGTGATTTATATTTTGGGCGGATTTATAATATCCCTAATACTTGCCATATATGGATTTGTCTTTGGAGTGATGCAAGTACGTTTAAACAGAAAATCCATTGGCATAATAGGTTTGGTACTATCAGTTTTATCCATTATATCTAGTATTGCGCTTATAATTTTATTGTTTATTTAATCGCCCTTTTAGTTTGCCTTGTTTGCGCTGTTATAAACTTCGATTTTATGAGAAACCAACTTTGCAACTTCCTGCATACCTGCACCAAGGTAGCCACGGTAATCAATGCTTTTGTTATTATTTTCTATATTACTTAAAATGCCAATCATATAAGACATTCTAACGTCTGTGTCGCCATTGATTTTGCAAATGTGCATTTTACTTGCCCGCCTTAAAAATTCTTCTGGGATACCCTTTGCACCCTGAATATTGACACCTAATTCGAGCAATCTTTGCACATCGCGAGAATCTACCCCGCTAGCCCCGTGCAACACAAGTGGTGTGTCAGGCAGTAAATTTTGAATTTGCTCCAAAATATCAAATCTTAACTTTGCTTCCCCGCTATATTTATATGCCCCGTGTTTTGTACCTATGGCGATGGCTAGGCTGTCAACTTTGGTTCTTTCAACAAACTCCTTTGCCTGCTGTGGCGAAGTATAGCAACTGTCTTTTTCTTCCACAGTTAAGTCATCTTCTGTCCCTGCAAGAGAGCCCAGTTCTGCTTCGACAAAGACACCCTTGCTATGAGCATACTCTACCACCTTACTGGTAATATTAACATTGTCTTCATACGGCAACATAGAGCAATCTATCATAACAGAATCGCACCCCATATCAATGGCTTTAACGGCACTTTCGTAAGACTTGCCGTGGTCTAGGTGAAAACTAATAGGTACTTTACATTGCTTGCGGGCGGATTTGATAATGTCCTTTAAATATTCTTCACCCATAAAGGAAATCGCACTTTCGGACACTTGTGCAATGATAGGCGAATTCTGACTTTCTGCCGCGGCGATAATTGCCTTTAAGACTTCTACCGTGGAAAAATTAAAAGCCCCCACGGCATAGTTATTTTTTAAAGCATCTTTTAATAGAAAATCCTTCATAATATAAACCCTTCTTTTAATATACAAATATTTTAACCCAAAACGCAAAAAAAGTTAAATACAATTTGAAAAAAATAAATAAATTTTAAAAATAGGCTAAAAATAACGAGTTGCAAAAATTTTTTACGAAAAAGTTAAGTATAATTTACAAATTTGATAAAAAACAACACATAATCTAACTTGTAATATAGAGCAAAATGCAATTATTTTTGATTTTTGTTTTTAAAATTTTCCACTTTATACTATAATCTTTTATATGAAGATAACTTGTTTATTCCCTATTTTTAAAAATGACCAGCCAAAAAAATTTTTTGACTACTTTTTAAACACCGATTTTGGCAAACAAAAGGACGTAAATTTGCTTTGCGTTATGGAGCAAACTAACACGCAGGCGATAGAGTATTTTAAGCAACTTAATAGCAAAAAAATATCCCTGTTTTTAGCCGATAAGTCTTTTACCTATAATGACATTTTTTACCCTGTAATAAAAGACCTAGACGCAGACGTTTTGCTTATTGGGGACGTAAAGATTAAAAACATTGACGTGCTGTTTAACAAATGTTTAGAACTAAACAAAAAGGGTGCAAATGTTGTACAAATTATGAAAAAGCACAACAAATTTAAGACGTTTTTTCATAACCTATTTGGGAAATTTTATAATCTTTTTGTAAAACTTTATACGACAAGTTATGATAGGCTTAATGAAATTTCACTTGGGTTATACGACAAGGACGTAATAGATATTTTTAAAACTTTGCCTAATAAATGCTGTTTTATTAAAAACACCCCCTACTTAAAGGGTTTTATAACAAAGACAATTTTTGTTGAAGACAACATAAAGACGCACAAAAACAACTACCTTACCCCAACTACATCTTTAAAAGCCGTAATTGGCTCGTCAGTTGTCTTTTTACTATCGTTAATTGGATTAATTTTGGGGAACATATTTTTAACTGCCGATAAATCGACCCTAAACATTATAACAATATTAATAATGATATTATCCCTATTAATCATAACTTTTTTAATCCCAAAGCACTTTTTTGATATTAGAAACACCGCTAAAACAAGTGTGAATTTGCAAACATACAAACTGCAAAAACCAAAGGTAAAACAAAATAATTTGACGCAATCTACTAAACAAAAAAAGTCCAATGATAGAAAGGTAAAACCTAAAAGCACTACCACAAAAAACAAAAATGCTGGCACTAAAAAAGATAAAAAGTAAATGACAAAATATCCGTCAATAACTCACTATAAAAACAAAATTAATTTTGAAAAAGTTTAACAAAATAACGACCCTAGCAGTATTTACTATCAAAAAAAGGTTTTTTATTCTTTTCAAAAAATAAATATAAAAAGTTAGCCAAATAATAATGATTTGATAACTAACCAAATAAAAACCGATTAAAAACCAACTAAAAATAATAGAATAGAGAAACAATTTAAACAAAATAGGCTTAAAAACATTTGTTTAAAATTTTTTATGTTGTATAATAATTGTATATTTTAAAAGGGGAGAATTTATATGAAAATAAAAGTTGGTATTAATGGTTTTGGTAGAATAGGTAGACTAATTTTAAGGGCAAGCATTGAAAGGGGCGACGTGGAAGTTGTAGGCATAAACGACCCGTTTATTAGCGCAGATTATGCGGACTATATGCTAAGATACGACACAATACACGGGTATTTTAATGCGGAAGTATCTCACACCGAAGACAGCCTTATAGTAAACGGCAAAAAAATTAAAATGTTTGCGGAAATGGACCCTAGCAACATTGACTGGAAATCCTGTGGGGCGGAATATATTGCAGAAGCAACGGGAAAATTTACAAGTTTGGAAAAGGCAAAGGCTCACTTTAACAAGGGGGCAAAAAAGGTCGTTATCACCGCACCCGCTAAGGGAGAAGGTGTTCCTATGTTTGTTATGGGGGTTAACGAAGACACTTACACAAGCGATATGCAGGTTGTTTCTAACGCAAGTTGCACCACCAACTGTTTGGCTCCATTAACAAAAATTATAAATGACAAATTTGGAATTGTTGAAGGTCTTATGACAACTGTTCACTCTACAACCGCAACTCAACTAACGGTGGACGGTCCGTCTAAAAAAGATTGGAGGGGTGGTAGAGCGGCTTCTACAAACATCATTCCATCTTCTACCGGGGCAGCGAAGGCTGTGGGGCAAGTTATACCTTCGGTTAACGGAAAACTAACTGGTATGAGTTTTAGAGTTCCTACAATAAATGTATCGGTAGTAGACGTGACATTTAAGTTAAAGACACCTACTACTTATGAAGAAATTAAAAAAGAAGTAAAAAAGCAAAGTGAAGGCAAACTTAAAGGCATTGTGGGCTACACCGAAGAACCTGTTGTTTCTAGTGACTTTATACATGATGCAAGGACTTGTATTTTTGATGCCGGAGCCGGAATTATGCTAAACGAAACATTTGTAAAACTTGTTGCTTGGTATGACAACGAGTGGGGATATTCTAACAAAGTTATTGACCTAATTATCCATATGGCAAAAGTGGATAATAAGTAAAAAATAAAAAGAGCATATTTTTATGTGCTCTTTTTTTATGTAAAAATTAATAATATGACATTGTTCCTGCTATGGCAATTATAGCAATTAAATATATTACAAGAATTACACCGGCACTTACACCAAAAGTAATTCCCCACGCCTTTATAAAAGTCTTTCTTGCAATGGTATTTGCGGGATACATTAAAATTTAACATTCGATATCTTCTAATTTTATGTTTATAAACTTATCGACTTTTTCATTCGTGATAGCAAGTAGGCAAAAGAAGATAAAATTGCAATAGCCAGCACTCCTTCGATTATTGCAAGCCAGATTGGAGCGCCCGCCAAGGCACTTTCGGGCATAAAGGAATTATAAAGCCCAACGACAAAAAATTCTACCAAGAACATAATAATTGGATTTTTGCCCCACCAGACAAAGAGTTCAAACTTGTAATTATTAAATTTATCAAACAATGTAAAGAAAGAGAACACTATCCCCGGCAAGCCAACACCTACAAGAATAAACGTCGGGCTACAAGTCCCCATACTGATGTCGCCTAGCCACTGAGTGCATAGCAACCCCACTATACAAAACAAACACGAAGCAATAATTGCGTGGTCTTTGTTTTTAAAGAACAAATCGGCAACAAACATATCAAAAATTAGCATTGCACCCCAACCAAAGCCACCTATTATGCCACCGTGAACAAAAGTATCTAGTATTTGGCTGTTATTATCTATTTGGTGATAGACACTAAAAGCGACAAAAATTATACTTGCTACTAAAAATTTCCACCACGACTTTAACTTTACAAAAGGTAGGGCAATAAGTATTGAAAACCCTATATCCTGTAATACAAGCCAATAATTATACACCACACTTTTGCCGGAAACCACATAGGCAAAGTCAATACTGGTTATAATAATATTTAAAATTCCAAGGCAAGACATTGCAACATAAAATATTTGGTCTGAAACAACTTTAAATTTTTGCAATTTTGGGATTAGTGTTAAAAGTCTAAGAATTAACCCTAAAATCGCAACCATAGAAAACGCAAAAACTGTCCAGTCAAAAGCATTTAACTGATATGAGCCCCCAAACATATCAAGCATTTTATTGCACAAGTCCAAAAAAGTTCCAAGCCCTATAATAGCAAGCGCTCTTTCTACATAATGGACAACTGCTATTTTTGTTCCGTATTTTTTTTGCCACTTATTAAATGACAGCAGGTAGGTTAACCCGACGGCAAAGATAAATGCGGGCGCGATAAAATCGGCAATGGTCATTCCCGGGGCGATGACTATGCCATTGGTTAAAGAGTGGTCGGCAAGCCGAGCAATAAACCCTAGGCTAGGGAAATTTTTTAAAAATTGAAAAATTATCATACAAAACACGCAAAAACCCCTAAACCTATCAATGCTTTTAATTCTCTTTGTTTCGCCATCTTCCTTATTTACAACTGTTGTGTTATTGACGTTTTCGCTACTAGCAATCTCAGCACTATTATTGACCTTTTCCATAATTCACCTACCTTATTCAAATTTAATAAAATCAATTTTTCCAAAATTTGTTCTTGGCATTTCGTCTATTATTTCTATAACTTTGGGAACTGAATATTTAATTAACTTATTTTGGCAAAGCACAATTATTTCTCTTTTTATTTTATCTTCGCCCTTATTTTCTAAAATATCCTTATTGTTAAGAGTGATGTACAGTTTTATATATATCCTTTCGTTATAATGATACGGGACGGCACACGCTTCGTCTATATAATCAAGTTGTTTTACTAAACTTTCGATTTCTGACGGGAAAATATTTATTGCGTTGATTTTGATTGAACGTTTTCTTCTATCAAGTATATACAAAAAGTTATCGTTATCCAAATACCCCAAATCGCCTGTTTTTATCCATTTTTCTCTTTTTTTATAGACAAAGCAATTAGTTTCGTTTAAATATCCCTTCATACACGAAGGAGAATTTACAACGATTTCCCCTATTGTATTGGGTGACAAAGGCATATTGCTATCGTCCCAAATTTCCACTTTTGTCCCCGGAATTGCCTTACCGCAACTATACGGTCTATAATTTTCAAAGGTATTGGCTGTGCAGACACTGGTGACTTCGGTTAACCCATACCCGCGGAATAGCCTTGCCGGGCTTTTATATCTTTTTAAAATTGTATCAAAATGCTCAACAAAAGATTCTGGCAAAACATCTCCCCCACACCAAAGGTCACGCAACTTGGTTAAATGTTTTCCGTAAAAATTTTTGTAGCAAATCATCTTTTTAAACATAATTGGAACACCAGAAAAGAAGGTTACGTTATATCTTTTAATAAAAGCATTTAATTTTTTAGGCTGAAATTTAGGAACGAGTATCACACTGTACCCGTTGGTTAAACACGTGTGGATAGAAACCCCTAACCCGTACGCGTGAAACACCGGCAATGCCACCAAAGAATATTCGCTACCGCCCCCGCGCTCCTTACGAGTATACATTTTTTCGAGTTCTCTACTTAGGTTATTAAAGGCAAAATTTTGGAGTTCAATAATTTTAGGTTGTCCGCTAGTGCCACCGCTGTGCATTCTACAAACCACGTCGTCACTTTTACCTTTTACTTTTACGTTTGCTTCCTTTTTAGAATGTCTTATTAACTCCGAATACTTAATGGCTTTTTTATAGTAATTGCATTTGCACCTTACAAAAAGCGAAAATAACGGTTTTCTAAACACAACGTAATCTGCTATTGAACACCTAATTAACGTCTGGTTTAAACCCGATAGCACCCTTTGATTTTTGACTAAAATATCAAAAAACATTAACCCCTTTGAATTCATCTGCTTTAAAATATCTTTTAATTTTTCAATGGGCAAAAGCGGGTGAACAATATTTGCTATTACCCCAAGTTTTGAACACGCATAAAAGGCAACCAGTGCTTGCGGACAGGTGGGAAGGTAAATTGTTAAAACGTCGTTTTTTTTAAAGTTTAGTTTTTTTAAGGAAATTGCAAAGTCGTCAATGTTGCGCAAAAATGTTTTCATAGAAATTTTATGGTTATAAAATAATATATTACCCTTTTTTATATCTGCATTTTCTATTAACATTTCGTAACAAGTTTTTTCTTCCATAAAAAATCCTTTTAAAAAAACTAACTCAAATGCCAATTCCCTTATAAATTTAATTACTTATTTAAAACCTAATCTTACTACTCAACATTGTACCACACATCAACAAACAAAGTAAAACGATAATTTTACCTTTTTTTAGACATTAAATTTAAACAAAACAACGTCGCCGTCTTGCATTACGTAATCTTTGCCAACAGACAGAACTTTTCCCTTTTCCTTTGCGTGATTAAACCCGTTAAGCGCCATCAAATCGTCGTATTTTACAATCTCCGCCCTAATAAAGCCCTTTTCAAAGTCGCTATGGATTTTACCCGCGGCTTGCGGGGCTTTGGTGCCAATTTTTATAGTCCACGCACGCACTTCTTTTTCTCCCGCGGTTAGAAAACTCATAAGTCCTAGGGTTTTATAACTTGTTACAATTAGTTTTTCTAGACCACTTTTATCTAGCCCCAACTCCTGTTTAAACAGTTCTCTTTCTTCTTCGTCCAGCGACATAAGTTCTTCTTCTATCTTACAACTTAAAACCAAAACTTCGGCATTTTCAGTGCTAGCGACATCGTAAACTTGCTTTACAAATTTATTGCTTTGATAGTCTAAGCCGATGTCGTCTTCGGCAATATTTGCCACATAAATAACCGGCTTGGTTGTTAGTAAAAACAGTCTATCTACAAATTGTTTTTGCTCGTCATCTAACTTTAAACTGCGGATTGGCTTTTCTTGCTCTAAGGTATTTTTAAGCAGTTGCAAAAGTTGGACGTTTTCCTTAGTAGTTGCTCCTGATTTTAAAAGTTTGGTTTCCTTTTCAATATACTTATCAACACTTTCCAAGTCTGCCAAAATGAGTTCCAAGTTGATTGTTTGAATATCGCGCATAGGGTCGATAGAACCTTCTACGTGGATAATTTTTTCGTCTTCAAAGCACCTTACCACGTGGATAATTGCGTCTACTTCTCTGATATGGCTTAAAAATTTATTCCCTAGTCCTTCGCCCTTACTTGCACCCTTTACAAGCCCCGCAATGTCTACAAATTCAATTTGGGCATAGGTGGTTTTTTGGGAATTATAAAGCCTAGTTAAATTATCTAACCTTTCGTCCGGAACGTCTACAATGCCAACATTTGGTTCGATAGTGCAAAAGGGATAATTGGCACTTTCTGCCCCCGCTTTTGTAATGGCATTAAACAGCGTACTTTTGCCCACGTTGGGTAATCCTACTACTCCTAGTTTCATAAATAGCAATCTCCTATACTTGTTTTCTTCTAAGTTTTATTGCCGAAGATATTCTAAATGGCAAATAGAGTAACATTTGTAAAAGGAACAAAAACAGCCCCAAAACTAAATAATGAAATGGGAAGCCAATGTATATCCCAAAGGTTTCAAATAAAGGATAACTTTGCACAAACATTGTGTTGTTTCCGCCAATAAAGCCCACCACAGCCGAAATTATCCCAAACACGCACAAAGATACTAGCCCCCTGTATAAATCAAGAAATTCCGATGTAGAAATAAAGTTGCACAGCGCCAAAGTAATACCTATCATAATAAGCACACTTCTAGACAAGATATACACAAAGTTGTTTATGTGGTAAAACTGAAAATTAGCATTAAGACCGCTAGGATAAATAAGAGAAATTATCCCTGCTAGCATTGCCACACTAAACACAAAACTGAGCCCAAAAGTGTTGTTTGCATATTCCTTTTTTATTAGCGAATTTATAAACAAAATTGGAATTGATATATACATTGCCAGTGTAAAAAAATCAAACTGCACGACGTTAAAAAAGCCCAAGTCTTGCTCGTTATACAAAAGGTAGTTGTATCTAAAAATTATTCTAATAACTTCTAGCACTACTAAAAAAATCGTTGAAGAAAAAACAAAATATTTTTGAAACTTAAACTTTTGACGGCTGGCATACATCGAAAAAAATATGATAATGACCAGCGCTATCATAATTACTAAAAAATGATTTAAGTTAAACAAATAAGATACTTTTTCTTCGCTATTTTGATAAGTCCAAAAACCCATAAATTCTCCCTATACTGTATTTTATATTTTCTAAAAAAATTTGTCAAAAGTACAAAAGGTTTTTTTAAAGAATTGTTGCAAAAAAAAATAATTTGTGCTACATTATATACGTAGTTAAATTTTTAGTAGGCAAATATTAAATTTTTAAACTATGCAGACTTTAAAAATTTATCATAAAAAGCAACCATATTAAAAAACTCAATCTTAAAATATAGTATTTTTTAAAAATTACTTCATAAGTTATTTAACTACTCAGCACATTAAATTTGCAGGTATAGTTTAGTGGTAAAACATTTGCTTCCCAAGCAAGAAATACGGGTCCGATTCCCGTTACCTGCTCCAAATTAATTTATTAAAAAACACCTTAATCGCAATGATTAAGGTTTTTTTATGGTGTAATCTTTGTTTTTTCACCTTAATAAGACAATGCAATGCAAACAAAGCGGTCAGAGTAGTATTTTAAGCCTGAATTAATTTATAACTTAATTTATTATCTTTGAAATTTTTTAAATCTGATTTATTAAAATAACGGTGCAAAAAGCCTTAAAATAGACTGCCAAATATTTTTAAAAATGTTTTCTTTTGTGTCCTTTTCTAAAATCAATTCGCTATCGTTAAAAGTTTGCTCAAAGTCCAATTTTATATCCTTTATAGCACTTGAATTTTCCATATACAAGCCATTTTCAAAATGAAGATACAAACTTCTATAATCAAGGTTTATTGTTCCCACCACCGCGCGAATGTCATCGGACAAAAAGGTTTTTGAGTGAACAAACCCCGGGGTGAATTTATACAACTTTACCCCATTACTATACAAAATATTAAAAAATGACGATGTAAGGCTATAAACAATCTTTTTATCCGGTATCTTTGGCACCAAAATTCTGACATCTACTCCCCGTTTTGAAGCCCTAATAAGCGCATTAGTCATATCATTATCAATAATTAAATACGGGGTCATAATATAGACATATTTTTTGGCAGAATTAATCATATTAATGTAAACGTCTTCGCCTATTAAATCTTGTTTTAACGGGGTGACCGCATAGGGCAAAACAAACGAAGAATTATCCTTCTTGTCACTAAAATCATATTTATATTGCAATAAATTTTCATCTTTTTTTGTATTAGAATTCCACATTGTTAAAAACATAACTGTAAAGTTCCAAACCGCATCGCCTTCTACCTTTACCGCGTTGTCCTTCCAAACCCCAAATTTGCTATTGATATTTATATATTCGTCGCTTAAATTTACCCCACCTGTAAAGGCGACCTTTCCGTCAATTATACACATTTTTCTGTGGTCACGGTTATTCATAAAAACCCCGCGGAATGGTGTTAGTTTATTAAAAGGAATACACTTTATCCCAAATTTTGATAGTTCCCTTGGGTATTTGGTAGACAGCCTTGCCAAACTGCCCATATCATCGTAAATTATCCTAATGTCTAACCCTTCATTTGCCTTTTGCTTTAAAATTTGTAAAATTTCGTCCCACATTTTGCCCTTGTTTATGATAAAATATTCCATAAAAATAAACTTTTTTGCTTCCTTTAAACTACTTATCAGTTCTGGAAAAAACTTTTCGCCAAAATTGAAATACTTTATATCATTATTTTTGCTAACTGGATAATGTGTTCTATTAATAATATAACCAATATTATCCAACTGTTTATTTTGCACTTCTTGCGTTAAATTAGGGTCTTGCTCTAAATATTTTTTATAGTCTTCTTCCGTCTTAAAAATGCTTTTAAGCAGTCTGCTTTTTTTGTAACTTCTGCCAACTGTTATAAGCAAAATTGTGCCAAAAATAGGCAAAATTAATATTAATATTATCCAAGGCAAGTCATTAGACAACCTTGTGCTATTCTTTAAAATAAAAAGGATTATCAAAACGCTAATTATTTCGTAAATAACTGCAATAATGGCAAAGTATTCATAAAAAGCGAGTTGTATTAAGATAAAAAATCCTAATTGAAGCAAAAAACCAAAAGATACGATTATTCCCCTAATTACTGCTCTTAACATAATGATAATATTCCCCCAAATTTTCTACCAAATACTATAACAAAAATTAAAAAAAACGTCCACCTTTTATGGTGAACGCAAAAGATTATTTTCCGTATGCGGCATTTACGATTTCGTTTATATAATCGTACAATCCAGAAAAATCTGCCCTAGCGGTGTAATAACTTTTGTACGACGTGGGGGTTGACCTTGTTAATGTGCTTGGTGGGGCATAAGGGTCAGTATCTGAAACTTTAATAGTGCCAAAATTTTTTATCTCGAAACTATCGTTTTCGGCAACCTCAAAAAACAAAATATTGTATTCGTATTCCTTGCCGTCCACAACGATTTTTCTCATTTCCTTATACTGAAAATAGACAGTAAAGGCGGTAGTAGATGAAGAGTTTTTGTTGATGTCAGTTTTATTAGACGAAGAATAATTTTGCTCCATCTTTTCGTTTAATTGCCCCCTAAAAAGTGCGGTGAGAGCATTTTGCCCAAAACTTGAATTAAACAACCTAAAAATTTCGTCTATTTTTGGTTGGTCCTTTTTGTTACCGTTTCCGTCGTCTTTGTAATCCATTAGGTCATAATATTGTTGGGTGGTATCCCACGTTACTTCATTGATAATATAAACCGCGTTTGGCTTTTCTATAACACTGTTTTTGTTTACCGGAATTAAAGCCAAAACTAGCGCCGTAATACCTAGTAAAAGTACAAGTCCTATTGAGATTGAGCATATAATAACTTTTTTCATTTTTTAATCCTCTTTTTTAGTATCATTAGTTTCTTCTTTTTTATTATTTTCATTCAAACTTTCTTTTGTGGCGGGTGTTAAGTTGCCTTCGCTTTCCTTTGCTTCTTCTTTTGCCTTTTTTACTTTTGGCTTCTTTTGATATTTTTCCTTTATTTTATTAACTTTTTCTTCCGCCTGCTTTATAGTTTGTTCTGAATCTATTTTTATCGCCTTTATTTCTTCTTCCGAAATTACTCCACCTTTCTTTAATGCTTCGGCGGTTTTTAGTCTGACGATTTGTTCCTTTTTAGCCCGCTCCAAATCCGCTTCGGCTCTTTCTATTTCTACCTTGGCTTTGTTTCTGATTTCTTCTTTCGCCATTGCAGATAAAATCTGCTTGGTGGATTTGCCTTTCATAATGAGTTCTATTTCGTTAAAGTAAATGGTTTCCTTTTCTAGCAACAACTCAACCATAGTATTTACTTGCGATTGATGTTCCTTTATGATTTCTTTCGCACGAGAATAACAACTCTCGATAATGCTTTTTATTTCCTTATCAATTTCGCTAGCGGTTGCGTCGCTGTAATTTACCTGAGTTTGATAATCCCTGCCAATAAAAACTTCGCTAGTGGAACCAAAATTAATAGTCCCAAGTTTTGCGCTCATACCCCACTCTGTAACCATTTTTCTTGCAATTTTGGTAGCGCGTTCTATATCGTTAGAAGCCCCAGTGGAAATGTCCTTAATCATAAGTTCTTCCGCCGCTCTACCGCCTAGCATCATAGTAATGTTGTCTATTAACTTATTATAAGACATATGAATATTGTCGTCTTCTGGTCGGCTAATAGTATACCCTGCCGCCATTCCACGAGAAATTATAGATACTTCCTGAACCACGTCGCAGTGTGGCAAAACTTTACCGATAATTGCGTGCCCTGACTCGTGGCAAGCAGTGATGCGTTTGTCATTTTCGGTAACCACGCGACTGCGTTTTTGTGGCCCCATAATAACCTTGTTTATGCTTTCGGTAATATCGGTCATAGTAATTCTATGCCTGTTATCTCTGGCGGTTAAAATTGCGGCTTCGTTAAGCAAATTCTCAATGTCCGCACCTGTAAACCCGCTTGTGAGCCGTGCAAGGTTTTTAAAGTCAACAGATTCGTCAATAGGCTTGTTTCTTGCGTGGATTTTTAAAATCATTTCCCTACCTTTAACGTCTGGCGGGTTGACGTAAATTTGTCTGTCAAAACGTCCCGGTCTAAGCAATGCTGGGTCCAAAACGTCCGCTCTATTAGTAGCGGCTATGACGATAACTCCCGTGTTGCCTTCAAAGCCGTCCATCTGAACAAGCAACTGATTTAACGTTTGCTCCCTTTCGTCGTTTCCACCGCCAAGACCTGCGCCACGTTGTCTACCTACGGCATCAATTTCGTCAATAAAAACAATGCACGGGGCTTCCTTTTTCGCCTGCTCAAACAAATCCCTAACACGAGAAGCGCCCACACCTACAAACATTTCCACAAAGTCAGAACCGCTTATAGAGAAAAATGGAACGTTACTTTCGCCGGCAATCGCCTTGGCAAGCAAAGTTTTACCTGTGCCCGGCAAACCAACTAGTAATATGCCCTTTGGAATTTTCGCTCCCAGTTCGGTATATTTTTGCGGGTTCTTTAAAAATTCCACTACTTCTTGCAATTCTTCCTTTTCTTCGTCTATTCCTGCAACGTCGTTAAAGGTCACATTTGTCTTATGAGTAACCTGCGCTTTGGTTTTTCCAAAAGTAAAACTCTTTGAGTTTGCGCCAAGGATACTTTTGATTAAAATTATCCCCAAAATCACTACGATAATTACACTAAGATAAGGCAATAACGACTCCCACCACGAAGGACCTACAACAATTTGGTCGTAGTCAATTTCGGTTAGTTTTTCTTCTTCTGTTTTTCCTTCGTTATAGACTTGGACGTACTCGTTGTACTCCTTAATCAAACCTTCCAATTCTTCTAAGTAGGTGGAAGATATAAACTGAAAATTGTAGTCGCAAAACCCAGTGATGTTGTTCACACTGTATTTGCTATCTTTCAAAATTATATACCCGCCAGAAGACGTCACTCTGATGTAGGCAATTTTGTTTTTGCCTTTGCTAAAATCCCATTCCTTTTCTGGCGAAGTGTCCGCTGTGTTGTACTCGGCACCAATTAAAGACTGTACACTATTTTCACTGCCCAAAATTTTTATCCTTTGCCCCAAATCGCCACCCTGCGTAAGCCAAAGAAGTAAAACAATCGCTAAAATAGAGATAATTACAATGCCCCAACTTCTAAATTTTGCACCGTTGCTATTTTTACCTGTGTTCAAACGATTTTCCTCCAATTTAACGAAACTATATTACCATATAAATATTTATAAATCAATCAAAATAACACACTTGTGATTAAATATTTTTGACAAATATTTTATATTATTCCCAATTTCGTTTAAACTATAAAAAAACACATAATTCCCGGTTTTATCTAAAATTTTATATCAAAACATATTTAAAGAATATAAAGTAGTTATCCGTCTGAGTATTTCAATCATTCCTATAAAGGCAATTAGGCTTGCCTTACAAAAAAACCACCTTTATAATAAAATAATCTTTACGGGTTTTTTAACATATAAGTAATGCTTTCGACCATTAATTCGGCTTATAATATATAATATAATGCAGTTTTTTTTAATAATTTAGTAAAAATCGAATATTTGGTCTAAAAAACATTCTCATTTTAATCTTCTAATTGTTTTTAAGTTCTATCTATAAAAAGATAGAGATTATAACTATCTTATATCGGCTTTATAGATTATTTATGTCATACAAATACTTATTTCTATTTTAAAAATATATGTATGTTATTATTTTAATCGTATATGTTAGTTGTATATATAGAAGTATTATATATGTGGTGGTTTAGTCTTATGTTTTAATTGTATAAAACTAATATAAATGATAATTTTATAAATTTATAATTGTAAATTTACCTATAATTGTTTAATCGAATATATTATTTAATCATACTTGGTTATAATTTTACTTATACTTGTAAATCCTTAATTATTTGATAACCAATTAATTTTTAATCATTTATATTTAGTTATGCAACTATAACTAATTTTGTTTTTATAACTAATTTTGTTTTATTTCATAATACTTATAATAATTCATCTACATACTAGTAGTCCACTACCAACAATTAATTAAATTAATCTGATGGCATTAAGTTATAATTTTTTAATACAATTTTTATTATTTATAACTTATTTAAATACTATTTATTTCACATTATAATTATTAGTTTTTATTAACCTTATACACAACTACCATCTTGTTGTTAATGTTAAATTATTATAAATGTTATTTGCTAGTTATCCACATTTTTCTCATTTATGTTGATAACTTTTTATAAATAAAGATTGTTCACATATTGTTTATAACTTTTAAATAAAAAATACCAACATAAATTTGATATTTGATTTATAAGTAAAAAGTATGCAATTAAAAACATAAGATTAAATATAAAGAACATCAATAAAAAAATCAAAGGGTTATTATAACTTAAATCAATATAAAACAATTAAATAGAATAATAAAAAAAATATAATAAAGAATAAAATAAACAATAAAATAAACAATATAATAAACAATATAACAAATAAAAGTGTCATTACAATAGTTAAAAAATTAAACGCTAAAAAGACAAATAGATAGATGATAGATAGATAGATAGATAGATAGATAGATAAATAAATAAGCAAGTAAATTAGTTGATAGTTAAAATTAATATATAAGTTAATACTTAATTTAATAAATAAATTAATAAATAAATTAATAAATAAGTTAATAGTTAAACTAATTAATGGTTAAATTAATATAGATATAAATAAATACATAGATAAATATATAAATAAATATATAGATAAATATATAGATAAATATATAAATAAATATATAGATAAATATATAGATAAATAAGAAGATAAGAAGATAAGTAGATAAATAAGTAGATGATAATATCTATTTGTTTACAAGGAACGCAAAATTGCATAACAACTAATATTCAGTAAATGTTTCACGTGGAACAATTTAAGTTGGTTGTTTTATTCGAATGTTATTATTTTCAACTTTTTTAAAAAATAAAAGACAAGATAAAAAAAATCACAAAAAATCTTATAATATTTGGCAAAAAAATAACCATCTCTAAAACGTTCTCAGACAGAATAATAAAAAGTTATTAAGTATAAAATGTCATTAATTTTTGTTTTTTTAACCTTTTTATAATGTCCAAAAAAAATTGATTGTAAAAATCTATACTCAACAAATACTCGTTTAGTTTTTAAAAATGTGACGAAGTACAAAAATAATAAATATGCAACATAATTAACAATATTTTAAAAGTTATACAAAAAAAAATAAATCTACAACACATAATTTAAAAATTAATTATAATAAAGTATTTAGTCAAAAATGTTTCACGTGAAACATTTTAAAACTATTAAAGGATAAATCTTAATGTAAAAGAATTGGCATAGTAAAAAAATAGTAAACAAAAAAACATTGTGAAGCCATTAAACAATAATGGAATTATTGTTGAGCAAAATAATAATTGTAAAAAAACATAAAACATATAATAAAATAAAACAAAAATGTTTCACGTGGAACAATTTAAAAATATTAAAAGATAAATTTTAATGTAAAAGAATTGGCATAGTAAATAAATAGTAATACAAAAACATTGTGAAGCCGTTAAACAATAATAAAATTATTATTACGCAGAATAATAATTGTAAAATATCATATAATAAAATAAAACAAAAATGTTTCACGTGGAACATTTTACATTAAACGAATTAGTTTATTTATATGGGTTTTAATAATTAAATATTGATTTTAAAATATAATGTTTCGACATAAATAATATAAAGTATTTGAATATTGTTTGCAGGAGAATTATAAAAAAATTAATATAAGTAAGGTTTATTTAGAAAAATAGAAACAAAATATATAATTTGTTTAAATTGAAAAACATTTATTATATAAAATAAAATCATATCTTTTATAATTGCTATACCAAGATAAAAACATTTGTTTTGTAATTATAATAATGTGATAAATAATTTGTTATGTAATTAAAATAATAAAATAAGACATTTATTTCGTAATTAGTACAATGAGATAAAAAAATGGTTATGTAATTAATACAACGAGATAAAAAATTTGTTATGCAATTATTGTAATGCAATAAAAAATTTTGGTATATAGTTAATATAATGAGATAAAAACATTTGTTTTGTAATTGCCATTAAAAATAGGTATAAAAACAACGTCAAAAAATAAAAAAACAATCTAATTAAGATTGCTTTTTATATGGGTTAAAACTCTTATTTATAAGTTTATACTAATATTATCTCTCTAATTTATATATACAAATATTATCTTTCTAATTTATCTAAGAAAGAACAAATTCTATCCAAATCGTCTTGGTTAAAGTAAGCAATAGAAATTTTACCTTTATTATCGTCACCAACAATTTTAACTTTTGTTCTAAATAATCTTTGTAGGCGGTGTCCAAGTTCTTTAAGTTCTATACTTTGGATAACTTTTTCTCTTACAGAAGGGGTTCTTTGCCCTGGCTTTTCATTTCTAATTAGGTTTTCTAAATCACGAACTGTTAACCTGTTTTCTATTACAAGTTTAGCAAGTTCCACTTGCTTATGTTTATCTTCTACTGCGACAAGACATTTCCCGTGCCCAGCAGAAATTTTATTTTGTTCTATCATTTCTATTACTTCTGGTGACAAGGAAAGCAATCTAAGGGTATTTGCTACTAGTGGTCTACTTTTGCCAATTCTGTCTGCGACTGTTTCTTGTGTAAAGTTATATTCGGTCATTAACTCACGGATTGCCTTTGCGGCTTCAATAGGGTTAAGGTCTTCTCTTTGAAGGTTTTCAACAAGAGAAACTTCCTTTATTTGTCGTTCTGAGTATTTTCTCACAATGGCAGGGATTGTTTTAAGCCCCGCATTAATTGATGCCCTAAACCTTCTCTCGCCCGCGATAATAGTATATCTGCCATTTTTTTCTTCATTTACTATAATTGGCTGAATTATACCGTGTTGTTTAATAGATTCGGTTAATTCCTTTAAACTATTTGCGTCAAATCTCTTTCTAGGCTGGTTTTTATTAGGGTCAATCTTCCTAATATCTATTTCGTTAACACCTACGGCATTGTCGCTTTGCTGTGTGCTATTAACTTTTTGCTCCTTTTCTTCGTCTTCATAAATAGAAAACAATGCGTCTAAACCTTTTCCTAATCCTCTTTTCATAATTTTTTTCTCCATTTTTTACCGACCGACTGTATTTTTAAAATATCTTTAAGTTATAAATATACTATTTATAAACATATTGTGGATAAAACCGATTGTTCGAAATTAAAACTTGGTTATGTTTTTATAACTATCTTTATTTCTATTTAAAAATTCTTTTGCCAAATCAAAATATGCAACCCCGCCCTTGCTTTTTGCGTCATAGGTCATAATAGGTTTGCCGTGGCTAGGGGCTTCTGCCAATCTAATACTGCGTGGGATAGACGTTTCGTACACCTTTTTGCCAAAAAATCTTTTAATTTCCTGCGAAACTTCTTGAATTAAGTTAGAGCGGTTATCTTTCATAGTCAAAATAACCCCTTCTACGTCGATTTCTTCGTTTAGGTGTTTTTTTACAAGTTTGATTGTGTTCATAAGTTGGGTTAAACCTTCTAGCGCAAAAAATTCGCACTGGATAGGTATTACAACCGAATTGCTTGTTGTAAGCGCATTAATGGTAAGTAGCCCAAGTGAAGGCGGGCAGTCAATTAAAATGTAATTGTAGTTATCCCTGACTTTATCTAGCAGTTTTTTTACAACCTTTTCTCTACCCTTCATACTTACAAGTTCTACTTCTGCGCCGGCAAGGTCAACCGTGGCGGGAATAATATCTAGATTACTAATGCTAGTAGGTCTAATGACGTCTAAAATGTCCTTATCCCCATCTATTGCGTCATACAACGTGATAATTTTTTGATTTTTTGTAATCCCCAAACCGCTTGTAGCATTACCCTGCGGGTCCATATCAACTACCAAAACTTTTTTACCCAACGCGGACAAATAAGAAGCCAAGTTTATACAAGTAGTCGTCTTACCAACACCGCCTTTTTGATTTGCAAATGAAACAATTTTTCCCATACTATCCCTCTTATGAACATTATAGCAAAGATTTAAAAAAAACCTAACAAAATTATTAACTTTTTATAAACAAAATATTTTTGTGTAAAATTTTTATAACTTTGTTTGTATTTATTAACTTAAAAAACAATACTTAGTACTTTTAAATATTTTTTAGAATTTTTGGCTACATTAAATAAAATTCTCTCATTTAAGACTATTTTTTAAGTTTTTATTATGAAAAATAAGGTTTTATAAGAAAATTTCGTTAGTTATGTAAATATAACTATTACAGTGGGGCGGTTCTTGGCTTATTGTTTTTTCTTGGATAGGTGCTACTAGTCGCGGACAGTTTGTTGATTACTAAGATTTTTCTTACCATATTTTCAAAATCGCAATCGACTATTTTTTCTATCTTTCCGCCAAGGGTATTAATTGCGTTTTTGGAAAGTTGTATTTCCTGCTCGATATCTTCTGACTTATATGCCAAAAATTTTCCGTTTTGCTTTAAAAAGGGAAGGGCATACTCGCACAGAGTGTTTAACTTTGCAACTGCCCTTGCAAGCACAAAGTCAAAACTTTCCCTATAATTTATTTGGTGCGCCAAATCTTCTATGCGGGAGTGAATGGCGCGAATGTTTTTAAGGTTTAACTTGTCAATGACTTCGTTTAAAAAGGTAACTTTTTTATTAACACTGTCAACCAAAGTTATATCTAAACTGGGATTTAAAATTTTTAGCGGAATACTTGGAAATCCCGCCCCTGCACCGATGTCGATAATTTTTGAATTGTCATTTATTAAAGCCAAACCTTTTAGGCTATCCAAAAAGTGCTTTATAATGACATCTTTTTTATCTGTAATGGCGGTTAAATTAAATTTTTGGTTCCAAATAAGCAAAAGTTGGTAGTAGTCTTCAAACTGCTTTATTTGGTCGGAATTAATAAAAATGTTGTTTCTTTCAAAAATCTGTTTTATTTCTTCCATAGTCATTAACTCCTTTTTGATTTTCTTTTATTTAAAGATAAATAAACAGTTAAAACCGAAATATCCGCCGGGGAAACCCCACTAATTCTGCTCGCTTGTCCAAGGGTTAGCGGTTTGTGTAAATTCAACTTTTGCCTTGCTTCTAGCCTAAGTCCTTTTATTTTGGAGTAGTCGAAATCCTGATTAAGTTTAATTTCTTCATTTTTTTTCATCTGGTTTATTAAAATCTCTTGTCTTTTAAGGTATCCTTCGTACTTAATTTCGGTTTCGACATACTTTAAAATATTTTTATCTATACCCTTAAACAAATTAAACTTTTGGTCTATATCAAAGATGCTAACTGAGTTTCTCTTTAAAAGTTCTCGTGCTGTTTGGGGTAAAATTTGGGTACTTTCTTGCTTTTGTTGTAGCAAGTTTCTGACGTCACTTGCCCTTAATTTTTGTGATAAAATTTTATAAACCTTATCAATTTTTTTTAGTTTGTTGCAAAACTTTTTGTACCTGTAATCGTCCACCAAGCCGACATCTCTGCCTATTTGTGTAAGCCTAATATCCGCGTTGTCCTGCCTTAATAAAAGTCTGTATTCGGCACGGCTAGTCATCATACGGTAAGGCTCATTTGTTCCTTTGGTTACAAGGTCGTCTATCAAAACCCCGATATAAGCCTGGTCCCTACGCAAAATCAAAGGCTCCTTGTTTTTTAACTTGTTATTGGCATTAATTCCCGCTATTAGCCCCTGCGCCGCGGCTTCTTCGTAACCACTTGTGCCGTTTATTTGCCCTGCGAAAAATAGGTTTTGTACCTTTTTTGATTCTAGTGTAGGCAAAAGGTCTAGGGAAGATATACAGTCGTATTCTATTGCGTACGCGTTTCGCAAAATCTTAACGTTTTCAAAGCCGTCAACACTTTTGTACATTTCTTCCTGAACGTCCCTTGGCATAGAAGAACTAAACCCCTGAACGTAAATTTCGTTGCCGTACTTGTCTTCTGGCTCTAAAAAAATCTGGTGCCTTGTCTTATCCGCAAATCTAACCACTTTGTCTTCTATGGAAGGGCAATACCTAGGCCCCACACCCTTAATCATTCCGCTAAACATAGGCGCACGGTCAAGGTTGTTCCTTATGATTTGGTGGGTCTTTTCGTTAGTGTAACCTAGGTAGCAAACCGCGACATTTTTTGGTTGCTTTTTGGTTAAAAAGGAAAAGGTTTGTATCCCGTCGTCGCCCTTTTGGCACTCAAACTTTGAGTAGTCTATCGACGACTTTAAAACCCGCGCAGGAGTGCCGGTTTTAAACCTGAGTATGTCAAATCCAAGGTCGCGAAGGGAAGAAGACAACCCGTGCGAATTGACAAACCCGTTAGGGCCTTGGTCTTTGGTGTATTCGCCAATTATTATTTTGCTTTCAAGGTAAACCCCCGTGCAGACGACCACCGCCTTTGCCAAAATTTCTTCTCCAAAAGCGGTTTTTATACCTTTAACCTTTCCGTCGCAAGCCAAAATTTCTACCACTTCGCACTGCATTATGTCTAGGTTTTTTTGGTTTTCTAAAACGCTTTTCATATCGCTGTGATACGCGTGCTTGTCCACCTGCGCCCTAAGACTCTGAACCGCCACACCTTTGCCGGTGTTTAGTAGCCTTAGTTGCAAAATATTCCTATCCGACACTTTGCCCATTTCACCGCCTAGGGCATCTATTTCGCTAACAAGTTGCCCCTTTGCCGTTCCGCCAATGGACGGATTGCAGGCAAGAAAACTAATACTGTCTAGGTTTAACGTGGTAAGCAAAGTGCTGTTGTTTAGCCTTGCCAATGCTAGCGCGCTTTCGACCCCCGCGTGCCCACTACCTACTACTATTACGTCGTACTCTTTCATCTTTTTATTTCCCCAAACAAAACTTAGAAAAAATTTTGTCTATGACTTTTTCGTTTGTCGTTTCGCCCGTTATTTCTCCCAACTTTTCGTACACTTGCCTTATGTCTAGCGATACCAAATCTAGCGAATTATCCATAATTGTTTTTAGAGTGGCTTCAATCAAAATTTTTGCTTCTTTAAGTATTTCCACGTGGCGAGTGTTGGTTAAAATTATACTGCTATTTGTAACGCAACCGTCCAAAGACAAATCGTATATTTTCTTCTTCAAATCTTCTATGTTTATGTTTTGCTTCGCGCTGATTTTTATTATTTCACCGCTTAAATTTACCTTTTGTTTAAGGTCAATTTTGTTTAAAACTACTATGCGTTTTTTGTTTTTGGTTATCTCCAAATTTTCCTTGTCCTGCTCGTCCAAATCCTTGCTTGCGTCTATTACAAGTAGCACAATGTCGCTTTCGTTTAAAGCCTGCTTTGCCTTTTGAATTCCTATGTTTTCTACCTTGTCGTCGGTTTTTCTTATCCCCGCTGTGTCTAAAAAATTAAACCTTATCCCGCTATATTCGGTAGTGCCAATTACTATGTCCCTAGTGGTGCCTTCTATGTCCGTAACGATGGCTTGCTCACTGCCAATTAGGGCATTTAGTAAACTACTTTTGCCGACATTCGTCTTGCCAATAATGGCTATATTTATCCCGTTTTTTATTAACCGTCCTTGCTTTTGCGTGCTTAGTAAATCGGTTATTTTTTGGTAAATTTTTTCGGTTTCTGCTTTAATTTTTTCCTTTGTGGCATACTCAATGTCGTGTTCTGGATAGTCCAAATTTACTTCTATCTCGCTCATTAAATCGGTTAGTTTTTCCTGCAATTCCTGTACGGTTTTTGTCAAAATACCTTTTTGCAAACTACTGCTTGCCCGCAGTTCGCTCTCGCTTTCGGCATTTATGGTGTCTATAACTCCTTCGGCTTGGTCTAGGCTCATTTTTCCGTTTAAAAATGCCCGCTTGGAAAACTCTCCCGGATTAGCCAGTTTTGCCCCAAGCGAAATTGCTTTTTCAACAATTTTTTGGGTGACAACTATCCCCCCGTGACATTGAAATTCCACCGTGTCTTCACCCGTGTAGGAGTGCGGTTCTTTAAAATAAACCATAAACCCAAGGTCGCTTGCATCACCCAAATTAACCCTACCCAAAACCAAACAATTAGGTGCAAATTCCGCATCTTTTTTAAGTGGGGAAAACATCTTTTTCCCAATCTTTAAACTATCTTTTCCGCTAATTCTAACCACCCCAATTCCGCTTTTTCCGTACGGGGTAGAAATAGCAACAATCGTATCTTCTAACATAACACAAGTATTATATCACACAAATTTTTCACTTTCTACTATTTTTAGAAAATTAGTTTTATTTGTCCATAAACTATTTTTAAACTTTTAAAATTTATTTGTTTTTTACAAAAAATTTTTGTCATTTACAAAGGTTTTAAAAAAATTATTAAGTTTTTTTGTTATAAAAATTATTGCAATCATTTTTAAAATTAAGTATAAATTTTTGTGAAAAAATTGCGAAAAATTTTCTATATTTTTTTAAAATATATTGTGAATTTTTTGTGAAAAACTTTTAATTTTTTATATAATTTTTATTTGCTTTTTTATTAGGTTTTAACTTAGGATTATTAGATTAAAAGTTGCAAAAATATTTATACTTTTATTACAAAAAATACACCATATTTTTTGATGTATTTTTTTAATTTTAGTATTAATATTTTTTTATTTTTATGTCTTATGCCCTAAATAATTTTTTTACTTTTTTGGGATAACAATTATCCTTCTGTGTGGCTCTTTGCCTTCGCTTTGAGTTATAACCCCGTCGTAGTCTTGCAGGGCAGTGTGGACGACCTTTCTGTCATAAGAATTCATTGGCTCTAATCTTATAGGCTTGCCAATCCTAAGTGCTTTTTTTGCGGTCCTTTTGGCTAATTCTATAAGTGTGGTTTCTCTTATGTCCTTATATTTGCCGGCACTAAAATAAACCTTTTGAGTATAGCCGTTATTTCTCACATAATTTTTAAGAACTTCCTGTATTGCGTTCATAGTTTCGCCACGACAACCAATAATTTTGCTCAACTTTTCGCCCTGTGCTACAAAAAAATACTCGTCGTCTTTAATCTCGCAGTTTATTTCTACCTTAACCTCAAAAAGTTCAAAAAGTTTACTTAAAAACTCGCCCGCAAACTCTTTTAAATCGCCATTATTACAAGTGGTTTCGTTTTTTGGTTTTTTATCGGCTTTAACTTTTTTGTCGTCAGTTAAATCTTCAACCTTATCTTCAACTTTTTTAGCAGAGTTTTCATTTGTTTCTTCGCTAATTTTGTCGTCTATGACCTTGCTTTCGTCATAAAAAATCTCGACTTTTGCCTTCCTAAAAAGCCCGCCTTCGTCAATAATTTTTATATCAACGTCTTCTTGTTTTAGGTTTAATTCTTTAAGCGCGTTATCAATCGCCTTTTGAACATTTCTTGCACTTACTTTTATACTTTTCATAGTCTTTATCCCTTTTAATATCTTCTATAATCCACTTTTGTTTTTTCTTGTTCTTTCTTTTCTCTCCTACTTTCAATCGCGTTACAAATAGCGGTAATTACTGGTATAAGCAGGGTAGAGATAATCGAGTTAAATAAAATATAAATAGAAAATATTGCGCTAGAATTTAACGTAAATATCAACATAATCACCGGCAACAAAAACATCATAATTTTTGTCATACCCGGCTGGCTTTGTGGGCTTTGCCCTTTTGGAGTGGACATCTTTCGAGAAATCCACTGAGAAAGAAACGACACCACCAAAACTAAAATCGAAAGAATGTAGTACCCGTTCACCCCATTTGTGCCATTTTCGCCGTCTAGCAGTTTTTGGATAACAAGGTTGTAGTCGCTCTCTCTAATGCTTTTATCTCCCGTTAGGCTAACGTAGGAATTATACTGCAAAATTTCGCTCGCCGTCGCCTTGTCTGCTATCCAAATGTTTTTTATCCAAAGCCAACTATCTTTTATCTCTAAGTACCTTTTTACAACTTCGTCTTGCGACAAACTGATAATCTCGTCTTTGGTCTGCTTTACAGTTTCTAGCCCGTCAATCGCTATTTTTTGGTTTTCCAAAACTACAATATAGTTGTGCTTTTCGTTGTCAGTTTCAAAGGCATTTAACGTGTCATAATCAACACCTAAATAGTCGTAGTATTCAACTTCATAAACACTGTTATAGGTGGC
This sequence comes from uncultured Clostridia bacterium, assembly GCA_944381205.1. Taxonomy (GTDB): domain Bacteria; phylum Bacillota; class Clostridia; order Christensenellales; family UBA1242; genus UBA7862. The sequence goes on from CALWKG010000004.1 coordinate 40,417, forward strand.
TTGCAAGTCTTCAAATTGGTTTTTAATTTTAAACCCCGCAATGTACTGTATGGACGTGTACAGGGTTATAAACACCGTCAACGTCACCGCCATATATATTAGCATCACTATGCACGAGCCTTTCATACTAAACCCAGACTTTTTGTACAACTCGTTTTGCTTTTGGTACAGCAAATTTTGGTTTTGCCCGTACTGCCTTTGCAGTTTCATTAACTGCGGTTGCAACTTTTGCTGAGCGCGCATAGTCTTATTTGTATAAAATCTTTGCAAAAAGTCCAGTGGCGACAAAATCAACTTTAAAACCAAAGTAAACAAAATGATTGTCCAGGCATAACTCCCAACGTCAAACAACTTTATAAGTGTCGCCCAAAAATTATCCGCAGGCCACGCTGAACAAAACAGATTTATAATATCCATTTTACTTTTCCTTTAATGTTAGGTTTTACCATATCAACCCCGCCTTTTGACCACGGGTTGCATCTAAAAATTCTCTTTAACCCAAAAAAACTACCAACAATAACCCCGTATTCGTCAACAGATTGCAAAAAATAAGTCGAACAACTAGGGGTAAACCTACACTGATTGGGGAAAAGTGGTGAAATACAAAATTTGTAAAAATATATAAGACCTTTGATAATTAAGCGAAAGGGAAGGGAGATTATATATAAAGCCAAGTGCAAAAATTTTTTCATTCCTTAACCTTGCTTAAAATAATTTCTACTTCCTGTTGCAGTTGTGCAAAGGATAACTCATCAATGTTTTGCTTTGCGACAAAAACATAATTTTTTACCGGCAACTCGTTAATTTTAAGCCGGATAATCTCGCTAAGCCTTCGTTTTACCTTGTGCCTTACAACACTGTTGCCTATTTTGTTGCTAATGCTAAACCCAAATTTAGACTCCTTCCACTTAGTACTCACAACATAAAGGGTCAAAAACTTTGTAAAATACACCTTTCCTTTTTTGTAGATATAGTTAAATTCTTTCTTTTTTCTAAGCCTATTTTTTAAACTAAGCATAACACTTTTCTTTTAAGCAGAAAGAACTTTTCTTCCTCGATTTCTGCGTCTTTTTAAAACTTTTCTTCCGTTTTTAGTAGACATTCTCTTTCTAAAACCGTGGACTTTTTTTCTTCTGTGTTTATTTGGCTGATATGTCCCCTTTTCCATTTTTTCCTCCTAAAAGTTTGTTACAAGTCTGTCTACTTTTACCTTCCGAACAACTGGTCATCTATTTTAAACTTGCGTAAACCAGTGTAAATTATTTTTTTTTACTTGTCAATAACTTTTTTAAAAAATTTTTTTAATTCGAATTATCAGTCAAATCTACAATAAAATTTTTTTGTATTTTACTATAATCTCCTTTATTTATGCGGGTTTTAGGCTTTTTGATATTGATTTTTTATCCGACTAATTTGTCTATTTTTGGCTTTTAAAATTCAAAGTCCTTCCTGTAACAACTCTTATTATCTTCTTCCTTAAAATATTCTTCAAATTCCGGAAAATACGGGGTTTCGCTATTTTTTTTGTTTTCCGACTCTGCTTTTTGCCTTTTTATTTCTTCAAATTTGGCAATTTCTTTTTTCATTTCAACGTTGTGCCTGCCAAAGTCAAAAAACTTTTCGTCGCCCACCATATCGACGTTTTTTGGGTCGAAATTTTTCTTTTCGCAAAAATCTTCATAGTTGTTTAAAAGGGTGTTGTAAATGTTATATTCAAAGTTTTCGTTAAAAACCTTTTTGTCTTCTTCTGTTTTTTGGGGTTTGCCGGAAAATTCAACGTTTCTGTCAAAAATTTCCATATCGTATTCCGACACATAAAAACTAGCGGTGTCTATCAAACCAAGACTCACGTTGTTGCGGGTTCTTGTCAGTATTTTGTTTTGAAAGTTAAAATACGAAAATAAGTCTTCCTTGGATAAACTATCTACCCAATCTCTTTTGCACTTGTCTTCATAAATTTGAAGGGCACATTCGTCAAATCTTAAAAAGTTCTCCGCAATAGTCTTATAAATTTCCTGCAAATCTTCGATGGTCGACTTAGAGGTAAGGGCAAACTCTCTAATTTTTATATTATTCTCTTTTATAAGCCTTCTAAGAACAAGCCACTCTTGGTAAGGGGTTAAAGTATAAAACATCTTAACTTCTCCTTATGTGTAGATTTTTATCCATCAGTGCGGGCAATTTTTTTTATTCAAAGCAGGTCGCTTAAATTTTTTTCAGCGCAGGTTATTTATTTCTTGTAGTTTTTCCATCAACAAAGGTTTTTATTTTGTGTAAATAAAAATTTTTTAATCTTTGCTTTTTTCTATCAACTAAGGTATTTAATTTTTTGCAAACTATCAAATTTTTGTTTTTATCAATGCGTTTTTTGTAGTTTATGCGGATATTTTATTTTTGTAGTTTTTTAAAACAAAGTTCTTTTTTTATCTATCAACGCAAACTATCAAAGTTTTTTATCTATCAACAAAGACTGTTTTACTGTATTGTATTAACGCGGACTATCTAATTTTTTTTTATCAATGCAGGCTTCTTAACCTTTGACAATTTTATTATAACATACAATTTTTAAAATTTAAAGACCTACTGCCAAATTTTTTTATATTTTTCAAAAAAGTTTTTTATTCCTTCGATTAGGGGACTCTTCGTCAGTCCGTCACAGTAGGCAACTCTCAGGGTGACGTGTCATTCTGAGATGGGTAAACTTGTTCGGCTTTCGAAGAATCCCCTATCTCAACGACGTACACTTGTACTATTGCATACCTTCGCTTAGGGGATATTTCGTCAGCCCATCAATGTAAGCAGGCTCAATATGACACACAAAACCGTCATTCAGTGTTCTTATGTCATTTTAAGTATCTCTAAGTGTTTGTTTTCCGTATTTTTGCGACCCACGCTCATACGTGATTGTAAGTTGCAACGCAAATATTAACTTATTTGCATACGCAACACGGACAATCACTATTCGCTTTATCCCAAAAATCTAACGATTTTCGGGAGCCCTATTTAATTTAACGATTTTCGGGAACCCTGTTTTCCCGTCATTCTGAGAGCCGACCTGCAACGACCGACTCCCGAAGAATCCCCTATCTCGAAGATGGATAATTTGCTTAAATATCTCTAAGTGTTTGTTTTCCGTATTTTTGCGACCCATGCTCGCACGTGATTTTTTGTCACCGCTCCCATTTTATCAAATGTGAGTAATTATCAATCACTACTCGCTACGTCACAACTTGCGATGCTTAGCATTTTGCTACCGCAAACTTGCCACTTGCACGCAACTTGTTCCTTATTCCCAAAAATCTAACGATTTTCGGGAGCCCTGTTATTTTTTTTAATTTGCGGGAGCCCTGTCATTCAAACCGTGTGAGCCACGTTTTTATTTACCATAATCCATACTACCCCAAAACTTATCTCAAAAAAAACCACAAACCCATAAGTAAACCCCAAGGAAAACAAATATCTTAGAGATATAAAGTACACTTATACTGTTTTCTCCCACCTATTATGAGATTCTTCGCAAGCCGGTCAAGTATGCCCATCTCAGAATGACGGCGCTCATACGTGATTGTAAGTTGCAACGCAAATATTAACATATTTTCTTACACAACACATACAATCACTATTCGCTTTTTCCCAAAAAATTTGCAATTTTTTGGGAGCCCTCTACGTCTTTAAAATTTGAGACCCTTCGTCAGCCTATCACAGTAGGCAACTCTCAGGGTGACGGAAAAAACGGGTGATATTCCATCAACCCATTAAAGCAGGTATTTCTCCGGGTGACGAGAAGTACGGGGTTTAAAAATTTCTAACTATTTTAGAAAACCCTGTTTAGATATACTCACAACTAAAACATATTATTTATCTGCTTTTTTTGCTACTGTACTCGTCTTTTGTTAAAAGCAAGTTTTTAAATTACTCGTATTTATGTTTCTCTTTTTTGCGCGCGGGTGAAAGTGAGTTCTTCTCACTTTCTTTTACTCTCGTTAGAGAGTTTTCTTTTTTATCACACAAATATAAATCTTCATAATAATAATCATAATCATAAAGGTTGTTTTCGCTTGTTTTGGGTTGTTTTGGGTTGTTTTAGGTTGTTTTAGGTTATGTTTAGGTTATCTTTTGATTATCTTTAACTACTTTTTTTATTGATTTCTAAACTACATCTCGCTTTTTTTATTGATTTTTTTTAACAACCTTTAAATTAAATCTTTAATTTTTTTGTTTACCTTAGTTTATATCTAAGTTGTCATTGGTTTATTTTTTAGTTATCTTTGGGTTATGTCTAGGTTATCTTAGGTTATGTTTTAATTATGACTTTTTACTTTTTTTTCCTATATTTTAATTGCTTATTGATTACTTTTTTTAAAAAATTTTTTTCACTTATTTTTTTGATTATAATTTTTTATTAATTGTTAAAAAAAACACCTTAAATTTAGGTATGTCCAAAATTATTTAAGGTGTATTTTTTACTAAATTTTAATATACGGTAAAATTTTTTACTAAAAATCAAAACATTTACTAAGTTTTTTAATTTTGATTAATTATTCTAACCGGCAAAATTAAAAACAAATACTCATCAGAGTCGCTAGGTGTAACAATGCAAGGGCTAGACGGAGTATTAAAGCAAATTTTAATTGCTTCGTCGCTAATAGTTCTAAGACATTCCGAAAAATACCTAGAATTAAACGCGACCGTTAAATCATTCCCTTTAAGTGAAATTCCAATATTTTCCTTAATATTACCAATATCGGAATTAGACGAAAGAGTTAAAACTTTGTCCTTAATATCAAATCTTACCAAATTATTTTTATCAACGCGGGATAAAACGGAAGTTCTCTCGATAGCCTCTTCAAAAACGGTTTTATTTATAAACAGGGTAGTGGTAAAATCCTTTGGAATAATCTGATTGTAATTTATAAAATCGCCTTCAATTAGCCTTGTAATAATTTTTGTGCTATCTACATCTACTGTTAAAAAGTTTTTTTGTATGTAAACTTTTATGACTTCGTCACTGTCCTCTAAAAACTTCCAAATTTCGTTAAGGCTCTTTGCCGGAACAACAATACTTGTTTCGATATTGCTAGAAACCAAAGGCTTTGTGACATAAGCCAACCTGTAACCATCTAGCGCAATAGAGTTAATTTTTTCTTTACCTATTTCAAAACAGCACCCTTTTAGTATTGGTCTAGTGTCGTCCACAGCGGTAGAAAAAATAGTTCTATTAATCAGTATTTTAAAGTCTTTTTGAGTAATTTCAAAATAGTTGCCTTCGCTGTCAATTCTCAAATTAGGAAATTCCATAGAGTTGTAACACTGTATCAAACTTTCGCTGTCTGTATAGACCATTTTTAGTTGATTTTTATCATTTGTTTCTAGGGTAATCTTTTCGTTAGTAAGTTTTCTTATAAAATCCGAAAAGAATTTCCCCGGGATAACGACTTCGCCTTCTTCTTTTACGTCAGCCCTAATATTCTTTTCAATCGCAAGTTCCAAATCAGTTGCAGATAACTTTATGCTGTCGCCTTCGGTTACTATTTTTATTCCTTCCAAAATAGGATTAGTTGTCTTATTAGAAATTGCCTTTATGACTTGACTTGTTGCAACACTCAAATCTAGCCCGTCACACACTACCTTCATCTTTTATTCTCCTTTTTTAAATTCACTATTAATAATAATAGTCTGTGGATATGTGAAAATCTTTTCTCGCTAACTATTTTACCGCTATTTATCATATTTGTACAGACTTTTTTTTAAAATTTTCAAAATATTTTTTATTGACACTTATCAACAATTTGTGAATAACTTTTTCTTTCCCGACCGAATATTCTTGCGGTACTATATAACTAATTAATTAATAATACACTTTTTAAGTTAATATTTTTAGGCAATGTTAATTTGTGAATAACTTTTTTAACATACAATATATGCGGTCGTTTTTAGTTTAAAATAAAAATTACCACTATATTTAGTGATAATTTTTTCACACAAAAAGTTTATAACTTAGTTTTATTGACCTAATTTTCGGACCTTATCATAGCAATTAGGTCCTCAACATCGGTCCTTAGTGACTTATTAGTCAACATTAATTTAGAAATTTTATCCCTTGCGTGTATAACTGACGAGTGGTCCTTTCCCCCAAAGGCTTTGCCAATGGTTATTAAAGGTAAATCCAATAATTCGGTTATTGCGTACATACAAATATGCCTTGGGATAACAATCTCCTTGTTTTTCTTTTTGCCTATAAGGTCATCTCGTTTTATGTTAAAATACTTGCAAACAACGTCTATTATCTTTTCTATCGTAAGATTTTGTTTTTGGGTTAATTCTATGTCTTTTAGGGCTTCTTCCGCCTCTACCATAGTTGCCTTTGGCTTTCCTATAAGGCTAGATAAGGATATAACTTTATTTAAACTGCCTTCCAACTCCCTTATGTTAGTGTCGATTTTTTCAGCCAAAAAGGTAAGTACTTCACTGTCAATGTTGTAATTTTCCGCTTCTACCTTTTTTTGCAAAATGGCAAGCCTTGTTTCAAAGTCGGGTTTTTGTATGTCTTGTATTAATCCGCCTGTAAACCTAGACTTTAACCTTTCTTCCAAAGTTTCCATATTCCTTGGGTGTTTGTCGCTGGTTATAACAATCTGCTTGTCTAGTTGGTACAAATCGTTAAAGGTGTGAAAAAACTCCTCCTGCGTGCTAGTTTTATTAGAAATAAACTGTATGTCGTCTATCATCAAAATGTCAACTTCGCGGTACTTGTCCCTAAATGCCTTGTTTGCGTTTTCCTTTTTGTCCGCTTTTAGCGCCTGTATGTAGTCGTTGGTAAACTGTTCACTAGTTACGTACAAAATCCGCATTTCCGGGTAGTTTTTTCTAATATAATTGCCTATCGCGTGCAAAATATGGGTCTTTCCTAAACCAACACCGCCGTAAATAAACAGTGGATTATACTTTTTACCGGGATTTTCGGCAACACTCCTTGCCGCCGCGTATACAAATTGATTGCTCTTTCCAACAACAAAACTTTCAAATGTGTACTTTTCGTTTAACTTGTTTTTGTCATTTAAAACCTGTTGAGTTTCGATTTCTTCTTCGGCTCTTTTAATGTCTTCAAAGTATTTTTCTCTTTCACTTGGTTCTAAGATTATTATGTCGTCAACGTTTTCAAAATGCTCTTTTACACTGCTAAGTAACTTGTCTTTGTGTAGTTTTAATAATTGGTTTTTGTTAGTTAGGGTAGACGCAAAAAGTATTAACTTATTTTTTTCCACCTTTATAGGTTCTAGTGTTTCTATGTATAGGTCATAACTTACGGCTGTAACCTGATTACTCATATCCTTTAAAACTTCATTCCAGTTGTGTAAAATTGTGTTCATAAAGTACCTCACAATAAATTAAATTTAATAAGCAAAAATCAATAATTTATAACCACCCCATAATTAAATACTATAATATTGTCTTAATTATATTTTGTCAATGATTAAACAAAAAAAATCAAATAAAAATTTTTTTATTTTTGTGCAACCTATACAAACTTTTATTTTTTTTAAAACCCAAAATTAAAACCTAAAAATTAGTAAAAATAAAAAAATAATGCCATCTTTTTAACGTAACAATCCTTGTGCCTTTAATCTAATTTTAAGCCTGCGGTGACTTTTCTAAGCGGTTTTTTAAGTTAAGCAGTGTGGTTGTAGTATGAGTGTACATCTTTGAGATAGGGGATATTTCGATTGCCCGTCGTTGCTGGTCGGGGCTCAATATGACGTAAAAAAAGGTGAAATGACGGGTTGCACATTGTTGAGATATGAAACCCTTCGTTAGCCTATCAAAGCAGGCACTTCTCAGGGTGACGTGTCATTCTGAGTATAATCCCCTAGGGTTACTACGTCATTCTGAACCCGCTTACCTGACTGACTCTCGAATAATCCCCTAGGGTTATTCCGTCATTCTGATATGGACAAACCTTGACTGGCTAACGAAGAATCCCCTATCTCAAAGACGGATAATTTGTTTAAAGTATCTCTAAGTTTTTGTTTTCCGTATTTTTGCGACCCGAAGCCTGTTTGTAAATCGTGCAACTATATACTTTAATTAATTAACATAACAATACAATATTTTTACAAGCAAACCGAAAGAAAAATAACTACCTTAAATTGTATTTTTATAACTTTTTAGCCTGTTTTTTGTGTAAAAACTATATTTTTCTTCCAAAAAAACGGCTTTTGTGCTAACATATTATATATGTATATTAAGAGCATAAAGTTACAAAATTTTAGAAATTATGCGAGTTGTGACGTAAATTTATACCCACATCTTAATGTTTTTGTTGGCTCAAATGCTCAGGGTAAAACTAATTTTTTGGAAAGTATATATTTGTCTAGCATTGGTAAGTCGCCTAAAACAAATAGAGAAAAAGACTTAATTAAGTGGGGCGAAAGCCATTCTAATATAAAAGTTACGGTAAAAAAAGAGTTTTTTGAAGAAGAAATCGAAATTTTTTTGCGAAATGACAACAAAAAAGCGGTTAAAATTAATTCTATTGCCATAAAAAAAATAGGGGATTTAATAGGTGAAATGCCCGTTGTGTATTTTGCCCCTGACGAAATAGGACTGATAAAAGACGGGCCTAGTTATAGACGCAGGTTTATGGATATTGACATAAGCCAACTTAACAAAACATATTTTTATCTACTTTGCAAGTACGAAAAGTTGCTTAACGAACGCAATAAACTGTTAAAACAAACAAAATCTTTTGACGTTTTACAGCAAACTATCGACCTTTGGGATACGCAACTTTGCGACACGGCTAGCAAAATTATACTTTTTAGGCTTAATTTTATAGAAAAAATCAAAATTCCAGCCAAAGAAACCCATTTTAGAATTACCAACCAAAAGGAAGAACTTAACATAAGTTATCAGGGGATAAACAATTTTTCGCTTAATGAAATAAAGTTAAAACTCCAAAAAATGTATAAGGAAAAACTAAAATCAGACTTTGATTTAGGTTTTACGTCGGTTGGCCCACACAGAGATGACATAGAAATTAAAATAAACAACATAGATATTCGCAATTTCGGCTCGCAGGGACAACAAAGGTTAGCCACATTAAGCCTAAAAATTGCCGAATTAAATTTATTTGAGGCCGAACTTAAAGAAAAACCTATTTTGCTATTAGATGACGTTTTAAGCGAGTTGGACCAAACTAGGTGTAAAAACTTTTTAAACGAAATCAAAAATTACCAAACTATCCTAACCACCACTAAGTTTAACAAAAAGTTAGATAGCGAAAGTGCAATCTTTAACGTTAAAAATGCAGTTATAACCTTGCATAAAGATTTTAGGGAACAAAACTAAAAAGGTTAGTTGTTTAATTAAAAAAATTATAAAAATTTTAACTAATATCTAATTTTAAAAATTTTTTTTGCTTTATAAAGATTTAAGGGAGTAAAATTATCACTTTAAAGTTAAATCTTGTACTAATTAAAAATTTTGTTTAAAAAAAATGTTTGTTGCGTAAAAAGTTTTATTTTATACTTAACTTTTAAAAAGCATAACTTTATTTTATAAAAATTTTTATAGAATAAACCTAAAAAGCCGTTGTTTTTTATATTCTTATATGATATATTATATATATAATTATATTACTTATATAATATACTTAATATAATTATATAATTATATAATATATATAGGGAGTAAATTATGCAGGAAAACGATACCAACGGCGACATTGTTTTAAATGCCACTTTGCAGGAAGAAAAGGACTTAACAAGTACCACTAAGTATACCGAAGAAGATATTCAGGTCCTAGACGGTTTAGAGCCTGTTAGGAAAAGACCGGGTATGTATATCGGCTCTACTGACGAAAGGGGTCTTCATCACCTTGTAATAGAAATTGTAGATAATAGTATAGACGAGGCCATTGCCGGTCATTGCGACAAAATCATTGTCACTATTAACGAAGACGGCGGGGTTACAGTTACCGATAACGGTAGGGGGATTCCAACCGGTATTCATAAAAAGGAAAACAAAAGCGCGGTAGAAGTTGTTTTAACCAAACTCCACGCAGGCGGAAAGTTTGGCGGTAGTGGTTACAAAATTTCTGGCGGGCTTCACGGGGTGGGGCTTTCCTGCGTTAACGCACTTAGCAAATACCTTAAAGTAGAAGTCTTTCAAAACGGCAACCACTACGTGCAAGAGTACAAACGCGGTATTCCACAATATCCACTAAAAATAGAGGGAACTACTTTGTCGCGCGGTACAACTATTACCTTTTTGCCAGACGACGAGATTTTTGAAACCGTAGATTTTAACTACGAAAATTTAAAGTCTAGGTTTAGGGAAATCGCCTTTTTAAATAAAGGTCTTACAATTATCCTTACGGATAAGCGCGCAGGCAGGGAAAAGAGCGACACCTTCCTTTTTAAAGGCGGAATTATAGAATTTGTGGATTATCTAAATAAGGGCAGAACAACCCTGTTTGATAAGCCTTTTTATGTTAATAGTATTAATAAAACTAGCGAAGTAGAAATCGCCTTCCAGTACAACGACAGTTATAGTGAAGTGATAAATGCCTATGCTAATAATATTAATACCGAAGAAGGCGGAACTCACCTAGTCGGTTTTAAAAACGCACTTAGCAAAGTTATAGTTGACTATGCTACCAAAAATAGACTTTTAAAAACTAACGAAAAGTTGTCTGGCGAAGATTGTCGCGAAGGCTTGACCGCCGTAATTAGTGTAAAACTGCAAGACCCGCAGTTTGAAGGGCAAACAAAAACCAAACTAGGCAATTCCTTTATGCGCGGTCTTGTCGAAAAGGTCGTAATTGAGTCTTTTGGTGATTATTTGGAAGAAAACCCAACCGTAGCCAAAGAACTTATTTTAAAGTCAATTACCGCTCAGCGCGCCAGAGAAGCCGCAAGAAATGCCCGAGAACTCACTAGAAGAAAAAGTGTCCTAGAAAATACCACCTTGCCGGGAAAGTTGTCCGATTGCACTAACAAAGACCCAAGCAGGTGCGAAATTTACCTTGTGGAAGGTGAAAGCGCAGGCGGAACCGCCAAACAGGGCAGGGATAGACGTTTTCAGGCTATTTTGCCACTAAGGGGTAAAATTTTAAATGTAGAAAAGGCTAGATTATCCCGCGTGCTAGAAAACGAAGAAATTAAGGCAATGATAACCGCCTTTGGTTGTGGCATACACGAAGATTTTAACGAAAGTAAACTAAGATACGATAAAATCATTTGTATGACAGATGCCGACGTAGACGGTAGCCATATTAGAATTTTGCTTTTAACTTTCTTTTACCGCTTTATGCGACCATTAATAGAACTCGGACACGTGTATATCGCCCAACCACCACTTTATAAGGTCACTAGGGGTAAGGAAATTGCCTACTTTTATAATGACGAGGAATTAAATGCCGAGTTGGAACGTCTTGGTAATAAAAACGTAGAAATTTCGCGTTATAAAGGTCTGGGCGAAATGTCTAGCGAACAACTTTGGGAAACAACTATGAGCCCCGAACACCGTACACTTTTGCAGGTAAAAATGGAAGACGCGGTGGAAGCAGACGAAATTTTTAACACTTTAATGGGTGAAAATCCGGAATTAAGACGAGATTTTATCGAAAAGAATGCCACTTTGGTTAAAGAACTTGATATTTAAGGTAAATGGGGAAGATTATGAAAAAACAAGACTATTCTAAACAATTAGACGAAATCGTCGACAATACAAAATATATAAAGGTTCCTTTAAATGAAGAAATGAAAAAGTCCTTTATATCCTATGCTATGGCGGTTAACGTCAGCAGGGCTATCCCAGACGTAAGGGACGGTTTGAAGCCCGTTCACCGTAGAATTTTATTCGCAATGGGCGAACTTGGGCTCACTAACGACAAGCCTTACAGAAAATGCGCCCGTATCGTAGGTGACGTTTTGGGTAAATTTCACCCGCACGGCGATTCCGCAGTTTACGAAGCACTCGTTAGGCTCGCGCAAGACTTTTCTATTAACGAACCGCTTGTTGCAGGGCAGGGGAACTTCGGCAGTGTAGACGGCGACCCACCCGCAGCCCAAAGGTATACCGAAGCCAAACTCTCTAAAATCGCCAGCGAAATGCTACGAGATATCGATAAGGAAACGGTAGATTTTTACCCTAACTTTGATGGAACGTTACAACAGCCATCGGTTTTACCGGCTAGGTTTCCCAATTTGCTAGTTAACGGCTCTGACGGTATCGCGGTTGGTATGGCAACAAACATTCCGCCACACAATTTGGGTGAAGTTATCGACGGGGTAATCGCCCTTATTGACAACCCAGCAATAGAAATAGACGATTTAATAAAAATTATCCCAGCCCCAGACTTTCCAACAAGGGCAATTTTACTAGGAGTAGGCGGTGCGAGAAAAGCCTACAAAACCGGCAGGGGTACAGTTGTTTTAAGGGCAAAAACAGATATTGAAGAAAACGATAAACATAGCAGGATTATTATTACCGAACTACCTTATCAGGTCAATAAAGCAAAATTAATAGAGCAAATCGCCAATCTTGTGAAAGAAAAAAAGGTAGAAGGCATTAGCGATATTAAAGAAGAGTCCGACAGACAGGGTATGCGTATAGTAGTTGACGTAAAAAGGGATTACAACGCACAGGTTGTGTTAAATCACCTGTATAAACACACTCCACTACAAACCAACTTTGGCATAATCTTTTTGGCTCTTGTAAACGGCGAACCTAAAATCCTTAACCTTAAAGAAATGCTCTATTATTACCTAGAACACCAAAAAGAAGTCATCGTTCGTAGGACAAAATTTGATTTGGAAAAAGCCCTAGAAAAAGAACATATCTTAGAAGGACTTGTCATAGCACTTAACAACGTTGACGAAGTCATAAGAATAATTAAGGGTAGCGAAGATAAAAACGAAGCCAACTTAAAGTTGTGCGAAAGATTTGAACTTAGCGAAAGACAAGCCAATGCAATTTTGGAAATGCGCTTACAGCGACTAACCAGTCTTGAAGTGTATAAAATCGAAGAAGACTTACAAAATGTTCGCGCTTTAATAGCGGAATATAAGGCTATTCTAGATAGCGACCAACGGGTCTTAGATATTGTAAAATCCGAACTTTTGCAAGTAAAACAAACCTATGCCACTCCGCGTAAAACAGAAATTAGCATAGATTATAACGACCTTGATATAGAAGATTTTATAGAAAAGGAAGACGTGGTTGTGTCTTTAACTCACTTTGGATACATTAAAAGACAACCTGTCAGCGAGTACAAGTTGCAAAACAGGGGCGGGGTTGGCGTTTCCGGGCATAAGACTAAGGAAGACGACTTTGTAGAAAAAATGTTTGTTTGCAACACGCACGACAATTTGCTTTTCTTTACCAATATGGGTAGGGTTTATTGCAAAAAGGCATATACTATTCCAGAGGCTCAAAAGAACGCAAAGGGTAGGGCTATGGTTAACCTTTTGCAAATTTCGCCTAGTGAACTCGTTACCGAAATCATTAAATTAGACGAAAACGAGTCAGGAAACTTGATTATGGCAACAAAAAATGGGTTGATTAAAAAGACGACGATTGACGAGTTTAGGCACATTAATAAAAACGGTAAAATCGCCATTAAGTTGCTAGAAAATGATAAACTCATAAGTGTAGAAGTTACTAACGGCACCGACGAAATTATTTTGGCTACTCACGAAGGCAAGTGTATTAGGTTTAGCGAAAAGGATATAAGACGTCTTGGTAGAAATTCGCAAGGGGTTAGGAGTATTAAACTTTCCCAAGACGATTACGTGGTTGATATGTCCGTTTTAAAAGACGGGTATGACATTTTAACTATTTCCGAACACGGCTACGGCAAACGCAGTGATAAAGCCGATTACCGTATCCAAAGCCGTGGCGGTAAGGGTATTAAGGCGGGTGTGTTTAACGAAAAAACCGGTAAATTAGTCAATTTAAAACAGGTTAATGACGAGCAAGACGTTATTTTGATTTCCGATAACGGTACAATTATTCGTATAAAGGCTAGCCAAATCAGTAAAATTAGCAGAAATACCAAAGGTGTAAAAATTATGAGATTAAAGGACAGCCACTATAAAGTAGTCTGCGCGTCCGTCACCGCCCATCAGGAAGAAGAATCTAATTTTACCGAAGAAGAAATCCAAAACGACCTTCAAAAGCAAGAAGACAGTATCATTATGCTTAACGAAGACGCGACCGAAACCACCACCGATAACTATTCAACCGAAGATTAATCACCGCTTATTTCTCTTCGTCATTCTATTTTTCTTCGTCATTCTGAGCCTCGACCCGCAAACGACGGACCTCCGAAGAATCCCCCATCTCAGCGACGAACACCTGTCATTCTATTTTTCTTTGTCATTTTATTTTTCTTCGTCATTATATTTTTCTATGTCATTTTCCTTCGTCATTCTGAGCGAAGCGAAGAAACCCATATCTCGAAGACGCAAAATTAGTACTATTACTGTTGCATACCGCTACTTAGGGAACCCTTCGTCAGTCTATCATAGTAGGCAATTCTCAGGGTGACGTGTCATTCTGAGCCTCGACCCGCAACGACGGACTCCCGAAGAATCCCCGTCGCTCAGCCACAACCTTTTAGGTGCTTGCTCAAAATTAATTTAAAGGCACAATGATTTTTTTACAAAAATCAAAACGTGCCACTATCAATTAATTTTTCGCCCTATCCCAAAAATCTGACGATTTTCGGGAACCCTATGCACAAAAGTGAGTAACGCACCACTTTCGGTCGGGCTTTCGCTTCTCACCGCCAAACGAAAATTTTGTTTGACAATGTCAAAAAAATTTTGCGGTGACTTTCTAATAGGTTAGATTAAGTTTAGTAGTATACGTTGTGTTACATGTATATCTCTTCGCTTATGAGATTCTTCGTAAGCCGGTCAAGTCTGCCCATCTCAGAATGACGACTAAGAACAAGTTGCATATCTTCGCTACTTTTTTCCGTCATTCTGAGCCTCGACCCGCAACGACGGACTCCCGAAGAATCCCCTATCTCAAAGACGTCACACTCACATTGTCTTAATTAAAAAATTATAACCAAAACAGTTTTTTGAATAAAGTTTTATTAATTTTCATATATTTTATTACATTTGTTTTAGGAGTTTTTATATGGAAATTAGTAATTTAAAAAAAGAACAAGAAGCAACTTTCACTTCCAGCGAATTAAAACTTGCGAATAGAAAACTTTTAAATATTTCTGGGGTGGAAAAGGTTTACGAGTCTAACGGTCAAAAATTTCAATTAAAAGTTGCCGGGGCTAATATGTGTATTTTGGGCGAAAATTTAACAATTATAAAACTAGACGTGCAGTCGGGTATTATAGAAGTGGGTGGCACCATTAACGAGATTAAATATTTAGACTCAAAACAAAATTTTTTAAAGAAGATTTTTAAATGATTTTGTTTTCTACGTCTAGTCAAATTTATGTTTTAATTTTGTTTTGTTATCTTGGCTTTGCAGGCGGGTGCATAGTGTTTTTTTTGACTAAAATTTCTTCTTTTATTCAAAATTTTATATCCGTTAAATTGCAAAAATTTTTAACCGCCCGTAAGATGTTTTCATCTAACGATTTAGAAAGCCCAAAGACTAAAAATTTAGATAATTCTAAGTCTAAAAAAATAGATAATTTTAGCACTAATAAAACGGTTGATTTTTCACCCCAAAAATTAGATAGTTTTGTATCTAAAAAAACAGATAGTTATAATTCTCAAAAAGCGAGTAGTAAAGCCGAGAAAAGCGGTTTAAAATTTAAAAATTTATGTGCAAAAATTAAAGAAAAACTTAACGCAAAAAACAATAAAAATCTTGATAAAAAAAATGAAAAAAAATTAAAGAAAAATGATAAAAAAAATCGTGAAAAAATTAACAAAAATTTTATGAAAAATCTCAATATTTTTTTTATAGTTTTTAACAATTTTTTTCTTATTTTTTTGATGTTATTTGTGTTAAGTTTTAGTTTTTATATTAACTTACAGTATAATTATGGCGAGTTAGACTTTGTTTGCATTATTGCTTTTATTGTGTTTTTTATTTTGTCCCGCCATTTTGTTAAATTAATAAGTTCGTTATTTGTAAAATTTAAACATTAAAATTTTAGTGTACATTTTTTGTTTTGTCCTATATAATAAGTAAACTGTTTAAAACATATCCTAATTTTTTAAATTTAACAAGCAAAGTTTAAAATTTTGAGTAAAGAAAAAATAATTTAAAAAAGGTAGTTTAATAAATTTTTAATTTAATAAAAAATGTTTAATAAAATAGGTAAAGATAAAAATAATCAAAAGTTAGTGGTTAAGTTTTAACCTTAAAGCGAAAAATTTTTGCAAAAGGGGTGCAAAAATGGAAGATAAAAATAATAGAAAAACAAAATTAATTTTGGGTATGATTATTGCAATCATTATTATTTTACTAGTGGGTATTGTATATCAATTTGTATGTATAAAAAGACTTCAATCCCAAATTGACCAATTAACCAATGCGCAAATTTTAGAAACATCTGATAAATACACTACCATTAATTTTTACGATTATTTACCATAAATAAAATTATGATTTTTTGCGTAAAATAATAATAAATATTTGACTTTTGTCTAACAAAAAATTAAAATGTAAATGATTATTAAAAAGGGGGCGTAAAATGGCAAATACTAAAAAGAGTTCTAGCAGTTCTAAATCTTCAAGTTCTTCATCTAGCAGGTCGTCTAGGTCAAGTTGGGGACTAAACAAGGTTTCTTTTTGGACTATTGTTGCAGTTACATTTTTGTATGCCGTGTCACTTGTTTTATCCGCTTGCGGTGTAAATGCAAAGGTCGTATCGGCACTTCAAGGGCTAGCAACGGCGGTTATGATTTGTATTGTGGCAATCCTTGCGTGGAGATATGTAAAATCAAAGCCAATGGTTTGGATAGTTTTGTACGTTATTTGCTTGCTTATCGTTATAGCAGGTATAATTGTTCCATTAGTTATATAATTCAAGTCAAAATAACCAGTTAATTAAACCTTAACCATAAATGCGGTTAAGGTTTTTTTAACTTTTTACGGAAAAGGTTTTTAAATATTTTTAAGTAGAGTTTTACATATTAAATGTTTTCATTAATTAAATAAAAATGTAAAACATACTTTAAATTTTTTTGTTTTGTTTAGTTTAAAAATTATAAAAATTTTAGTCACATTTTGTTTGTATTTTAAAAAAGGTTAAAGGGGTCTATTTTACTGATTTATGTTAATTACATAAAAAAAAGACCCCTATTTAGAGAAGTCTTTTTAAGTAAAATTAAATGTTAAGTAATCTTAATATGTGCTTTGATACAATCATTAAAATTAGGTCAAGAAGCCAAACAATGTTAAACCCAAAAATTAACCTAATAAGTCCAGCAACCCAGCACCCTTCTTGGAATCTTGTGATAGCGCCACAAATCCAAGCAGTAACAGGAATAATTGCAAGAATAAGGCTTACAATATATCCTAATCCAAAATAATCACCCTTTTTTGCCATAATTAAATCACTCCTTTCTATAAATATACGTAGGTATTATACAATTATTCCTTTTTTTTGTCAAAGTTATTTATTAAATTTAATTTTAAATGTCATTTGACTATTAAAAAGATAAATCAAACAAAAAAAAGTTTTTTTGGGGGTTATTTCTCATACTCAACAAATATAAAATTGAATTTAAGCCAGCGGTGACTTTCTAATAAGTCAGATTAAGTTAAGCAGTATGGTTGTGATATGGATTGTACGTCTACGAGATATGGGATTATGCTCAGAATGACGGAAAAAGTGGCGAAGATATGCAACTTGTCCTTAGTCGTCATTCTGAGATGGGCAGACTTGACCGGCTTACGAAGAATCTCATAAGCGAAGAGATAAAATTAGTAACAATACAGGTTGTCAGTCTTTGAGATAGGGTTACACTCAGCCACGACCTTTTAGGTGCTTGCTCAAATTTAATTTACCGGCACAATGATTTTTTATAAAATCAAAATGTGTAACTATCAGTTATTTTTTTCGCCCTATCCCAAAAATTTGACGTTTTTTTTGCGAGCCCTGTTAATTTTTTTCACTTTGCGGGATTTTTTAAAACTAGCATTTTATTAGGTATTTTATTTGTACTTAATACAAGCAAAAATTAAAAATCCTATTTATTTTCTAGCGAGAATTTACAACCGCAATAGTTTTGCCTATAAAGGTTATATTCTTTTGAAATTTTTATGCTTTTTAAGAAGCCGTCTTGTTTTTTAAAGTCAGCAACTAGATATTTTATGTCGTATTTTTTTGATAGGCTTTCGCCAATTTGATTTATAACTTTCGCATCTTTGTGTGGGCTTACAGTTAAAGTAGTCGCAAAAATATCAAATCCATTTTGTTTTGCGTATTTTGCCGTTTTATCAAGCCTTAAAGCAAAACACTTATTACATCTAGCGCCACCTTCTTTTTCATTTTCTAGCCCCTTATATTCTTCATAAAAAAACTGGTTATCGTCGTATGTTCCGTCAATAACAACAATGTTTAAATTTGACTCCAAAACATAACGTTTTTGTTCGTTTAGCCTGTGCAAATATTCTTCCTTGGGATAAATGCACGGATTGTAGTAAAAAATTGTCAAATCGTATTCGTCTTTTAGCCTATCTATCACAGCGGTGGAACACGGACCGCAACAACTGTGCAACAGCATTTTTAGTTTTTTCATACTCAACTCGCCTTTTAATACTTTTTTAATTCGTATTATTTTATCGTTTCAGTTTTTTCTTTTGAGTGTTTTTGTTTATACTCTTTGGTCTTTTTTACTGTAAAGTTAAATATTTTTTCAAAGACCCATTTTAGTAGCGGGTATATTAGGCAAATGCAAACTGCACTTATAGATATAAACAATATGTCCCAGTTAGATACAACTTCGTATTCAAACAAACTCAAAGGCAAAATAAGCAGTGCTAAAAAGCAAAGAAGCAACATACCCGCGCACATTAAACCTTTGTACCAGTCTAGCGGTAGGCATAGGTTAAGCAGTATAAAGAAAGCACCAAAAATAGTAACGCAGGAAATCAGTGTAGGAAGCATATTTGTTTCGCCAGTTAACTCGCAGTACACATAGCAAGCCACCGCTCCTAAAAATTGAACCAAAGCCCCCGGCAAAGCCTTTGACGCAAGACTAGCAAGGAAGGAACCTTCCGCTCGATTGTGGTTAGGTTGCAGTGCCAAGAAAAAAGCCGGAATACCTAAAAATAGACTTTCCCACAACAAAATATGAGTGGTCTTTAACGGGTAGTGATAACGTGCAGATACTAGGGTGAAAAGAGTTAAAAACATAATGAAAAACGTCTTTGTTAAAAATAGGGAAGAGGACTTAGAAATGTTGTTTATTACTCGCCTGCCTTCTGCCACAATGCTAGGCATTGCAGAAAAGTTGTTTTCTAGCATTACAAGGTTGCTGGCACTTCGGGTGGCTTCGCTACCGCTAGCCATAGCAATGGAGCAGTCGGATTCTTTAAGCGCTAAAATATCGTTTACCCCGTCGCCTGTCATAGCAACTTTGTGCCCTTCCTTTTTTAGCGCCTTCACAAGCAAACTTTTTTGCTCTGGGGTAACTCTGCCAAAAATACTGTACTTGTTAGCGCAGGCAATAACTTCTTCGTCAGTCATATTTTCCAAACTAATTGCCTTGTCGTAATTTTTAACACCCACCTTTCTGCTAATGTTGCTAACTGTGTCCACATTGTCGCCCGAAATTATTTTTATTTCTACGTCATTATTGTTAAACCATTCTATCGTGTCCTTTGCGTCTGGTCTAATATTGTCTTCTATTACGATAATTCCTATTGGGGTGTTTTGCTTAGAAATTTTTTCGTCTATATTTTTTTGCTTGCTTTGGCACAAAAGTATAACCCTAAAACCATCTTGGGTAGAATCTTTAATTGTGCTTAAAATGTCCTTTTTTAGATTTGATTTTTCGGTCACAAATTCAGGGGCGCCTAGCATATACGTACCAAATTTTCCGCCAAATTCTACGGCAGAAAACTTTCTTTCGCTACTAAACTCTATTACTTTTTTTATGTCAACTTTGCCGTCTTCTGACTTAAAGTATTTATCTAGTGCCAGCGATGTCGCATTTTGTGACTTTGTGGCAAAGGTGTAATTTTTCATAATGTCATTTAGTTTTTCTAGTGATATTCCTATTGGAATAACTTTTTTTATAGACATTGTACCATCGGTTAAAGTACCCGTTTTGTCTAGGCACAAGACGTCTGTCCTTGCAAGCATTTCTATGCTATACAGGTCTTGCACAAGGGTTTTCTTTTTGGCTAGGTTTATAACCCCCACCACCAAAGACACACTGGTTAGCAAAAACATACCCACAGGCAACATACCTATTATTGCGCCCGACGTGCCTTCTATTGTTTCGTTAATGGAAAACGCGCTTTTTAAATCAAAAAACGTGAGTATCCCAAGCGGAACAATTATTATCCCCAACGTTCGTACAATAAAGTTTAAAGTCTTTAAAATGTCGCTTTGATTTGTTTTTAGTTGTTTTGCCTTTTTTATTAGGGTAGAACTGTACGTTTCTAACCCGACCTTTGTAGTTATGGCTTTGCAAGCCCCACTAACAATGTAACTGCCACCTAAAAGGTTGTCGCCCTTTACTTTTCGTATGGGTTTGCTTTCGCCGGTTAGCAAACTCTCGTTTACTTCGATTTCCCCGTCTAAAAGTATGCAGTCGGCGCAAATTTGGTCACCGTTTTTCATAAAAACAATGTCGTCTTTTACAACTTTGTCTATGTCAACGTTGGTTTTGTTCCCATCACGCAAGACTTCAACTTTTGCCTTGGTCACAATGGTAATGCTGTCCACTACTTTTTTTGCGCGAATTTCCTGTATAATGCCTATAAGCAAATTGCACATAAAGATTACAACAAATAAAACATTGTTGTAACTTTCTATCGCAATTAAAACCCCCGCTACTACAAAGCACACTATATTAAGCCAAGTAAATAGGTTGCTAAAAATTATCCTAGCATAAGACTTAGATGTCTTTGTAAGGGTGGTGTTTATTTGCTTGTTTAAAACCCTTTCTTCCACCTGCGAAGATGTAAGCCCAGACTCTATGTCAATGCTACTGTCTATGTTAATTTTACTTTCTGTCATTATAAACCCCTAACAAGTTTTATTGCTCAAATTTTTGTTAAGTATCGCATTATTATTTATCCACTCAATAACTTTTGAGTAATTTACAAAAACCCTGCGTTATTAATTTAATTGCTTTACTACACAAGAGCACAAATCTTCAATAAACTTTTTTGCTTCTTCGCTATCTAAATCATATTCGCTGTCAATTTCTTCGGTAAGGCTACAAATAATTCCGTTAAAGGCAAAATTGACGTTGTTTTCTTCTATCTTATACAAAGGTCCTTCTTCTTCACCCTTTTGGCAAATACGGGTAAATAAAGTCATAATGACTTCTTTGCACTTGTAAAGCATTTCCGTAATGGTGTCTGAGTTTTCTTCTGTTAAAAATGGGGCATAGTTGTCTAAAAACGTCCACGGCATAACCATCCAGTAGTTTGCCTTCATAGTAATGGCAACTGCTTTAATAAAAACTTTTAGGCTGACACGGAAAGTCGAGATTTTAAAATTGTTAGAAAAAAACTTAATCATTTGGTTTAAATAGTAAATTATGCTGTTAAAAACCATCTCGTCCTTACTTGTAAAATACTCGTAAATTGTACTTTTGCCCATATTGCATCTTTTTGCCACTTCGGATAGAGTAATCGACTTGTAGTCCACTCGGTCGTTAAGCATAGATAAAACTTCTTCATATATTAATTCTTTCTTCATTTTTTATCTCGTCCCCTTGGTTTTATGTAGATATTATAGCAAGCAAATTTTGTTTTGTAAATTAATTTAAAAAACTTAGTGGTCAAAAATAAAAAAATAATTGTTTTTGCTAGATAAAATTTAGAAATGAGTATATAATATCCATAATTAAGGAGATTTTTTATGAGAAAAACAAAAATTGTCTGCACACTAGGGCCGTCGACCGATAAGTACGAAAGTATTTTAAAACTTTTAAAGTGCGGTATGAATGTAGCCCGTCTTAATATGAGTCACGGGGATTTAGTGGGACACCAAAACACACTAGACCTTGTTATTAGGGCAAGGGAGCAATTATCTGTTCCTTGTGCAATTATGGTAGACACCTGCGGACCAGAACTTAGAATAGGTGTTTTTAAAAACCAAAAAGTTTTGCTTAAAAAGGGCGGTAGTTTTACCTTTACGACAAATGACGTCTTGGGTGACGAAAGTGTTGTTTCGCTTAACTATCCAGAGTTGCTTAAAACATTAAAAAAAGGTCAAAAAATGTATGCCAACAACGGCTTATTGGAGTTTAAGATACAACAGATTACGCGCAGTGATATTGTCTGTACCGTTACAGTGGGTGGGGAATTGAGCAACCACAAAAGTGTTTCAATCCCGCACGTTAGATTGCCTTTGCCGTTTATCAGTGAAAAGGACGAAAAAAATATAGAGTTTGCCGTAAAAAATAACGTAGAATATATTTCCGCTTCTTTTGTAAGTAGTAAGGAAGACGTTTTGCAAATGCGCGAGTGCATAAAAAAGTATGGCGGTAGTCAGGAAATTATTTCTAAGATTGAAAGTTTAGAAGGCATTAAAAATTTGGATAGCATTATTGAAGTGAGTGACGGCATTATGGTCGCCCGCGGAGATATGGGCACGGAGATTCCAATAGAGCAAATTCCCGCAGTGCAAAAGACTATGATTCAAAAGTGTATTTCC
Source organism: uncultured Clostridia bacterium (assembly GCA_944381205.1). GTDB lineage: Bacteria > Bacillota > Clostridia > Christensenellales > UBA1242 > UBA7862. The sequence continues at coordinate 63,251 of CALWKG010000004.1, forward strand.
AGCGGTAAAAAGGTTATTGTCGCTACCGAAATGCTAGAAAGTATGATTTACAAACGTAGACCAACCAGGGCGGAAACCACCGACGTCGCCCAAGCCATTTACGACAAGTCCGGCTCTACTATGCTTTCCGGCGAAACGGCCTCGGGGAATTATCCTTTTGACGCGGTTAGCACTATGTCAAAAATAGCCACCGCTACTGAAAGGGTGGTAAACTACGACAGCGAAGTCACTACAAACTACAAGCCAGTGCACAAAAATCTTAATGCTATTGCGTATTCCGCCAGTGCTACCGCAAGGGCAATAGGGGCAAAGGCGATTGTGTGCTACACCGATAAGGGGAAAACCGCGAATATGATTTCTCGTTTTAGACCAAAGGCACCAATAGTCGCGATAACTCACGATAGACTAACATATAATAAACTATCACTAACTTGGGGTGTCGTGCCTGTAATGGTGAGCGAGCAACAAACAATAGACGATATGTTACAAACGGCAAGTAAAATTGTAAAGTCAAATAAACTTGCAAACACGGGTGATAAAATAATTGTAACCTTAGGTATCCCAACCAACGAAAAGGGCACCACCAACGCAGTCCATATTTATGAAGTGGTTTAAACTATTTTTTCACTAAAAAGGTTTTAGTTTATAATCTTTTGTTTTTATCTGTCTCACTTTTTTCAAAATTAAATTTATGTATACTTTTGTACTGTGTATTAATGGTATTTATTCTTTTTTATTTTTTTAAATTACACGCATAGTATAGAAACAAGAAATAGAAAATTTTTGTACTTTTTACCATTTCGCCTATACATAGTTTTTTGTTTGCAGTTATCACTTTTTTTTTACGTTATTTTTACGTTTTTTGTTATTTTAGGGAATCCACTATTATTCAGTTTTATTCGTCATTCTGAGCAAAGCGAAGAATCCCCGGGGTTGCTTCGTCATTCTGAGAGTAGACCAGCAGCGATGGACAATCGAAGAATCCCCTGTCGCTCAGCCACGACCTTTTAGGTGCTGGCTCAAAATTAATTTAAAGGCACAATGATTTTTTTACAAAAATCAAAAAGTGCTAATAACAAATAACTTTTCGCTCTATTTAAAAATTTGTCAGATTAAATAAAAACTTACACAAATTTTAATTTATAAAAAAACAGCAAGTTGAGCACAAAAGGTGAATTGTTTATTTATTTCAAAAAATATAAATTTCCTTTGATAGACTTGTCTTTATTTCTGCCTTTTTCATACTTACAAAGATAATTGACAAATTTCTCAATTTTACATATAATACTTTCGAAGAATATTTACAGGGGGTTTTTATGTTTTTACCGGGTTCTATATTATCATCTATTAGTTGGTCTGCAATATTTTTGTTTTTAGTGATAGGTTTGCTTGGACTTTGGGTGGCATATAGTTTTCTTAACAAAAACGGATTGTTTTTATTTGCTATCCTTGCGGTTATGCTATCATTTTTCTTGCCGGCAACTAATTTCTTTAATTATGCCGTTCCTATGTCTGCGGTGTTTATGCCACTAGTGTTTTTCTGCTTTCTTGTGTTGTACGAAAAATTTGGCAAGTTAGAAGCACGAAGGCTATTTGTATACATACTTTGTGAACTATGTACCCTTTGCGTTTGCTTGTTCTTTGTCTTTGCCTATATAGCGGCAATGGGCAGTGGTATGGGGCAGGCTTTATCTTGGCAAATGTTAGGCGGATTTATTAGCCAACTTATAAGTTTTGTGGTGGTTATGTTTTTATCCAACTTTATTGTTGAAAAATTTCCGCTTAAACAACATAAGTACCTTAGAAGGTCTATTTTAGGAACAATAGCCAGTGTGCTTAATATCCTTATTATTACCTTTGTTGGCAACGCGGGTGTGATTTCGTTTGTAGATATGCTTGTGATTTTTGCAATAGGGGTTGTGTTTGCAGCGGGTGTAAGTTTTGCCGTTTGCTATTTAAGAAAGTTTTTAAATAGAGAACCAATCCAAAAGCAAGAAGAACAACAAGAGCCGGAAAAGGCTGATAACGAAGGCGAAACAGAACCTTCTGACGAAGAAGATACAACAGATTTGCAAAATTAACTTGCAAAGTATAATTGTTTTGTATTATAATGCTTGTATTAAAAATATCGCATAACTAGTGCAAAACAATTTTTGCGGGCACTTAACTCAGTTGGTAGAGTGTCACCTTGACGTGGTGAAAGTCAGGGGTTCGAGTCCCTTAGTGCCCACCAATAAAATTGCAACCATTAAATACCCCACAATATTTTGTTGTGGGGTATATTTTTAGACTAATTTTTTACTCACCTTTACACAAAAATGTTTTAAACTATCGGTTATATCGAAGATGTATTTTTCCCGTTATTTTATTTTATTCGTCATTCTGAGTACATTTCGTCATTCTGAGCGAAGCGAAGAATCCCCCGGGTTGCTTCGTCATTCTGAGAAGGACCCACCTGACTGGCTTTCGAAGAATCCCCTGTCTCGAAGACGTATAACCATACTGTTGCATACCTTCCATTAGGGGATATTTCGCTAGCCCATCTTTGCGGGTCGACACTCAATATGACGTTTCCCGTCATTCTGAGCGACAGCGAAGAATCCCCCATCTCGAAGATGTATAACTCATATAATAACGACTTTTTTTTTATCCATTTCACCCTATTAATAACTTGCCATAAAACAAGGTATGAGTATAATATCCTAAAAGGGACAAAGATTATGTATAACGAACTTACCGAAGGTGATATAAAAAAAATGCAGGAAGAAATTGACTATCGTATGACGGTTTTAAGACCAAGGATAACAAAGGACATTGTGGAAGCCAAAGCCCACGGCGATTTAAGTGAAAATGCCGAGTACCGTGCATCAAAGAGAGAAAACGGTCAAAACGAGGGAAGAATAGAGTATTTGCAGGCTATGATACGAACTGCCAAAATAATTAAACCAAACAATGACCCAAACCTAGTTGGCATTTTTGATAAAGTCACCGTTGTTTTTGAAGAAGATAACAGCGAAGAAACTTTTCAAATCTCAACCACAATGCAAAACGACACTACAAAGGGAATAATTAGTAAAGATTCTCCTTTTGGTCGTGCTGTATTTGGTAAAAAAATAGGGGATAAAGTACTTGTAAAGGTTAACCCAGAGTACAGTTACTATGTGACAATTAAAAAAATTGAAAAAGCAACAGGAAACAATGTAGATTTACCTATAAGTTAAGGTTATAAAAAACTAGCAATATACAAAACTTTTGCTAGTTTTTTTTATGTTAAAGTTTCAAGATGCAAATATTTAAAATTAAAAGTTGTAGTTTTTAAAATAAAGAGTGCATTTTATTTAAAAAGTAAAAATTTGAATTTTTGATAAGTAAAATTTTAAATGTCGTATGCTTCCATTAAACAATCGGCGCCACATTTTGGACAATAATCATCATTTTTCTTAATGTTTGCACCACATTCTGGACAATGTCCACTTGCAATTGCACGTCTTGCATCGCGTATTTTTTTCTTATATTCTTTAAATTCTAGGTCAGATTGTTCACTTAATTTTACTACTTCTAAGTTGTCTTGAAGTATATTGCTAAGAGCCGATAACTCTTCGTCGTTTAAGATTCCCGTGTTTTCTTTTTTTATTTGATTTGCGAATTTTACTATATCAAACATGTTATTTAAATTTTTTGCATGAAGCTTAAGATTTGTACTAATATTTTCAACGTCATTAAATGCATTTACTATATTATCTTGACTCGCTTCTTCATTTTTAGTTCCGCAATAAGGACAAAATTTACTATCAACTTTTGCCCCACAATTTTTACATGTGGACACTTTTGTTATTACTCCTTTCAATAATTTTTGATTATTTAACCATATATAATGAAGGCAAAAAAGTCAAACTTATTAAAATTAAACCTTATATTTTTATTAAAATTAGGTAAACGAAAACTTAATTTTAAAAAAGTTTTTATCCTTTTTGTCAGTGTTATACGCTATTTAATTTGATTTATTTACTTTTAAAAATTGTTTTTTTGGGCTTAATTTTTATTTTTTTAATAAAAAACATAGTAATGTTTTAACCCTATGGGTTAGTTTACTATGTTTTTTTGGTGTTCCCGGTGCGATTCGAACGCGCGACCTTCCCCTTAGGAGGGGGACGCTCTATCCAACTGAGCTACGGAAACAAGTTTTTTATTTGCGGTAGTAGTATACCACAAAAATAAACTTTTGCAAATAAAAAATTTTAATAAAGTTTTCAAATCATTAGACAAAATTATTTTTTTTGGAATATATTAGGTACATAAAAAGGAAATCTATTTATGGAAGAAAATATTTTTATTGAAAGCACTGTCAAACTTGGCAAAAATGTCAAAATTTACCCATTTAATGTGCTTATGGGTAGTTGCGTCATAGGGGACAACTGCGTGCTATACCCATATAATTTTATAAAAGACAGCGAAATTGGCAATGATTGCGAGATATCGTCTAGCAATATAGTAAATTCTACCATTGGGGCAAACAGCATTGTAGGACCCTTTGCGAGAATTAGACCCGATAGTAAAATTGGGGATAACTGCAAAATTGGCAATTTTGTCGAAGTAAAAAATTCCACGTTGCAAAGCGGTACAAAGGCTAGCCACTTGGCTTACATTGGCGATGCCGAAGTTGGCGAAAACACAAACATTGGCTGTGGGGCGATTTTTGTAAATTACAACGGAAAAATTAAAAACAAAATAAGGGTGGGTAAAGGTTGCTTTGTAGGTAGCAATGTCAATTTGATTGCCCCTTTAAATGTCGCCGATAATACATATATTTGCGCGGGAACAACTCTAACTAAAAACACCGATAAATACGATTTTGTCATTGGCAGAACACCGCAAATGGTAAAACCTGATTTGGCAAAAAAATATTTAAAGGGGGAAGATTAATTGAAATATTTTGGCACAGACGGTATACGTGGGGAAGTTACAAAAGATATTACTCATAATTTGGCTTTTGATTGCGGAAATGCTTTGTGTGCTATAAAAAAAACTCCTAAAATTGTCATTGGCAAAGATAGTCGCCTAAGCAAAGATTATTTGTCGCTGGCATTTTCGCTAGGGGTAATCTATGGCGGTGGCAGTGTAGATGACGTGGGTGTTTGTACTAGTGGCGGGGTGGCTTACCTTGCCAAAGACTATGACTATGGGGTAATGATTAGTGCTTCTCACAATCCACCTAACCATAATGGCATCAAAATCTTTTTGCCCAGTAGCGAAAAGTTTGGAGAAGAAAACGAAGAAATTTTAGAAAGTATTTTAGGTAAGCATATTGTTGGAAATCCGTTTGGGCAATACAAGCAAATGGGAAAACTCGCCTACGAAAAATTTTTAGAAAATTCGCCAAGTTTAGACGGATTAAAAATCGTTTTGGACTGTTGCTACGGGGCTAGTTGTAAAATTGCTCCAAAGGTTTTTAAAAATTTGGGCGCCACTATAAAGGTTATAAACAAACATTTTAACGGCAACAAAATTAACGTTAATTGCGGGGCAACTAATGTTTTGGGGCTAAAAGAAAATGTCCTAAATTTCGGGGCAGACTTAGGGCTTGCCTTTGATGGTGATGGGGATAGAGTAATCGCCGTTGACGAACTGGGAAACATTGTAGACGGGGATAAAATTTTGTACGTTTTAGCAAAGGATTTGAAAATTCAAAATAGACTAGAAAACAACTTAGTTGTTGGCACAATACTAACAAACCGTGGCATAAGCAGTAGTCTAGATAAAGACGATATAACTTTAATAGAAGCAAACGTCGGGGACAAATACGTTTATAAAAAAATGAAAGATTTAGGGGCGAGCATCGGCGGAGAAAAGGCGGGGCATATTATTTTAAAAGATAAACTCAAAACAGGCGATGGTATCTTAACAGGGTTGGCGCTTGCAGGTGTGATAAAAAAAAGTAAGTTAAAGTTGTCGCAACTATCAGACGTAGAACTTTTTTGTCAGTGCGAAGCAAATATAAAAACAGATAAAAAAAATGAAATTCTAGCAAATAAACAGTTGTGTGATTTTGTAGAAGATTTAAAGAAATCCAATTCTCAAACTAAAATCATATTGCGAAAGTCTGGTACCGAAAACCTAATTCGCGTTATGGTAGAAGATAAAGACAAATTAAGTGCGCAAAAGATAGCAAATTTGATAAGTGAAAAAATAAAAAAATTATTAGGTGGTATATGTGCGGAATAGTTGGCATAATCACTAAAAAACAAGTCCCGATTTGTTCGTCGCTTGTGCAAAAGTTAAAGTTGCTAGAATATCGCGGATACGATTCGTCAGGTTTGGCTTTTTTAAATAAAAAAAACATAAAAGTGTGTAAGTCAAAGGGAGAAATAAAAAATTTAGAGCAAAAAATTTCTGCCAAAGATATGGGTAATATTGGCATAGCACATACTAGGTGGGCTACACACGGCAAGCCAAGTGTTTTAAATGCTCACCCGTTTTTAAGCGATGACAAAAATTGGGCTATTGTTCATAACGGAATTGTAGAAAACTATTTGGAACTTAAATCTAGTTTGGCAAACGTTAATTTTTGCTCGCAAACGGATAGCGAAGTCATAGCGAAGTTGTTGCAAACAAACGCACCACACATTTTAGCGCTTATAGACGTTTGCAATAAGATAAAGGGGTCGTTTGCCATAGTTGCAATTAATAAGTTGGATAATAATACACTATTTGTTGCTAAGAGAAAAAGTCCCATTTATGTAATGCAATCTAGTGACGAAGTTATTGTCGCTAGCGATACCATTTGCTTTGAAAACACAGGCAAGGACTATTATACTTTACTCGATGACGAGTTTTGCGAAGTGTCACTAGATAAAATAATCTTTTATGATAAAACAGGTAAAGTTATCAAAAAGTCAAAAACTTTACTAAAAAAATCACAAAATAAATTTTCAAAAGACAACTTGCCACACTTTATGTTAAAGGAAATTTTAGAAGAAAAGGTTGCCATAAAAAATATAATTGATTATTGCCAAAATAACGGATTAAAAAAAATAAACAAATCCTTAGTGCGCAAGATAAAGCAAATAATTTTTATCGGCTGTGGCAGTGCGTACCATGCGGGTTTAATAGGGGCAAAATTAATTGAAAGATATGCTAAAATTCCATCAACTTGCCACATTGCCAGCGAGTTTAGGTACGCAGAAACAGACATAAAACCGGGGACAGTTTTTGTTTTTATTAGCCAAAGCGGAGAAACCGCCGATACTCTGGCAAATTTAGAATTGGCAAAAGGCTTTATCACAATAGGGGTAACAAACAATATGCACAGTACTTTGTCTAGGGCAGTTAGTATTTGCCTAGACATTATGGCGGGTAAGGAAATTGCCGTGGCTTCTACTAAGGCATATTTAGCACAGGTGCTAATGCTTTATGTCTTATCTAGACATTTGCAAAACTTAAAATTTAATACAAAGGTAGATTATTTATCTCACGTTTTAGATTTATTAAATGTTTTTGAAGATATAGACTTTAAAAAATTGGACGACATTGCCAAATTTGTGGCAAACAAAAGCGAAGTTATTTTTATAGGCAGAGATTTAGATTATTATTTAGCGCTAGAAGCAAGTTTAAAATTAAAGGAAGTTAGTTATATCCCGTCTTTTGCAGTGCCTAGCGGGGAGTTAAAGCACGGGTATTTAGCGCAAGTGGATAATCGCACCTGCGTTGTAGGCATAACTACACAAAAAAACCTGCACTCAAAGACTTTGTCAAATGTTAGCGAAGCCCATTCTCGCGGGGGTAACATAGTGGTTTGTTCGCCCTTTGATATAGAGCAAAAATATCTCAAAATTGATGTCCCAAACATAGACAATGACCTAATTTGCCTTTTAGTTGCTCAAAGGTTGCAATATTTGGCATATAGGGTTAGTGTAATTAAGGGCTTTAACCCCGACAAACCTAGAAATTTGGCAAAAAGCGTCACCGTAGAATAATTACATTTTAGTTTGTATTTATTTTAATTTTTTGCTATTATATTTATATGGAAAATTCAGATAAAACAAATGTGCAAATTTGCGATACTTGTTGCCTGTGCTATGGGGCAAAAAGAGCCTTAGAAGGTGCAATTAACGCAAAAAAGCAAGGTAAAAATGTGGTTTTGTTTAAGGAAATTTTGCATAACAAACGCGCGGTACAAACTTTAACCAGTTTGGGTATTTTGGTAAAGGATAATTTGAGCGAGTTTTCAACAAGCGACTATGTTATCTTGCGTGCCCACGGCGAAGGCAAGGATACATATAAGTATTTGCAAGAAAATAACATTTCCTATCTAGACCTTACCTGTCCCAATGTTTTAAATATCAATAAGTTGGTAGAAAAAATGGATAATTTGGGCTATAAAATTATCCTTGTTGGTAAATATGGTTACAAAACCGGTAAAATGCACCCCGAAGTTTTGGGTACGTCTAAGTGGTGCAACAACCCTATTTTTATAGAAGATTTGGAAGAAGTTTTGTCTATCCCGCTAGATTATGATAAGTATTTTTTGGTAGTTCAAACAACCTTTAATCAAACTAAGGCTTTAAAGATAATAGACGGGGTAAAAAATAGACTAAAAGATAAGGTCTTTGAATACAAAAACACCACTTGTTCTGCCCAAAGGCTAATTAACGAAAAATCACAATTACTAGCCCAAAAGGTAGATAAAATGATAGTTGTGGGCGGTAAAAATTCCAGTAATTCTAAGGAACTTTTTAACAATTTGCAAACCATAGTTACAACTTATTTTGCAGAAGATTTGTCAGAAGTAAAAGCCCTTGTAAAAGAAAATAAATTAGTCTGCGGGGATAAAATAGGGCTAACCGGCGGGGCTTCTACTTTAATAGACGAGTTGCAAGAAATCAAAGATTATCTTTTAGGGGCTTTATATGAATAACTATCAGTTTGCGGTTGGCGAAAACGTAAAATTGTTTAAATTTTTAATAGAAAAAGGTTTAAAATATGGCGAAATTAAGCAAATTTTAAAGCAAAACAATATAAGGGTCAACAATAGCCGAGTAAAATCAAATGTTGATTTGATAGCGGGCGATAAGGTGGAAATTTTTTGTTTACGGAGTTTAAGTAACCATACACAAGATTTAAAATTTGTTTATCAGGATAAAAATTTGTGCGTTGTTGTAAAGCCCAAAGGAATTTTAACCACAGGTGATTACGGGTTAGAAGGGTTAACCGGTCTTTTGGCTGTTCATAGACTAGATAGAGATACCGAAGGGCTGGTAATTTTGGCAAAAAGTGATAATATAAAGCAGGCATTAAAGCAGATTTTTAAAGACGGGCTTATAAAAAAATATTATATATGCGAGGTAGCGGGCAAAACAAATTTTAACGGACAAACATATACCGCGTATTTGTTTAAGGACGCAAAATTATCTAAGGTGTTTGTTTCCAGTAACAAAACACCCGGGGCAAAGCAAATAAAAACAAAATTTTTGACCGTACAAAATAATCCCCATTCTAGTATTGTAAAGTGCGAACTCATTACCGGTCGCACACATCAAATACGAGCACATTTAAGATTTTTGGGATTTAGCATAATAGGTGACAAAAAGTATGGTAGCAATACCATAAATAAGCAGTTTAACGAAAACTCTCAAAGATTGGTGTGTTATAAGTTGAAATTTTTAAATTTAACAGAAGAATTGCAGTATTTAAGTAATAGGGAATTTGTGTATAATAAGGAGTTTTAAAAATGGATAAACTAAAACTTTTAAAACTTGCACAGGAGCAAGATTGTGAAGCATACGATAACGAAGATTTGCAAAAACAGGACGATGATTTTAAACAAAAATATAACGATTTTTATAATGACATAAAGCAAAAAAACAAGTATATAAAAGAAGATTGGTAAATTTGTAGTAAAATAACTTTGTTAAAATAGCCAAAGTTATTTTTTATTTTTAATAAAACATTGAACAAATCTCATTTATTTGTTAAAATGTTTTTGTTTTAAATATTATGGGGGAAAAAATGGCTTTTTGTAAATATTCTAGTTCGCTTATTAATTCAGAAACAATTATGATAGACGCAAAGTTTTTAAATGATTACTTGCCAACAGCCCCAAACGAGTGTATGAAGGTATATTTGTTTGGTTTATTAAAGTGCCAAAATAGCGCTTCCTGGGATAACACTATTGATAATTTTGAAAATGTTTTGGGTCTTTCAAAGCAAGATGTCATTAATTGTTTTTTGTATTGGCAGGAGCAAAATCTAGTTCAGATTTTAGACAATAACGGCGAGTACGAAATTAGATATTTGCCTGTAAAGGACAACATAAAAACCCTTAAAAAGATAGAAAGTAAAAAGTATGCCAGTTTTATCCAAGAGTTGCAGGATATCATTACCGGCAGGCAAATTACACCTAACGAGTTTTATAAATATATTGATTTTGTGGAAACATACAAAGTTAATCCTTGCGACTTTAATATGATTGTTAAGTTTTGTGTAGAAAAAAAAGGCAACAACATAAATAGTAACTACATTTTAACCGTGGCAAAAACTTGGGCAGAAGAAGGTGTCCGCACGGCAGAAAAGATAGAACAACGCATAGAAGATTTAACCCTTGCTACCAGCGATTTAAACTCGGTTGCTAAGGCGTTAAAGTTTAAAGGAAATTTATCCATAGAACATCAGCAAATGTACGAAAAATGGGTCAAAACCTTTGGCTTTAACTTAAATAATATTGTGCTAATTGCAAAAAAAGTTTCTAGCAAGACTAAAAATTATAGTTTTGAAATGCTAGATAAAAGGCTTACCAAATACTACGAGTTAAAATTGTTTAGTTTTGGTGAGATAGAACAATACGAAGCCAACAAGTCTAGCCTTATTTCTCTTGCAAAAGAGATTAATAAACTGCTGGGGGTTTATTACGAGTCTGTCGATAACGAGATTGACACATACGTTGTGCCTTGGCAAAATAGGGGATTTAGCCCAGACACCTTAACTAGAATTGCCAGATACTGTTTTTCTAGCAACGTACGTAGTTTGTCCGGTATGGACGAGGTTGTGCAAAAGTTCTACAAACTAGGACTAACTTCTATTGTAAGCATTAACGAGTATTTGGGCGAAGTTTTGGAAGTCGATAAAAAGATTAAAGACATCTTAACTAAACTTAACATAGATAGGCGGGTTAATACGTATGATAGGTCTTTTTATAGGACGTGGACGTATACTTATAAATTTGGTGACGACATAATAGATTACGCGCTAGAACTTGCTAAAAACAAGGTCAATTCTATGCAATATGCCAACGCAATTTTAAGCGATTGGCACGACAAAAAATTAACAACTTTGGACGAAATTAAAAAGCAAAAAATAGACCTAACTCCACAAGAAAAACCTAAAATGAACACTACATCTTTTAGACAACGCGAGTTTACTGACGAAGAACTCTCCGCACTGTTTGACAACCTTGACGAAATCGATTTGTAAATATTTGATAAATATAATCTTAATGTTAAAAAATTTTTAAAAAGGAAGCACCCTATGAACGTAAAACAAAAAGTTTTAAGGCAAATACAGGACTTAAAGACCAATGCCGAAAGTGTCGCACAGCAAAATTTAGACAGGGCACTTAGCGATAAGGAATTTAAACAAGCATACCTAAAAATAAAGTCGCTAAACTATGATATTGCAAAGTTGGAATTTTTTAATAAACCTAGCAACCAAAAACGTCTAGCGCTAAAAAAGGTTCAAAGTTTTGCCAGCCTTATATTAAAAAGATTAGGGTTAAGTTTTGACGATTTTAAGCCAAAATACAACTGCAAATATTGTAACGACACTGGCTTTGTAAACGGCAAATATTGTAAGTGTTACTATGACAAACTTAACACAATTATTTTGAACAATATTAACGTAGATATAGATAAAACTCACACCTTTAAAAACTGCGATTTTAGTATTTTTGATAATCCAGAAAAAATAAAAAACGATTACAAAAAAATACAAAATTGGGTAGAAGATATAGAAAATTCTAAGTATAAAAATTTGCTTATTAGCGGTCAAACAGGGGTAGGAAAAACTTATTTGGTAGAATGTATCTGTAATACCCTTTTACAAAAGGGTAAATCCATTAGTTTTTTTACCGCCTTTGCTCTCAATAATATGTTTTTAAAGTACCATACCACTTTTGACGACAACAAGGGTGCGATTTTGGATAGCATTATAGATTGTGACTTTTTAATTGTAGATGACCTTGGCAGTGAACCTATTTTTAAAAAGGTTAACGAAGATTATCTCTATCTTGTACTAAACGAAAGACTTTTAAGGCACAAAACAACCATTGTCACCACCAATCTAACTTTAAGGGGTATACTAGATAGATATGGGGATAGGACTTTTAGCCGAATTTGCAACAAGGCAAATACCATTACTATTAATATTGAAAATGATGATTTAAGGCTAAGGAGAAATAAAAATTAGCATATTACATATAATAATAAAATGTTACACGATAATTTTTAGTTATATTTTGCTCAAATTTAAAAATACGTGTGATTATGATTTAGATTGCTATTTTTTTAAGTTTTTTAACTAAATAGTTTGCAAAATTAAACAAATCTTGCAATTTTGTTGACAAATAACCAATTTTTTGGCTACAATAAAATATTATAAAGGTAATTTTTTTAGTTTTGTAAAAAAGGAAGGTTTAATTAATGAAAATTATAAAAGTAACAGACGACGAAGTCCTAATTGGTATTAGCGAGCAGGACGTCGTAAAAATCCCAAAGTCAAGCATTGATTTTGAAGCCAAAGTCGGTATGGAAGTAGAAAGGTATACTTCAAACGGAGAAACATTTTTTGTTCCAAAGCAAAGCATTATTACCCCGTCCGACACAGCACAAAATGCCGATAATGTCGCACAAGAGGGCAGGAAGGTAAATAAAATTTTGTATATTTTAATGGCTTTTTTCTTCGGCGGTATAGGTGTTCACAAGTTTTTAATAGGTCGTGTGGGAACGGGTATTTTGTTTATAATTTTTTCGTGGACGGGAATTCCCTCTATAATTGCATTTGTAGATTTTATAATAGGCTGTTGCAAACAACCGGATAAAAATGGGGATATTTATTTTGCCTAAAACACTTTAATTTTGTTTTAAGATAAAAGACAATGCTTTAAAATTTTTTATCAAAGCGACTTTAACTTATAAATTTAACATACAAAAAAACATCTATAAAACGTTTTAAGCAAAATTAACAAAAATGGCTTTTAATACTAAAAATCAAAATAAAAAATATTTTAAAAACATTTTAGGCTTTTAAAACATATCAAAAAAGTGTATATAAAAATAAATAGACCTAAAAGATATATTCATACAAAAAGGAAAATATAAAAATAATTTAAGACAATAAAAAAAAGGAACTTTACAAAAACGGTTAAGTTCCTTTTTTTGTTATCTTTCCAACTCTTTGGTTGATTGCAAGTTCTTACTCATCGCACAAACATCATTTTTACTCATTTTGATTTGTTCATTATAAAGCCCCACAATTTCGCCGGTTTTATCGTCGTTTATAGTGTGATAAATTTGTGGATTAAGGCTAAACATCTGGTTAAAAGTCGCTCCCTGTATATTTTCCGCTTCCGTCAAATATTTTTTGGCATTGTAAAGAGTCATTGCCGAGGTGTCAAAGTTCATTTTGGCACGTTTTTCGTTGTGTTTAAACAAGTTAAATCTTAATTTGTAAAAGCCTTTTATTTTGGTAGGTATGTAGCCTACATTTGATATGTAAACTCGCTCACTCATAAATCCCCTCACATTATTCAATTATAGTTTACTAAAAATTTTAAAAAAATCAAAGAAAATACATAAAATTTTACTAAGTTTTGTGTTGTTTTAACAAAAAAAAGGCATTTTTTTATAAAAATATTTTAGTTTATCCACAAATTCTTATTATTTTGTGAAAATCTAGCCCGTTTGTTTTGTCAATTTATTAGATTGTATAAAAAAATAAAGGGCACCATATAGTAAAAAAGAATTAAAAATTAATGGCAAATAAACTTTATTTTAGGTAAAAGTTAGCAACATTGACAAAGACTTTTTTGTAATTTAACATAAATTTTTATTTTTGCGTATTATGTTTTAGGTATAATAGGAGGTTTTTTATGGATTGCAGAAATTGTCTTTGCCCAAAACCTAATTTTAGAGGTCCCACTGGACCTATGGGGCCTACGGGTCCAACAGGACCTACGGGACCAATAGGTTTAGGGGCTACGGGCCCAACAGGTCCTACGGGTCCAGCAGGTGCTTTTGGTGGACCAACAGGGCCAACTGGACCAACCGGAGCCACAGGCTTAACGGGTGTCACTGGTCCTACGGGAGCAACAGGTCCAACTGGTCCAACAGGAACAGCCGGAGCCACTGGACCAACAGGAGCCACGGGTTTAGCAGGAGCAACCGGTCCAACAGGGCCTACCGGGGCAACTGGTACAGCAGGAGCAGTAGGAGCAACCGGGCCAACGGGCGCTACGGGTTTAGCAGGAGCAACCGGTCCAACGGGCCCTACCGGGGCAACTGGTACAGCGGGAGCAGTAGGAGCAACCGGTCCAACAGGAGCCACGGGTTTAACAGGAGCAACGGGACCTACCGGCCCAACCGGTCCAACCGGAGCAACGGGTACAGCCGGAGCCACAGGTCCAACGGGTGCTACGGGTTTAACAGGAGCAACAGGTCCAACCGGAGCCACTGGTTTAACGGGAGCAACGGGACCTACTGGACCTACCGGAGCAACTGGTACAGCGGGAGCAGTAGGAGCAACGGGACCTACTGGACCTACCGGAGCCACGGGTTTAGCAGGAGCAGTAGGAGCCACCGGCCCGACAGGTGCCACAGGTGCAACAGGACCTACGGGTGCTACGGGGCCAACAGGACCAACTACTACAAATCTTGTTGCGGGCTTTACTAACCCAACGTCTGGGGATATTGCCAACGGTACGGCTATTACTTTAAATGATGTTGCTAATCTTTCGCCAACGGACATCACCCATAATGCTAGTAGTGCAGATGTAACTTTAAATACCACGGGGACATATCGTATAACATATAGTGCCAATGCTACATCTACAACGGCAGGTGTTGTTTCACTAGAAGTTCAGGCGGGTGGTACTGGTATCGACCAAAGCACCAGTTCGGCGAACATAGACACATCACAAACGGCAAATTTGGGTACTTCGTTCTTGTATCAAAATACAGCCCCGGGCACAACTTTAACACTAGTAAATGATGGGGCAAACAATACCACCTTTAATAATGTTAGTATGACGGTAGAAAAATTATCTTAGTATCTAAAAATTGCTAAAAAAGGGAACAGTGCTTTAAGCATTGCTCCTTTTTTATGGCTAAAAATCTTTAAATTGTTCTTGTGTTCAAAAAAGGTTAATTTTAATACATACAAATAAATAGGACATATTTGTAAATTTTTATTACAGTTTTATAAGTGTACAATTTTATAATTTTATAATTTTAAATCCAGAGGCTCGTATTAATCTGTTGTATACTGCAAGCCCAACCCCTGTTTTTTTAGGACATCTAGCATAGACCTTTTTTGCGTTTAAATCGTCTAATTTACGCAAACTATTAAATAAATAATGCGCCTGTGATTTGTCGTCTTTTATGCTACCATAACTTATTGCGGGTATGGGCATAAGGGGAAGTTCTTCAATAAAGCAAAGTGCGAAAGTATTTGGAGTGTAGTTGTTTTTTACGTATTCTATAAATTTGTCAATGTCACCGTCCAAAATAGTCACTTCTGCCTTTGGAGAGTAGTGTTTGTACTTCATACCCGGAGACAAAACTTTTTCGTCAACTTTTATTTCTTGTGACACTCCGCGTGCAATTTGGACTTCCTTGTTAAGAACTTTCTCCATATCTTCTTTGGTAATAATCCCCGGTCTTAGTATGACAGGACTATCCCCTAAAACAGATACAACAGTGCTTTCTACCCCCGCATCACATTCACCCCCGTCTATAATTAGCGGAATTTTACCCTGCATATCTTGGTATACACTTTGGGCATTTGTAGGGCTTGGTAAACCGCTTATGTTCGCGCTCGGGGCGGAAAAGGGAGTATTTGATTTTTCTATAATTTCACGTGCAATTTTGTTTGATGGAATTCTAACCCCCACACTGTCTAACCCCGCACAACTTTGCGCACAAACCCCTTTTCCCCTTGGCAAAATTATGGTAAGTGGACCCGGCCAAAATGCTTCTGCTAGTTTTTTTGCATCTTCCGGAACACTCTTTGCCACCATTTTTAGCATTTTCATATTGGATATGTGGCAAATAAGGGGATTGTCCATTGGGCGCCCCTTGGCTTCAAAAATCTTTTTTATTGCCTGCGGGTTAGAACTATCTCCTGCTAGCCCGTAAACCGTTTCAGTAGGCACTCCTACAACTTCTCCTTGCTTAATAAGTTTGACGGCAAGGTTAATTGCTTCTTTGGTTGGTTTTAATAATTGAGTATCCATAAATATAATCCTTTGTAAATATGCTAAGTAAAAACCTTTTGTAAATTTTTATATAAATGACTTATAAAATTTTATTTAATTATTTTTTGCTTTTAGCAGTTGCAAAAAATATTGTAAAAAAATGTATGCTTTTAAAGTCTTAATAAAATTTGAGTCAAATTTACAAAATGTGTTTTTTGTCACAAAAAGTAGCGACATACACTAACCATATTTTATCACAAAAGAGCCTAAAATGTTTACTATTTTATCATTTCTTCTATAAAATCATTAGGTTTTGTCGGGTCTTGTATAGTTTTCCCGTTAGCGAGTAAAATTGTATAGAAATTTAGGTCTTGCGTCAAATGGCTATTTGGGGCAAAAGTGCAATTATTTCCTATCTCCAACCCACTATTAATTTTTATATTGTCTATTACACATACTTCGCCAAAAATTCCATTATAATCACGAAGGTGTCTATTTTGTTTTTCAAGTTCGTGCCCGATACCTGCAAAGGTCACATTGTTACCAATTTTAACGTTATTTCCTATTGTTATATTCCCCGCGAAAAATGAATTATCTCCTATTTTAACGTTATTTCCAACTTTTGCTATCCCTAAAATATCTACAAAAAGTCCCCTTCCTACACTAAAATTTTTGCCTTGTATAGGGAACAAAATATCCAAAATTTCTTTACGTCTTTGTTCTGTTATTAATGGGTTGTTGTATTCGTAAGATAGTTCGTGTGAAAATTGTGTAACTTCACTAACCGTCTTTGAAAAACAATTAAAGTTTTCCCCATTTAACAACCTTATAAATTCGTCATCAACTTTTATTCCTAGCAAGTTTATGTGGTTTACAATAAAATCTATTTCTTCCTTGCTTCGCGGTTGTTCCTTTTCCTTAGTAGGTTGGTTTTTATTAATTGTATATTTGGTTGTGGCGGGATTTCCTACGGATAGGGAATTTTCTTGTGTGGTGCCATTTGGTCTAACCACAGCCCCAATAGCAAGAACCGTGCCATCTTTTATTCTAGCCCCACTACCTATAACGCAATTAGAACAAATCCAAGTATCCTTTTCTAGTACAATTTGTTTGTTTTCAGGAACATTGCAATCAAAGTACCTGTTGCCAAAGTTCACATTTTCGCCAATCAAAGCATAGTCTTCTAATCTTAACAATGTGTAATCTCCCAAAGTGACGTTTTTATTAATGCTAGTTATGAAATTTTTTTCGTGGTCTATTGCTCCCACCGTTGCATAAAAACCATCACAAAGATTTGCAATTATTCCGTGGTCAGGTATGGCAATGTTTATTAAATTTTCTATGCGTTTATCTAAAAAACTACGTTCAGTACTACTTTTAGCACGACTTAAATTTTGCAAGGTATTAGAATATTCTTTCCAAAGAGAATGAGAAAACCTAATCAACTCTTTTACGTTTCTATCATTTTTATCAAAAGGTTTTTGGTTGTAAAAATTTTCAATCTGGCTCATATCCCCGTCAAATCCCAAAGATTTTAAGTGTGCTATTTTTTGCTCCGTTGTCAACATTTTATTTTCCCCCTAATTATTGTGATTATATCACAGCACATATTTTTTTTCAATAAGCGAACTCAAAATAAGGATAAAAGTCTCCTTTAAAAATAAAAAATTTAGACGAGGTTTAATTTTTTTTAACTAGCAAATAAAAATTTAGGAGTTCTAACTTTATTAAAACCCTTTTTGTAAATTGTTTTAAAATAATAAGATAAATAGAGTTCTTTTAAAATTTCTTGCAATTTTATAAGAGATTTTTTACTTATTTTCTTTAAAGGTCAATATTGACAACGGTGACCTTTTGCGGTAAAGTTATAATAACAAAAGGGGAAGGGATACGATGGCATCTTCAAGAAACAGTAGGGGTAAAGGCGCAAGGGGAGTAGATAAAAGACCTAAAAAGAAGGGCGCAAAAAATCACTGCACAGGTAGAGTTGCTAAGCAATATTTTTACGATAAACAAAAGGAACAACAAAGCGACCCATACGACCCTTCGCTAGTAAAAACAATAAAAACACTTTATCAAGAAACCGTTACCACTAGTAGAAAAAAGGTCTTAAAATTAAAAATATTTGGGGATAACAAAAATACTGCAAATATCCCTAATAAATATGCGTTTGATATCTCGGTATATCAGTGGCTTGCTAGTCCAGTTAATAAGGGGTATTTGTTATCCGAAAATGAAAAATTTTTAACTGAACAATTTGGAGAAAATGCTTTAACAGATTATTCAGTCCCGTCAAAGATGAGAGTTGCCACAGCCCCAAAATCAATCCCATCACGAGAGTTCGAACATTATATTTTTATTCACGACGATAACTTTTACGAAGCAATGGTAAATGCTCCTAAAATACCGGTAGAAGATTGGAAAAGGGTAGAAAATAAACACGGTGGCAACAGATATGCTAGACGTGTTGTAATGAATATAGACGGAAAAATTTTGTTAGGCGAAATGATAAAGTTTGAAACTAACCAGCCAACATTTATTTGCCCAGATAAAAAAAGTGGCAGTTCGCTAGCATTTAATGTGTTTTTTAGGGGTATCCAAGATGCAAAATTTAATGTAGAACGTTGGGATTATAAGCCTTTTAGCATACACAGGAACAAACTTGACGCAAAGGGTAGATTTAGTGTTTATGGTAATATACCAAATAACACAACGTATAGCCATAGACATATGTTTACCTTAAAGCAACGTTTGATTTTTGGTAAAAACAACTCAGCAGATGTAAAGCCTTTGCCTATTAATATGAGTAGAAAGAAAGAGTATGTTTACCGAAGTTTTGACGAGTTTTATGACGACTTTAATAAAAGAACAAATTTTGTAGAAGCCAAAGTTAAATTGTATGAGTTAGAACACGATAGTTTAACCCAAATAGGAGAAAAATATTGCCCTAGATATAATTCTGTTGAAAAAAGGGTAGAACATATTCCACAAGGCTTTTATAACGTCGCAGCGGAAGCAATTGCTAACAAAAAGATAGATATAAAAGAGTGGAAAGATAAAAAGACAACCAAGTCCACTAAAAGGCCTACAACTACAACAACTACTCAGGTAAAACCTAGCGAAAATCTAGAACTAAAAAGTGAGGAGAAACAGCAATGAAAAATTTCCTTGAAAAAACACTTAAAGATATGTTTGTGGTAAATGATTACGATAACGGTGTGTGTGTTATAAATAGTAATCTGTTTTCACCAAAAGACGACGATGATTATGCTATTGGGGTAAAAAAATCTAATGACAAGTATATTTTGTCCGATATGGCTTTAACATATAACAGGTTAGAGCAACGCAACGGGCTTTTAAATGATAATATTTCTAGTAAGGTTGATAGGGTTATAAAGGAATACAACCTACATTGCGATAAAGACACTCACGAGTTAATGCTTTTTGCTAGCGAAGAAGACTTTTTAATGGCATACTCCAACTTATTGCAGGCGTTAATAGTTTTGAATAATTTAGACATTTAATTTTTGTAGTTTAAAATTTCTCTTTTTGTTCACAATCTTAACAAAAGGAGATTTTTTTTATGAACCCACTTAAAGTTGAAACAAAAGACATAAATAGTTATAACCTTTCATTAGACAAAATGTATCCTAAACCATACAACAAAAAAACTGCCAGCCCTTATACAAAAACGCGAGTAATTTTAATGAACGGCACAGAATACGAAAGTGTATGGTTTATGCACCAGTTTGCACGACATACGGATAATGACGAAATAAAGTCCTACCTTGCAATTATCCGCGCGCAAGAGCAAATGCAACAAAAACGCCTTGCGTGTTTAAAGCCTATTAACGAAAGTATTTTGGAAACCACTATCGCCTACGAGCAACTTGCCATTGATTTAACAGCCACCCTTGCCCAAAACGATAAGGATAAGGCAAATATTGAAGCACTTAACTTTGCCTTGCTAGAAGACTTTGACCATCTGTATAGATTTAGCAATTTAATGATTTTGGATAAGCAAAAGTCCGACCCAAAATTTCTAGTTGGCGGGTTTACCGAGATTACTCCCGCGCGTCCCACTTTGGCACACCATAGATACGCAGTAGATAATGTAAAGCAGGCAATGTGTGCTAAAAAAAGCAACTTGTATTCTAAACTTGTCGCTAGCATAATAACCGCCGCCGAACAGCAAACGATGAACTATTATATGAATATTTCGCAGTGGTATAAAAACGACCTTGGCAGACAGTTGTATTCCGAAATTGCTATGGTGGAAGAAGAACACGTAACTCAGTACGAAAGTTTAAAGGACCCCACTTGTACCTTTTTGCAACAATGGGTTTTGCACGAGTATACCGAAGCATATTTGTATTATAGTGCTTCTTGCGAAGAAACTGACGAGAATATAAAACGCATTTATGACGAGCATTTTTTAATGGAATGTGCCCACCTTAAAGTTGCTTGCTATCTGTACCAAAAGTACGAAAACGGAAATGTTCGCGACGTTATAGGAGATGGTGAATTTCCAACCCTGTTAAAATTAGGTACTAATAAGGAGTATATAAGAAAAGTTATCGCAAAAACCATAACCTTAACGGGAGATAAAAAGGGATATATTGACGTTATGAAATTAGATAATAACGCGCCTTTCTTTTTGTATCAGGACGAGTTTGTCGGTGACGAAAAAAATCGTGCTAGTCATATAGTTATACAACGGGTGATAAAAAATTTGGGCAAAGATTATAGATACGAAGATAGTAAAAATGTAGTCCCTGAACTCCAAAATAGAAAAAAGGACAATACAATTCTTGCTCGCAAAAAGTGCTGAATTTTGTTTTGAAAAAATCAAAATTAGTGGTATTATAATGTGCAGTTTGTGATAAGCCTAAAATTTTGGTTTAAAACAAAAATAGTTTAAAAAAGGAGATAAAATAAACAAATGAAAAAGTATGTATGTCCTGTATGCGGGTATGTTTACGAAGGAGATAACCCACCAGATAAATGCCCACTATGCGGTGCAAAGTTGGAACTTGTAGAAGATGACGAACAGGTTTGGGCTTCCGAGCACGTGGTAGGGGATAGTTCTAAATTACCAAAGGAAATTACAGAAGGACTTAGAATGAATTTTAATGCAGAGTGTAGTGAAGTTGGTATGTATCTAGCAATGGCAAGGGTTGCCCATAGAGAAGGCTACCCAGAGATTGGCTTGTACTACGAACGCGCCGCTTTTGAAGAAGCCGAACACGCGGCAAAATTTGCAGAACTTTTAGGCGAAGTTGTAACCCCTTCTACCAAAAAGAATTTGGAAATGAGAGTAGAAGCCGAACGCGGTGCAACAGACGGGAAGACCAAACTTGCTAAGTTGGCAAAAGAACTTAACTTAGATGCCGTTCACGATACCGTACACGAAATGGCAAGGGACGAAGCCAGACACGGCAGAGCCTTTGAAGGTTTGCTTAATAGATATTTTAAAAAGTAATTTTAATATAAAAGCCCAAACAATTGTTGGGCTTTTTTTCTGCAAACTTTTATTAAAAATATGTATAGAAAGCCAATCTTTAACTTTTTTGTAGCAAAAAGTCTATTTCGTTTAAATGTAATATTATGTTTATTTATGTGCTAATCTTTTTGTTTTAATGGAGTTTTATTTGTTTGTAAATTTATTTTTTGTGTGATAAACTGCTAATTATTAAAAGGCGGTGCTTATGAAATTTTTTATGCTTGCCAAAAATTTTGGTTTAGGTTTTGCAATAAAATATTCGTGGCTAACGTTATTGTATAAGATTACAAAAAATAAAAAACACGTTCAAAAAAAGCACAATTTAATTAATAACTATTTAACAAAAAGATACTTGAACATTTTAACACCGGGTGGGGATATAACTCCGCTAGATAAGGACTATAAAGTTTGGGTGTTTTGGTACCAAGGGCAAGCACAAATGCCACAAGTGGTAAAAGTTTGTTATGCTAATATAAAAAAATATTTTGGGGATAAAGTTGTTTTAATTACCAAAGATAATTTTGCAGAGTATGTCGATATCCCGGATTATATTTTGCAAAAGGTAGATAAAAAGTTAATTACTATTACTTTTTTTTCTGACATTCTAAGGGCAAGTTTATTGTCTAAATATGGTGGTCTATGGATAGATTCCACCATTTACCTTGTAGATGATATAAAAGAAGACATAGAAGGAAAACCCTTTTTTACTAACAAATTAAAAAAAATTGATGGAGACAGTAATATAAGTGGTGCTCGTTGGAGTGGCTTTTTTATGGCAGGAAATAAGGATAATCCGCTATTTGTAAATATGAGAAGGGTTTTTCTTGAATATCTAAAAACGCATAATTGTCTTATAAGTTATTTCCTAATAGATTATACAATTAACTTCATTTACAACAACAACCCAAAAGTAAAACAAATGATGGACGATGTTCCGCCAAATAATCCAAACATTCATTTTTTTGCAAAAAAATTATTTAAACCTTACAATAAAACTAAATATGAAGAACTTTTAAAGGATACAAAGGTGTTTAAACTTACGTATAGGTTTAATGAAAAAAAGACCCAAATTCCAGATACATACTATGCAAATATTATAGGCAAAGTATAATTTTTATATATCTAGCAAAAAGGATTAAAAATGGCAACACGCAAACAAAAGTCTTTAAAAAACTTAATATTTGGGGTGCTGTACCAAATTATCAATTTGGTACTTAATTTTGTTTGTCGTACCTTTCTTATTTATAAACTTGGCTACGAAATTTTAGGTATAAACGGGCTTTATGCAAGCATTTTGTCCTTTTTAAGTTTGGCAGACCTTGGCATAGACACTATTTTTGTTTTTTCTCTTTATAAGGCAGTAGCAAAAGATGACAAAGAAAAAATCGCCGGTTATATGAACTATTACAAAAAAATCTACAATATAATAGCCTTGGCGGTATTGGTGGCGGGACTTTTAATCGCACCATTTTTAAACTTTTTAATCTCGCCAGAAATAACAATTTCCGATAAAGACCTATATATTTACTACTTTTTATTTTTGGCTAGTAGTGCGGTGTCTTATCTGTTAGGCTATAAGCAAACCATAATTAGTGCCTATCAGGAAATGTCAGTCATAAAAATTTTTAATATAGCAACCACTCTTTTAAGAACGGTGGCTAGGATAATTTTGTTACTTGTTATACCTAACTACAAAATTTATATTTTGGCAGAAATTATCACTAACTTTTTAAATAACTTTGCACTTTCTATTTACGCAGAAAAAAAGTACCCGTTTATAAAAAACAAAAAGGCAAGATTGCAAGATGACGAAAAGGGAGACATAAAACAAAACATAAAAAATACCTTTTTGTATAAACTGGGTGGTGTTGTCTTGTCTAACACCAGCAATATTATAATTTCAGTTATGGTTAGCACGGTAGTAGTGGGTTATGTTAGCAACTATAACACTATCACGACGTCACTAGCCGGTTTTTTGGCTATTTTAAATAGTGCCGTTTTTGCAAGTGTTGGCAGTATTACACTAGAAAACAATAACGAAAAGTCCCTAAAAATTTTTAGGACTTTAATGCTTATTTTTCACTATTTTACCGCATTTTGTACCATTGCTATGGCAATTACCTTCAACGACTTTATCTTTCTTTGGCTCGAAAAACCAGAAGCCATACTCGATAACTATTCTGTACTTGCAATGTGTGGTTACTTTTATCTTCAAAACATCGCCATACCAGTTGTGTGTTTTAGGGAAAACTACGGGTTGTTTAAAAAGGTAAAAAATTATATCCTAATCACCGCAGTTTTAAATGTCGCTCTTGGCATATTGTTGACGTACTTTTTGGGTCTAGTGGGGGTATTTTTAGGTCTTATTTTAAGTAGGCTTTTAGTACTAGACATTATGGAACCAAGATACCTGTATCACGAAATCTTTAAAATTAGTTCCAAAGATTATTTTTTAAGACAACTAGGTATGTTTGTCTTAACCGCAGTGTCTTACGTGGCAAGTTACTTTTTGTGCTCTTTAATACAAGGAGTGTCCGCCATTAACTTTATTTATAAAGGGCTAATTTGCTTTGCCGTAACAACGATAATGTTTTTGATATTTACGTTTAGGTCTAGCGAGTTTAAATACCTAAAAGAGTTAACTCACAACATAGTGTGTGAATTTAAATCAAAAAAGGCACCTAAGGTAAAAGATAGTCCAAAATAGTTTTTTAATATTTATATTATTGTGTAACCTTCCTATGTAGATATTTTTGTACTACTTTATACTCGTACCGGTCGGGATTTGTTTACCTATCATAACGTTCTTTTTAAGTCCTAGCAAGCGGGCTACTTTTTTGCATAAATTAAAAAACTTAATAAAAAGTGGCTTTTTGTATAGGTTAAATTCTATTACTCTGTCATTTTACTTTTTTTAATTTTTATTATATTCTGTCACTCCTTTTTTCCGTCATTCTGAGTCTATTACGTTATTCTGAGTATATTAAGTCATTCTGAGCGATAGCGAAGAATCCCCCATCTAAGCGACGTTCAATTCGTCATTCTAAGATAGTCTATCCGGCTCGACTTTCGAAAAATCCCCGCTTTAATGACGTTATTTGCGTAGTACAACCATATTGTTTAATTTGCTTATAACATTTTTTCTTGTTTTAATATTTCATTTTAACAAATATTTTTCTCAAACCGCAATTTTTGTTTTGAAAAAGAGATATTTAAGTTTATAATCAAATTAATAGTTTAAACAAAGGGAGAAATTTATGAAATTAACTAAGGAAGAACAGCAAATTTTGCAGGGTAGCGAAGGTCAAACCAAAGCAAAAATAATGCAAACCCTAGTAGAATTTGGAGATTTGTTCGGGGCAGAAGAATTTGTTAAAGTGACCGCCCCGTCACATTTTGTTACGTCTTTTGGTATAGGACTTTTAAAACCCGTTTATCGCATTATGGACGAGATTATATCTTCTGGGCTAAAAACCCCATATCCATTTACAATGGACCCACGACCAATAGACTATAAAAACGTCAAATGCGGGCTTTTAAACAAACTCATTTTTAGCAAAATTATGTATTCAAAGCAAAGTTTGTACGAAGAGCAACTAGCCAAAGTTGGCTTAAAGGATAAAAATGCCTTTACTTGTACCTGTTACTTAAACGAAGTGGGCAATATTCCTAAAAAAGGCGACATTTTATCTTGGGCGGAAAGTAGCGCCGTGGTTTTTGCCAACTCTGTACTGGGCGCTAGATGTAACAGAAATAGCGGTATGCTAGATTTGTTTGGGGCAATTTTAGGCAAAGTGCCAAAGTTTGGCTTGCTTACTGACGAAGGTAGGGAGGCAAATTGGATTATTGAACTAAAAACTACTAAATTGCCAGAGGCACAAATCTTGGGCAGTGCTATTGGTATGAAGGTTATGGAAGACGTCCCATACGTAAAAGGTCTTGATAAATTTTTGGGCACAGAACTTACTGACGACGTTGTGTCCTACCTTAAAGATTTTGGCGCGGCAACTGCTAGTAACGGGGCAGTTGGGCTATACCATATAGAAAACTTAACCCCAGAAGCCAAAGAGTTAAAAGAAAAACTAATTAACAAAGACGCAAAGATTTATGTTATAGACGATGCCGAACTTGATAGAGTTTATCAAAGTTATCCTGTGATGTGGAAAAATAAAGACTCAAAACCATCTCTTTGCTTTATAGGTTGTCCACATCTTAGTTATAATCAACTAGTTAGTTGGGCTAATAAAATAGGGCAACAGTTATCTCAGTCTGGGAACAAAAAGGTCAAAGTTAGGACAATTATGACTAGCGCGCCAGATGTGGTAGAAAAATTTTCTAAAACACCAGAGTATACCAAACTTAAAAGTTTTGGGGTAAACATATCTTCTATTTGTCCGTTAATGTACACCAACAACCCAATTGCGGGTAGTAAGCCTATTATCACTAATAGTAACAAACTTAGGACATATTCTAAGGCAAGGTATTACAAAGACGATGACATTTTAAAAATAATTTGTGGGGGTAAATAAATATGGCAAAGGAGTTTAAAGGTAGGGTTATTTGTAAAGGCAATTATACGGGCGAATGTGTAGTTAGTCGTCAGGGGTTAAATACCCTTGCAACATTTCAAAAATCCGCATTAAAAAACGCAAAAAAAATTATCGGTTCCGACCAAAACAATCCAGATGTTTATGGTAAAAACCTAACGGGAGTTGCCCTAATTTTACCACAAACAATAGGTTCTACAACTGGGGGGTTGGTTATTCAAACGGTATGTCAAATGGGTATTAACCCAGCCGCCTTGCTTTTTAGTGAGGAGATTGACTCTCTCGCTGCTAGCGGTGTTATTTTGGCAAAAAATTGGGAAAACTCTAATATAATTGCAATAGATAAATTGGGTAGCGATATTTTAACGCAAATAAAAACGGGGGATATTATATCTATTAGCGAAGATGGTACCGTAAGTTTGGTTAATTAGACTAAGCCATATAATTAGAGTTTTAGTTATAGTAGTTTTTTTAATCTACAAGTTTAAATGTTTTAATTCCTTAAATTGTCCTTATGAATTAATATTTTATGGTAAAATACAAATGTGAAATATAAAAGACTAATAATTTTATTAATTTTTCTCTTTATACCATTTTTTACTAGTTGTACAAACGATACCCCCAACGACCAACAGGTTTTTGGTGTGTGGTGGTGGGATAGTAGTCTTGGTGACGAATATTTAACCTTTGCCAAAAATAATGGAGTAAACGAAATTTATTATTGTGAAAACAATTTAGACGAAAAATCGTCTAGGTTTATTGAAAGTGCAAACAAATTAGATATAAAAGTTTATTGGCTTATAGGTGATGTAGATTGGTTGCATAATTACAATCTTTTGTATGACGAAATTGAAAGGTATATAGAATATAACAAAAATAACTCATCAAATCAGTATAGCGGGGTTCACCTTGATATTGAACCGCACCAAGATGACAACTTTGATAATGATAGGTATATGCTAATATATAATTTGATTGAGATTGCAAATAATTTGCAAATTAAATACCCAAATATTAAATTTGACTACGATATCCCTTTCTGGCTGGAAGATGAGATAGATTTCAATGGTGTTAAAAAAAGTGCGTATAAGCATCTGTTTGATATTTCTAATCGGATTTTTTTAATGAGTTATAGAGATAGTTGCGAAGGAATGTTAGACGTATCCAAAGAAGAAATTTCTTATGCAACTGAAATAAATAAAACAGTTGTCTTAGGGGCAGAAACCGCTAAAAGTAGTGAAGGAGATAACATTACATACTATGAAGAAGGCTTCTCCTACTTAAAATCTCAAATTAATTTGTTAAAGAGTAAATTGCCAAAAAATTCTGGGGTTTCAATTCATCATATTTTAAGTTGGTATCAATTAAAGCCATAAAAATGATAAAAACTTGTAGATTATTTTTAAATTATTTGATATTCTGTTTTTCAGATAAAAATTTTATTTTTCTTAATAGGTAAGTTAACACAAAATGGATAAAGGTATTAGTTTTTATTTTGGATTTGAGTCCGACCCCTTTTTACGTGCAAAAAAAATTAAAGATGTCGGCTTTGATTGTATTATTACTAATGCAGATAAAAAGTTCAATAGCCAAAACGGCTCAATTTCTACGCAGGTAAAGGCGGCAAAACTAGCAGGATTAAAACTTTCTAGCCTGCATATGAGTTATAATGCAGACGAGTTGCATTATTTTTGGGAAAAGGGATTTAAAGGTTGGTTGTTAAAGAAAAAGTTAATTAAGGACGTAAAGATAGCCCATAAGTACGGCTTTAAGTGCGTGGTTGTTCATTTGCAAGGGGAATATTCTCCTGTGGGCGAAAAACGGCTCCGTCAGGTTTTAGACGTATGCGATAAGTTAAATGTCTGCCTTGCAATAGAAAATTTAAGACACTATGATGTTTTTTTTGAAACTTTTAAAAATATAAAGCACAATAAACTTAGGTTTAATCTAGATACCGGGCATAATAATTGTTTTGACAGGGGTTTTGATTACTTTAAATCTTTTGGTGATAAGTTAATTTCTTTGCATCTTCACGATAATGATGGAACTTTTGACCAACACACCCTAACTTGTTTTAGCGGAAATATTAATTGGGACAATATTGCAAAAAATTTGGCGAAGCACCCTAATATATCACTGGACTACGAAATCTTCTGTAAAAAGGCATATAATTTAACAGAAGATGAATACCTTAAACTTGCAATTGAACAGGCAAGGGGATTTGAAAAATTAATTTCTAGTTATCAAAATAAAAATTGATAAAAAACTAGTAATAAATTAAATAATAGGATAAGAAAATTGTTAAAATAGATATCAATTATTAACAAAAAAATATCTTATTATTTTTTTTATTTTACATATTTCAAAGAAGAAAAAAACATATAATGATTTTATCGTTCTATTTTGAGATATTTCGCCTGCTTTTCTCTGTTGGTCGGCTATCAGAATGTCGCTCACACGTGATTGTAAGTTGCAACGAAAATACTAACTTATTTGCGTACGCAACACGGACAATCACTATTCGCCATGTCACAACTTGTGATATTTAATTTTACTTATAGGTTTTTAATCCCTAGATTATTACAAATATTTTAAAATGCTATAATTTCAACTTGTGCTTCGATACTAATTTTTGCTTTTAATAAGTCTTTACTTATTCCGTCATAATAATTTTGGTATTTTGTTTCACAAGAATATACATAATCTTCTTTTAGTTTAATTAAATTAATCTCTGTTTTGTTGAGCAATTTTTGTGCCTTTTGCATTGATTTTTCTATCGCCATTGATAAAACTTCATCATATTTTGCGTCATATTCTTTTAGTTTGTAATTGATTGAATTTGTTTTTCCGCCGTTTTCTTGAATTATGTCTATAATTTCATATAAATTTTCTAGGTTATCAATATAAATATTTAGGTTTGTACAAGTCCTTGTACCACATAAGTTATTGATAAAACCTTCACGAGTTAAATAGTTGTTAGAATACCCAATTTCAATATTATCTTTGCCTATCCCATTTTTTTCAAGGCTATCAACAATTTTGTTGACAATGTCCCTGTTTTTGTTGTTTGAAACAGCCTTATCTAAATCTAATGTATCCACCTGCACTGACAAATATGCGCAATCTGCATCAAATTCTTTTTTTGCCTTGGAACGAATTTCTATAATATTATTGTTTTTTGTTTGCAATTTAGTGTCCCTTGCCAAATCATTTGTTTGTGTGTTGTTTTCTAATTTTTGAGGGTCTAACGCGTTTTTGTCTTCTTTTATTTCAATGACGTCTTCTCCTGTTTTTTCTGTTGCAAAACCTTTTTCCTTGCCTAAAAACTGACCAAAAAGTATTACACATAGTGCAATCACTAAAAACACAAATATTGAAATCTTTTTTAAGTTACTATTTTTCATTTTAACCTCCACTTATATCGTGTTTAAAAAATTAAATTTTATTTGTGAAAGTCAATAAAAGACAAAAAAATTCAAATTTCAAAATTATTTGACCACTCTTATTTTTTTTAATTGATAGAAAATTTTAAAGTTTAATAGGCAACTTTTTATATTAAACACACGAGAACGAATAAGTTTGACAAACGTTGCCGAAAAATATATTATAAATTACACATTGTTGTAAAAAATTTGAAAAAAATCTTTTATTAAAATCAAAATTGGTTTTTCAAAGGAGAAGAATGACAAATCAAAAAAAATGGGCAAAAAACAAACACATAGTCCAAGAACTTGTAAGGAGAAGCGTTAAAACTCAGTACAGAAATTCTGTTTTAGGGGTGTTGTGGTCTGTTTTAAATCCGCTATTAAATATGCTTGTAATGTGGCTTGTTTTTAGCCAAATATTTGGGAAAAACGACCCTGTGTACCCTGTTTATTTGCTTACAGGCAATATTCTTTTTCAAGCGCTAAGGTCTGCAACCGAAGGTTCACTTACTTGCCTTGTAAATAACAGGGGATTAATTACAAAAGTAAAATTAGATAACTTTTTATTTCCGTTATCATCTACATTGTCATCTCTTGTAAATTTTGGATTTTCATTTATTTCGCTTATTATAATAATGTTTTTTATGCAGGTTATCGGGGGATACCAGTTGTTTGGTTTTCAAATTTTAGCAGTAGTTCTTATGCTCCCTGCATTTTTATTGTTTGAATATGGAATATCTTTATTCCTTAGTGTTTTATATGTTTTTTTTAGAGATATAAAACATTTGTATCGCGTTTTTTTAACTCTTTGGACGTATCTTACCCCTGTGTTTTATAAGATAGAAGCAATCGATTCAAGTTCTGCCGTCTATTCAATACTTAAACTTAACCCAATGTATTATTATTTAACCTATTTTAGAGATTGCGTTTATAATATGAATTATCTAGGCCAGGGGGTTCCGTCGTGGAAAGTACTAGGTCTTTTATATTTATGTGGTGTTGTATTTTTCCTTGTAGGTTTTGCTGTTTACAAAGGATTAAATAAAAAAGTTATCAGTTATGTATAGGTGAGTTATGGGGCAAAACAATAATGATTATTTATTAAAAATTGAAGATTTAGATATGCAATTTAAAATACCTGCCTTAAAGATAAATACGTTAAAGGAAAGGGTTGTAAATCTTTTTAAAGGCAAAAAGATAAAGGCAAAAACTTTGCAGGTTTTAGAAAATATAAATTGCGAGATAAAAAAGGGTGAGTCACTAGGAGTTATTGGTCACAATGGGGCAGGTAAATCAACATTATTAAAATTAGTGGCTGGGATATATTCGCCTACTGCGGGTAAAATTGACTTAAAGGGCAGTGTAGTTTTGCTTAATCTTGGCGCAGGCTTTGATATGGAAGCAAATGCCGAAGAAAATATCTATCTTAATGGGGCTATTCTTGGATTTAGCAGAAAGGAAATGAAAAAGAGATTTAACTCAATTATAGAGTTTTCCGAACTTCAAGATTTTATTAAAATGCCATTAAAAAATTACTCATCTGGAATGATTTCTAGACTGGGGTTTGCGATTGCCATTGACGTTCACCCAGACCTTCTTCTTGTAGATGAAGTGTTGTCTGTCGGAGATGCCAATTTTCAAAAAAAGTGTATAGAAAAAATAAAAGCCCTAAAAGAAAGTGGGGTTTCATTTATGTTTGTGTCACACAATATTCAACAAGTTAAAAATTTATGTGAAAAAACTCTGTGGATAGAAAATTCAAAAGTAATGGGTTATGGGTCAAGTCAAGAGATTTGTGACAAGTATTTGGAATACTGCAATAATAAGAAAAATTAAAGTTTATATGGTTTTATTAAACTTTAATGAGTGTATTACAAATTTTAATTAAAAAATATAATGGTCTTGTGAAGGATATTTGATTTAAGTTGTAGTTTAAAGTTCAACTTGGTTATATATTTGATTTAATTCTTCTTTTACAATGTTAATTTCATAATCTTTAACTTTGTTTTTATTATATTCGCCCATTTCAATCTGTAACGACTTATTTGTTAATATGGAGTACAATGCTTGTGCTTGCATATCAATGTTTTTTATGTCAACAACCCTACCACCTTTGTTGTCGTCAATTAAATCCCTATTTCCTCTGACGTCTGACGTTACAACAGGTAGCCCGTAGTACATTGCTTCCATAATTGACATTGTAAGCCCTTCTTGCTTTGACAGAAGTAGCATAGTGTCGCTTATTTGTAGAATTTTATTTATGTCTTTTTGATAGCCTAAAAAGGTTACACAATTTTCAAGCCCAAGTTTTTTTGCATAATTTTTTGTCTTTTTAAAATACTTTCCAGTACCACAAATAAGGTATTTTGTGTTTGGTAGCATTTTGTGTAGTTTGGCAAAACATTTAAGCATAGTCGGGTAGTTTTTTCTTTTAATAAACTCGGCAACCGTAACCACTACCTTGTCGTTTTCAGATAGATTAATCTTTTGCCTTAAATCACTTTTATCAAAAGAAGATTGATTGTACTTTGAGTTGTCAAAGCCAATCCCGTGTATGTAGTATTTATATTTTACTTTCCAGTCTTTTATTGCAAAAAAGTCTTCCTTAGTCATTGTGATTAAAACATCTGTGTATCTAGAAAGAAACTTTTCGGCAGTTTTAAAAGTTAAATTTTTACTAAAACAATTTCCTTTAAAAAAGAAAAAACCATGAACAACATATATTACGGGAATTTTAAATTTTTTTCCTATTAGCCTTCCAAGCATACCGCCAACAGGTTGCTGACAGTATACTAAGTCATAGTTGTTTAACTTTTGATAATTTCTTAATTTTTTGTACCCCTTTAAATTGTTCATTCTAAAAGGAGAACGGCAAAACGGCATTTCTATCATATTCAGTTTAAACTTGTTTTTTAATTCGTCAAACCAAAAGCCAGTTTTGTTGCAAAAGCAGTCAACACGAGCACCTTTGGCAGTTAGGTCATTAATATGTGGGATTAAAAACTGCCAAATCATATTGTCCGTGGTTGCTATAAACATAACTTTTTTGCCTCTAAAATCCATCATAACTGAATTGTACAATATAAGGGCTAAAATGTAAATTGATTTGCGAATTTTGTAGTATATAGGCTCTTTATGCCTTTAAATTGCCCAGCAAGTTATTAATAAAACAAAAAAATACCCCCATTTTAATTTCCAATTATTGTTGACAAAATTTTACTTTCGGCGATAAAAAGATTATTTATCCTAATAAAATCTTAAAAATGTCACTTTGTTTTTGACAAAATAATAGTGTTTATGATATTTATAATATTAGGATAGTTTGCAAAGGTAGTTTTTACTTATAATTTCATATAAATTAGAAATAAAACCTGATTGTTTGTTAAATGAATATTAGTAATGGCTACTTATTTTTTTGCCCTAACAAATCCTTTTAGGCATTAAATAATGTTCAATTTTGCAAAACTTATTTTAAATTTGATTAGTTAATTTTTTAGATTATAAAAAATTTAAAGTCTAAGGTCTTTCATTTAATTATAATACACAATAAAGATAAAAAGGGGTTAAAATGCCAGCGCTATCAGTCATTATTCCGGTTTATAATACTAAAATTGAATATCTATCAACTTGCCTTGACTCGATTGCAAATTCAAGCCTAAAAGATATGGAAGTAATTGTTGTGGACGACGGCTCAACTGTCGACTATAAAGAACTAAAAGAAAAATATATCAACTTTACATTTTACAAAATCGAAAATCAAGGGACACTAAAAGCACGCCTTTTTGGTTTGTCAAAGGCATCTGGGGATTATATTTATTTTATCGACTCAGACGATGCAATCTCCTTTGATTATCTTGAAGCAATGCTACTAACGGCAAAACAAACAGGCTCAGATATAGTCTTTAATGATTGGGCTTTTTGGACACTGCGTACAAAGTACGTCTGCGCAAACGACTCAACAATCAACACAGATTTCTGCCTTAGCGGAGAAGACGTCCTTTATAAATACTTTTCAAAATATGGTACGGAGCATTCCTATTACGTTATATGGAATAAAATCTTTAAAAGGGAAATATTGCTTTTCGTAAAAGAAAAAATTGAAGAATTAAACCTGCCAAAGACCGTTTTTGCAGAAGATGTCCTTATATCTTTTTTTGCGTTTACAAAGGCAAATAGAATTTCAAATACGCACTTGGGATATTACTTTTATCGAATTCACAACGACCAGCAAATATACGTCAGTAACGAAAGTAAACTTTTAAATCAAATCTTGTCTATGTCAAAGGTTTTTAGTTATATGGAAACCTACCTAAAAAAGATTAGTCGGTTTGATAAGATAAGCGAACTTCTTTTTAAGTGGAAAAAGATTATGGCTTCTAGCAATTATGAAGTCGCCAAAAACTCAAAATACCCTAACTTAATTGATACTATAAAAAAAGCCTATGGGGTAGAAAAACTTACTAAACTCCCAATGGTAGCACAGCGCCCGTACGCAAAACACCAGTTGTTGCCATTAAATGTCGACGATATAGAAGATAAATTAAAGGAAATCTTTTTGTCGACAGGGAAAACTAAAATTTACGCAAAAAAACACAGTTTTGCATTGAACCAATTAGCAAAAATTAAACGCCTTTTTGGTAAAGAATTTGAACTTGTTACAGATAAAAAACAGGCAAACATAATTATGCCCAAAGAAGTTTATCCGTTAAAATTAAAAATTCTGCATAACTATTTTGTGTATTCTCTTGGGATTTTTCTTTTCCCAAAGGGGAGCAAAATAAGAAAATTCCTAAAATCAAGGTTTTAAAATAATTAAATTTTAATTAGTTCACTGATTTTTATAATTTTAAAACGATTTTCATAATTTTTTAAACTAAATACAGACTTAAAAAGCCTTGCTTTTCATAATTTTTCACAAAAAATCGCGTAAACTTTACTTTTGCACTCCAAAAATTCCAATTTTTGTGTATAAAAATTATCATTTTATAACTTTATCCTTGACTAAAAATAGAGCCCATAGTAAACTGAAAATGTGCTAATTTGTTAGTATGTTTTAGGTCTAGCCATAGAAATAAATTTAAAAATAAGTAAAAAACTTATGAAAAATTACAATTGCAGACTATAACAAGTTATTCAAGGAGTCTTTTGTA
Source organism: uncultured Clostridia bacterium (assembly GCA_944381205.1). Taxonomy (GTDB): domain Bacteria; phylum Bacillota; class Clostridia; order Christensenellales; family UBA1242; genus UBA7862. The sequence continues at coordinate 98,335 of CALWKG010000004.1, forward strand.
ATGAGTGACAATGTAGTAAAAATTTCAACTATTATGCCAGTATATAATGCAAGTAAATTTTTAAAGCAAAGTATTGAGAGTGTTTTGAATCAGACTTTTAAAGATATTGAACTTATTTGTGTTGATGATGGATCAACTGATAACTCTTTACAAATTATTGAAGACTATGCAAAAAAAGATAATAGAATAAAAATAGTTAAACAAAAAAATCTAACAGCAGGCGCCGCCCGTAATAATGGATTGCAATATGCGCGTGGCGAATTTGTGCATTATTTTGATGCAGACGATTGGATAAAACTTAATTGTTATGAAATTTTGTGGGATAAAGTTAAAGATTCAGATGTTGATTTTTGTGTTTTTCAATTCTCTACTTTTAACCAAGTCACGAAAGAATTTAAGTACTCGCCACATAAAATGATTAATGTAGACCAGGTAACATCATTTAAAGAATTTCCAAAGTTTTTTCTTTATAATGCGGTAGTCCCTTGGAATAAAATCGTTAGGCGTAAATTTATTTTGGAAAACAACTTAAAGTATGACGAAATAGTCTGCGCAAATGATAGAAGTTTTTATTTTAAGCTTTTAACGGCTTCAAAAAAAATAAAAATTATCCCTGATTGCTTGTTGTTTTATAGGATTAATAATTTAAATTCGTTAGTTGGGGATACTAGGTCTAAAAATTTTGATTGTCATTTTAAGTCTTTTGAGTCTACATATGAAGTTTACAAAAATCAACCAGTAGAAATACAAAAAATGTTTATTGATATAACCATTAAAGATTTTTTAAATTTTTTTAAAAGGTCAGACGACAAATATAAACTCCAAATTTTTGTGCAACTGTATAATTATTTTCATACAATGGACCTTTCAGTTTTTGGAGAAGATTTAAAACCATATTCTTGGAATCCCGATTATCAAAAAATTATGAAATGTAAATTTTTATTAAGAGATGTTGATTATGACGAAAAACAAGAATTAGTTATTAAAGATTTAAGTACTGCTATTAAAGCGAAAAATGACTATCAAAATCTTTCGAATAGATATAAGAATGAATTAATGTTAACAAAAAAATCTTTTTCGTTTAAATTAGGAAGATTTTTAACTATTCCAGTTAGGGGCATAAGAAAAGTTTTTAAGGTCTTTAAAAACAATGGTTTTGTTGGCACTTTTAAAAAAATCAATACATTGCGTAAAGCTTATGCTGAAAAACAAAAAGAAAAAAGGCTATCAAAATCAAAGGCCGTAATCTCAAAGTGGAAACGTAGAAAAGAACCAGTTATTATATCATTTACATCATTTCCGGCACGCATTAAGACGGTTCATTTGGTGGTGGATTCACTCTTTAAACAAACAATAAAACCAGATAGAATCATTTTATGGCTTGCCGAAAGTCAGTTTCCTAGAAAGGAAAAGGAGTTGCCAAAAGAATTGTTGGCACAAAAGAAACGTGGACTTGAAATAAGATGGTGCGAAGATATTCGTTCATATAAAAAACTTATTCCAGCACTTAAACTTTTTCCTAATGCAGTAATTGTAACTATCGATGATGATAATGTTTTTGATAAAGATTGGCTCAAAATTTTATATTCTGCATATCTCAATAATCCAAATTGTATAGTATGTCACAGAATAACCAAATTTGTTTTAAACGAAGAAGATGAGTTTGAAATAATTACTAGTGGAAGACAGTACTATCATCAACCGAGTTTTCTTAATAAACTTGTTGGTGCTGGCGGAGTTTTGTATCCACCACATTCACTTTATAAAGATATTACAAACCAAGATTTGTTTATGTCACTTGCTCCGACAAATGATGACCAATGGTTTTGGTTTATGGGTATTCTAAATGGATTTCGAGTCAAAGTTGCCGATGGGGCTCAAATCAAACTTAATCCTATCAGTGGAACTCAGGAAGTTGCTCTTTCTAATATTAATGACCACGGAGAAAATCTTTTTTGGAAACAATTTAATGAATTAATTAAATATTATCCAAAGGTTAAAGATGTATTAAAACAAGAATATTATCGTACCGCTATTTATTATGTAAATAAAGATAATTTTCCTGACAATGTAGATGAAATTAGGGCAAACCGCGCAGATTATAAATATAAATTTTATAAATCCGTAGACGAAAAGGATTTAGAGAAAGAAATAGAGTTTTGGTGGGATTTTGGTAGAAAGAATGAACATCTCGATATAAATAAACCCCAGTCTTTAAGCCAAAAAATTCAATGGTTGAAGTTATATGATTCTACAATTTTAAAATCTCACTTAACTGACAAGTGGCTAGCAAAGGAATATGTTAAAAGTTTACTTGGAGAACAATATATAATAAAAACATTGGGAGTTTATAAAAAATTTGAAGATATTAATTTTAATAAGCTTCCAAAACAATTTGTTATTAAGTCAACTCATGGCAGTGGGCAAATTGAAATTGTTAGAGATAAAAATTTAATTAATAAGAGAGAATTAAAGGAAAAAATTAATAGTTGGCTTGAAACGGATTATGCAAATAGGGCAGGTTTTGAACTCCATTATCACAATATATATCCTAGGGTTATTATTGAAGAACTTGTTGAAGGGATAAACAATGATTTATATGATTATAAAATTATGTGCTTTAATGGAAAACCTGAATTTATTTGGGTTGATACAGATAGGTTCACAAGTCATAAAAGGACTCTTTTTAATTTAAACTGGGAACAGTTACCTGTTAAGTACCAATACGAAATAAGTAAGAATAAGATACCTAGGCCAAAACAGTTAAAAAAATTGTTACATTTTTCTGAAATACTTTCAAAGCCTTTTATTCTTTCTAGGTGTGATTTTTATATTCTTAAAAATGGAAATATTAAATTTGGAGAAATTACTTTTACTTCCGGTTCAGGAACAGACAAATTTGAACCTTTAACTTTTGACTATGACCTTGGTAAAAAGATTATATTGCCAGAAAAAACAAAATTTAAGAAATTATCAAAGGAACAAATTTTAGCTTCTGAAAAAGAATTTTTAAATGGTTTAAAAAGGAATAAAAGCAAATGGATAAAAAGATAATAGTTTTTGGACTGGGTTATGTCGGACTATCAAATGCTCTGTTGTTGGCGCAAAAAAATAATGTGACTGGGATAGAAATTAACAGTGATAAAGTTAACCTTTTAAATAAAAAAATTTCCCCAATTAAAGATAATAAAATTACTGAATATCTTGAAAAAGGAAATTTAAATTTTTGCGTTAAACAGTTAGAATCAAAAGAAGATGTTAAAAACGCAGATTATATTATAATTGCGACTCCTACAAATTTTGATGAAGATAAGAATTATTTTGATACCAGTTCTGTTGATGAAATTCTTGAAAAACTTTCTGAGAACGCGGTAAAAGGTGTGATTGTTATCAAATCAACAATTCCAATTGGATATACAAAAAAAGTTGAAAAAAAATTTCAAAATCTTACAATTTTGTTTTCTCCTGAATTTTTAAGAGAAGGCAGAGCGCTTGAAGATAATTTGTACCCATCTCGTATTATTGTTGGCTATGATATTAATAATAAGGAAGAATATGTAAAGGCTTGCGATTTTGCTAATTTATTAAAAGAAGGGGCTTTAAAGCAAGATATTCTTACATTGATAATGAATATAGAAGAGGCAGAAAGTGTTAAACTTTTTTCTAATACGTATCTTGCTATGCGTGTGGCATATTTTAACGAAGTTGATGACTATGCAATTAAGCATAACTTAAACACAAAGGATATCATTAAGGGTATGTGTGCCGATTCTAGAATAGGCGATTTTTATAACAATCCTTCCTTTGGATATGGTGGATATTGTTTTCCAAAAGATACAAAACAACTTAAAGCAAATTATTCTGGGGTACCAAATAGTTTAATCGATTCAATTGTTGAAAGTAATATGATAAGGAAGGAGTTTATTGCAAAAACAATTCTCGAAAAAACTCTTTCAACCGATAAGGTTGGAATATATCGTTTATTAATGAAATCTAACTCTGATAATTGTAGGTCGAGCGCGATTTATGATATTATAAAAATTTTAGCAAAGGAAAGGGAAATAATAATTTACGAGCCAAATATAACAGAAATTTCTATCGAAAATTGCAAAATTGAAACTGATTTAACAAAGTTTAAAGAAAATGTGAATATTATTTTAGCGAATAGGTATAATATTTGCTTAGACGATGTGAAAAACAAAATTTTTACAAGGGATATTTTTGGTAGAGATTAAAATTTAAGGAAAGAATATATGGAAAAGAAAAAAATTGCAATAGTGGGTTCTTGTGTTTCTCGCGAATTGTTTAATGTTTCATTGTTACAAAATGTATTTGATATAACTTCATATTTTTTTCAGCCGTGTTTTTGGGATTTATTTGGGGAAACATTTGATGTAACAAAAGAAGAAGTTTATTCGTTAAAAACAGAGGATTTTACTGCAAGGACATTTTGGTATTATTTAACCAAACAAGTTTTAGATGAAATAACGATTAATAAACCTGATTATATTATAATTGATATTGATAATATACGTTCAAATGTTTATAAATTAACATTAAATAATAAAGTTATTTACCTTCAAGGAACAGGTCAAAGTATTTCACGGTATATTGATTTTATAGAAAAAAGCAATACCCCAATATTAAAACAAATCGAATTTGAAATGATACCATTTAAAGAAATAGACGAAAAAGTAATTTTTTCTGGATTAGATAAATTTATTTTGTGGTTAAAAAACAACTTTGATGAAGAGAAAATTATAATTAATCACACTCAATTATCTAAGAACTATTTTGATATAAATTCTCAGTTGCAAGATTATAAGAATCAAAAAGATTTATGTGAGTATCAAAACATAATAAACAAATATCATAATTATTTAGTTGCTAAACTCCCAAAGTCAAAGAAGTTAATGCTTGTTGATGGAGTGTGTTCTATGTATGGAGATTATGATGCTTATCAAAAATATATACCCCCAGTAGACCACTATATTCATACTTCGTATCAGCAAAAAGCGAAAAGGTTACTAAGTTTACTAAGTCTTAATTATGAAGATTTTAATCCTATATCGAATAAAGATATAAAAATAGACGATTTAGGTTTTGATTTTATTTTACAACAAAACAAGTTTACAAGACTTAACCAAAGGTATAAAAACTTAAAAAGTTATGTACTAGATTTTAATAATTATTTTGACAAAATTGAAAATATAAGGAAATTCATTATTGTGATTTCCTCCAATGGAGATTGTTCTAAAAACATAAAGTATTTCAGAAGAAAATCATTAATAAACTTAAAAATGGAGATAAACTCCCCATACTATATTGCCGTGTCTGATTGTGATTCAGGTTTTGTTTATGAAGAGCAAAATGAAAGTGGGGTTGAGTATGTGTATAATAGTGAAGGTGGTACTATCTTTGTTTCAAGTAAAAATGTTGAAAAGAATACTCATAGTTCAATCAGAATTAATGAAAAAGAGTTTTCTCCTAATAAGGAAGGACTAAATGTTGTAGTTGTAAACAAAAAAACATTTGAGATTGTAGATGTCCTATCTTCTAATCTAGTAAAAGACCCAGATTTATTAGTTAGTTCAAAATTATTTGATAGTATAAAGATAAAATGATGGCAGGGAATTCATTACTGATTTATTATATTTAAAGATATCAAAGATTTGTTATTTTTATAGTCTTTACCAACAGATTTGAAGCGCCACCAAAAATTCAGATGCTTTTAAAAAGGGGGGACAGTATTTAGTTTAAAAAGCAGTTTTTTAAGTTGCAATCTAGACTTGTAAAATTTTTAATTTATAGGGAATAAGAACTCATCAAGAAAAAAATCCCAAAGTAATATACTTTTGGGAGTTTTTTTATTAATAAATCTTCTTATTAATAAGGCAACCTTGCGCAAACAAAAATTTTTATCACTCAGTAAATAAAAACTTTTAGTACTGTGTAAATCAAACATTTTATCGCTTTTAAATTTTGGAGCTGATGGCGGGAATCGGACCCGCGACCCCTTCCTTACCAATTTAAAAATATTTTAACCAAAGCTTGTGCTCTATGCTGATAAACTCCTTATAAATACTAGCGTTTTTGCTAATATTTTTTATAATAGGTACAAAAAAATTTAAAACTTGTGCACCTACATACACCTACGCCTACATTTTTGCTAAATTTTAGTATTTTTAAACTGCTTAAAACTATATAATACTTTTTAAATTTATTTTAAAAATACCAAAAATCGCTCAAAATACTTGATATTATAAGTTTTTTGTGCTATTATTGGTAATAAAAACAAGAGGTATATTATGGAAACTTTGCCGAAACTTATAACAAAAAAAGAAGTAATAGATAAGTTTGAAAACGAAAAGCAATATTCAAACTGGATTGCTTTAAAATT